>NZ_JAYGGM010000005.1:0-380848 GCF_036314085.1 Microvirga sp. CF3016
GGGTCTCGAAATCGAGCGCCTTGAGCAGCACCAGGGCGTTGCCCACGAGCCCGAAGGTGCCGGTGGGATCGACGAGCGTGTAGGTGAGCGCATCGCCTTCCGCGTCGCGGGCCGCCACGGTGGCGATCGGCGTGCCGGTGAGGGCATTCTCGGCGAAGGTGGTCTGCGTCAGGCCGACGCTGTCGGGCTTCGTGTTGTAGAGGATCTCGGTGGTGTCGTCGAACTTCAGGAAGCGCACGTTGGTCAGGGTGTCAGTGTCTGTCGCGGGAGTGCCTTTGCTCGCGACCGTCGTCACGCCGCCGGCGGTGGAGACGTCGTATAGGGAGCGGTTTTGGTTGAAGAGCACGGTATCGTGGCCGCCGCCGCCGTCGATGGTGTCGTTGCCAGACCTGACTTCGAAGGTCTCCGCTCCGGCGCCGCCAAACGCACGGTCGTGGCCGCTACCCAGAGAGATGGTTCCCGTGATCGTTCCGCCGCGGCCGTCATAGAGATCGCCACGTATGAGACTGCCATTACTCTGACCAGAGAAACTGATGTTTCCCACAATATGGCCTGTGTTGACAACAACGTCGCCATAGGGGTTTGCTGTATTAAAGGAAATTGCAGGGCCGTCCTTCCCGATGATGGTGCCGGAATTGGTGATCACCCGCAGAGCTTGAGGATTGCCAAGGACAATGCCGTTTGATCCTTCGATCGTTCCAGTGTTGATGACGGATACGGCGCCATCTAACCGAAGACCCGCTCCATTGGTGCCGAGGATCGAGCCATGGTTGACGATCTGTTCCTCGATCAGCCGGCTATTGTTGGACCTGACGCCGATCTCTCCCGTAATCGAACCGTAATTCAGGAGCAGGGTCGACATGATATCGGTCCGGTTCGAAGCATCAATGTTCACACCCTGGAGCCTGCCCGAGACGGACGCGCCTGCGTCGATCTCGACCACAGAGCCTGCTTGGACATGAATGCCCGTTCCGTTCTCGCTCGACACCCGCGAACCGGATCGCAGTAAGATGGTGTCCTCAATCCCGCCGGAATGAATGCCGTCGGCTCCGGCGCCGCTGGCTGAGAGGACGATCCCCGGATTGAGAAGGACGCTGTCGCCACTGACCAGCGACAGGGCATGCTGGTCGGTGGTGGAGATGCTTTGGGTGGGGATGTAATTGGTCATCGGCTCTCGGGCTCCCGCAACAATATGTTGTTTCATTTACCTGCCCCGGGAACATGGAGCAAGGTTGCAGATCGGCAAGAGTGACGCAGGGGCAGATCCAGGGTGGCTATCCGGCACCGGCGCTACGCAAGGCCCGGACACCGGGAAGGCGGCCGCGGACCCGGCCACACCCTTTTTCGTTATCCTCGGCAGCCGGTCGCCTTCCCGTCAGATCTCCCCGGGACCTGATCCGGGGATCGGTTCCGGCCACCCCGCCTGCGGTGCCACCTCTCCGCCCTCATCCTGAGGAGCAGACATCCGTCTGCGTCTCGAAGGAGGCTCCAGGGCTCTCGGGAACCATCCTTCGAGACGGCTGCTGCGCAGCCTCCTCAGGATGAGGGCCGAGGGTTGGATCACAAGCGCTCGTCACACCCACCACGTCATGGCCGGGCCTGTCCCGGCCATCCCGATCGGAAAGGCGCAGCGCCTTCTTAATCGGGATCACCGGCACAAGGCCGGTGATGACGGGACAGGGAGCAGGAGCGGTGAGCAGGCGTGAACCGGTGCAACGCTATGTTCTCACTTTGTTCTTGACACAGGGTTGCATCTGAGCTATACCCTTGTGCAGATCGGTTCCTGCGAGGGGCGCGCTCGCGAGGCGTCGCAGTGACGGGAGCCGGCACGGTCCCGCGGCAGGCCTCGCACGCCTGGGAGCGCAGGAGGCCGACCTTGGGTGTCGTCCCAGCTGGTCCGCCTGAAAAGAACCGTGCGCGAGGTGCCGTCCGGCTCTTCCATCTCCCACCATCATCATCGAGCCGGGCTGCCCATCGCGCCACCCTCGATCTCCTGAAAGGCTCGCAGCGCAAGCTGCGGGCCCCAAGGGGCTGGCTCTTTGACAGCAACACAGCAAGATGCCCGCGCTCGCCAGACCTGCGCCATGGCTTCTCAGCCATCCCGACATTCTCCTCGTCATGGCCGGCCTTGTGCCAGCCATCCACGTCTTCCGGAACCGCAGCGAAGGCGCGGATCCCGGGCCAAGCCCGGGATGTCGAAGTGCGTGTCGGACCAACCTTCCGTCCCGGCCATCCCGATCGGAAGAGCGCCGTGCTCCACACAAGCGGGATCCCCGGGCCAAGCCCGGGGATGACGAGGGAGAGGATCAGGGCTGATCCTCTCCCGGCTCCATCGGACAAGCGCCGCACCTGCCGCATCGCGCTTCCCGACACGAGGCCGGTGATGACGGCGAAGGTTTCCAGGGTCGACCAAGATCCGGTGATCCATGCTTCCAACCCCACAGGCCTCAGCCTGAGGAGCCGCGCAGCGGCGTCTCGAAGGAGGATCCAGCGCGCATGGGATCTTGCGGGATGCCTTGTGGCCGCTCCTCGGCAACGAGGGCGGAGGAGAACGGCAAGGATCCCGAGGACAAGCCAGGGCTGACCTGCCGGGGCGGACGGGCCTCCACCCATCCGGGCAGCGGGCGCGGGGTCCCATTTCGTCCTTCCGCCTTGACTTCCCGGGCCTCCCATGGATGTTGCGCTTCGAACCGAACCAGCAGGCTTTCCCATGTCCGCCTCCATGCACCGTTACCGTTCCCACACCTGCGGCGCGCTCCGCGAATCCGATGTCGGCCAGGTCGCCCGGCTCTCCGGCTGGTGCCACCGCATCCGCGACCATGGCGGCGTGCTGTTCATCGACCTGCGCGACCATTACGGCATGACGCAGTGCGTGATCGATCCGGATTCGCCGGCCTTCAAGCAGGCGGAAGCGGCGCGGTCGGAATGGGTGATCCGGGTCGACGGCAAGGTGCGCAAGCGCCCGGCCGGCACGGAGAATGCGGAGCTGCCCACCGGCATGGTCGAGCTCTACATCACCGACATGGAGGTGCTGGGTCCGGCGGCCGAGCTGCCGATGCCGGTCTTCGGCGACCAGGACTACCCGGAGGAGACCCGTCTCACCTACCGCTACCTGGACCTGCGCCGCGAGAAGCTGCACGCCAACATCATGAAGCGCGGGGCGATCATCAACAGCCTGCGTTCCCGCATGCAGCAGAGCGGCTTCTTCGAATTCACGACGCCGATCCTGACCGCGTCGTCGCCCGAGGGCGCGCGCGACTTCCTGGTGCCGTCGCGCATCCATCCCGGCAAGTTCTATGCACTGCCGCAGGCGCCGCAGCAGTTTAAGCAGCTCATCATGATCTCCGGCTTCGACCGGTACTTCCAGATCGCTCCCTGCTTCCGCGACGAGGACCCGCGCGCCGACCGCCTGCCGGGCGAGTTCTACCAGCTCGACGTGGAGATGAGCTTCGTCACCCAGGAAGACATCTTCCAGACCATGGAGCCGGTGATCCGCGACACCTTCAAGGAATTCGCGGACGGCAAGCCGGTCACGGAGACGTTCCCGCGCATTCCGTATTTCGAGTCGATGCTCAAATACGGCAACGACAAGCCGGACCTGCGCAACCCGCTCGTCATCGCCGACGTGTCGGAGGTGTTCACCCGCGAGGACGTGACCTTCAACGCGTTCAAGAACGTGATCAAGTCCGGCGGCGTCGTGCGCGCCATTCCAGCCACCGGTGCTGCTTCGCAGCCGCGCTCGTTCTTCGACAAGCTCAACGACTGGGCCCGCACGGAAGGCGCGCCCGGACTCGGCTACATCGTGTTCGAGGAAGAGGGCGGCCAGATCACCGGCAAAGGCCCCATTGCCAAGTTCATCCCGGAGGCCGCCCAGGCGGTGATCCGCGAGAAGGCCGGCATCAAGGCGGGCGACGCGGTGTTCTTCTCGGCCGGGGCCGAGGACAAGGCGGCCTCGCTCGCCGGCAAGGCGCGCACCCGCATCGGCGACGAGCTCGGCCTCATCGACAAGGACCGCTTCGAGTTCTGCTGGATCGTCGACTTCCCGCAATACGAATGGAACGAGGACGAGAAGAAGATCGACTTCTCCCACAACCCGTTCTCCATGGGCAACATGGACCATGATGAGTTCATGGCGCTCGATCCGTCGGACAAGGACAAGATCCTCAAGATGACGGCCTTCCAGTACGACATGGTCTGCAACGGCTACGAGATGGCCTCGGGGTCGATCCGCAACCACCGTCCCGACCGGATGGTGAAGGCCTTCGAGATCGCCGGCTACGGCGAGCAGGAGGTCATGGAGCGGTTCGGCGGCATGTACCGCGCGTTCCAGTACGGCGCGCCGCCCCATGGCGGCATGGCGGCCGGCGTGGACCGCATCGTAATGCTGCTCTGCGGCGCGCATAACCTGCGCGAGATCACCCTGTTCCCGATGAACCAGAAGGCGGAAGACCTGCTCCTCGGCGCGCCCTCCGAGGCGACGCCGAAGCAGCTGCGCGAGCTGCACATCCGGCTGAACCTGCCGGAGAAATGAGCCGCCAGGACGTCACCGCCATCGTCGTGACCTTCGACAGCGCCCATGCGCTGCCGGAGTGTCTCGGCGCGCTGGCGGCGGACGGCGTGCCGGTAATCGTGGTCGACAACGCTTCGACGGACGGCACGGTCGCGGTCGCCGAAGGGCAGGGCGCCCGCGTCGTCCGCAATGCCCGCAACGAGGGCTACGGCCGCGCCAACAACATCGGCGCACGGGCGGCGGACACCGAGTTCGTGCTGATCGTCAATCCGGATTGCGTCGTCGACACGGGCGCGGTGGCAGCGCTCGTCGATGCGGCGCGGCGCTATCCCGAGGCGGCGTTCTTCGCGCCGCAGATCGTCGAGCCCGATGGGCGTGTGTTCTACCAGCCGCGCTCGCTCCTCGCGACGTCGCTCACCAATCCCGGCGGCAGGCTCGTCCTGCCCGAGGGCGAGGCCTGCGCGCCGTTCTTCTCCGGCGCGTGCTTTCTGATCCGCCGCGACGCCTTCCTGGCGCTCGGCGGCTTCGACGAGAACATCTTTCTGTTCTACGAGGACGACGATCTCTGCCGACGCATCGCGGATTCCGGCTCCGCGCTGATCTACGTGCCGCAGGCCGTCGTCCGCCACGGGCGCGGCCGGTCGAGCGGCGACAGGCCCGGCCGCATCTTCGCCTCCCGCTGGCACCAAGCCTGGTCGCGGGCCTATGTGAGCCGCAAATACGGCCTGCCGAACCCGGCGCCCGGCATGCTGGCGATCAACGCCCTGAAGGCCGCCGGCGCGAGCCTGACCTTCCGGCGCAAGCTGATCGAGCGCTACGCCGGCTCCGCGGCAGGCGCCTGGGCGGCGATCCGGGGGCGAAAGGCGTTTTGATCCTCAACGGCTCAAGCTGCTCACACGAGCCTTGATGCAAAATTGTCTTGATATTACATATCATATAAGTGCTAATGCCTTCGTGTCCAGGACGCAAAAACTTGGACCTGAAAGCGAAGGTAGATCTGCACGATGGCTCATCTGGCGCCATTTCGAGCCATATCCGTTGATGGCGCTCTGGAGCAGCCTCACAGCAACTTCGCTGTTCTCAGATTGGCGCTTGCGATCGCCGTCGTGATCTCTCACGCCTTCAGTGTCACCACGGGTGTTCTCGCCGACGAGCCGCTGATCGCTTCCACTGGCTTCACTCTCGGCGAGCATGCAGTGAATGGCTTCTTCGCAATTTCCGGTTTTCTCGTCACCATGAGTTTCGACCGGCGTGGCTGGCGTGACTACGCCATCGCCCGAGCTTTACGCGTTGCGCCGGGTCTGATCGCGGCGGTTCTCGTGGTGTCGTTCCTCCTCGGCGCTGCGATGACCACACTCTCCTTTGGCGATTATCTGCAGAACCCAGGCCTTCGCCGCTTCATCGCCGCGACACTCACCAGCTTCAAGAGCAGCATCGCGCTGCCGGGCGTGTTTGCCGACAATCCCTTCACTTTTCCCATGGGAACGGTCTGGACCCTCAAATACGAGGTCATTTGCTACGGAGGCGTTTTCGTACTCGGCCTCGTCGGGCTTTTGCGCTCCCGCATCGCTGCGCTTGTCCTCGTCGCGACGCTTGCGATTGGTTTGGCCGGGCTCGATCTGCTGCGACCCGATGCACCGAAGGGCACGGAAACGGCTCTGCGCCTGCCGCTGATCTTCGCGTGCGGCAGCGCTCTCTACATCTGGCGCGATCGCGCCCGTCTCTCGGGTGCCCTCGTACTGATGCTGTTCCTGGCCACGTGGCTGAGCAGCGGAACGTTCCTCTACAAGGCGCTGCTCTTCGTCGGCTCCGCCTATGGCATCCTCTGGCTTGCCCTGTCGCCTGTGGTTACGCGCTTTTCCTGTGAACCTAAGGCGGATTTATCCTATGGGGCCTATCTGTACGGCTGGCCGATCCAGCAGACCCTGCGCGCGCTCTGGCCGGATGTGGACGCCAGCGTATTGCTGGCGCCCTCGCTGGCGATGACTCTGCTGGCAGCGGCCGTTTCCTGGTACCTGATCGAGAGGCCGGCGCTTGGCCTGAAGGCTAGGGCCCTTGGGCGCCGCACGCTCAGACGCACTGCGTCCGCAGCACCTTGACGGCGGCGATCAACTCGCGGATCCGATCGCTCTGCAGAAGTGGGATGAGGGTCGCGATCTTGTCCCGCGGCAGGTCCCACCATTGCGCTTCGAGGAGCGCCGCAATGGTCTCCTCGTCGAAGCGGTAGCGGATCACCTTGGCCGGGTTGCCGCCGACGATGGCGTAGGGCGGCACGTCCTTGGTGACGACCGCATGGGCGGCCACGACGGCGCCATGCCCTACGGTCACGCCCGACATGATGATGGCCCCGGAGCCGAGCCAGACGTCGTGGCCGATGGTCACGTCCCCACGGGAGGTGTGATAATCCTCGCTTTCGGGTGCTCCGGGCCAGAGTTCCCGGAAGGCGGAAAACGGATACGTGGTGCCCCAGTCGGTGCGGTGGTTGCCTCCGAGCAGGATCTCCACCTTGTCGGCGATGGAGCCGTAGCGGCCGATGGTGAGCTTTTTGCCCGATTCAGGGAACCGCACCTTGGGTTTTCCGTAGGTGAACTCGCCGATCACATAGCCGTAGCGTCCTGCCATCCGGGCCAGATGGACGCGGGTCTGGTTGTGCGGATTGCGCCAGTTCTTCAGACGGTGGCGAAGCTTCATCGGCCGGCCCCCTGGACCAGAGAAGAACATTGACGGCAGGGGGGCAGCGCGCGCACAAGGGCCTCCAGATTGGTTTGGTCAGTGCAAGGAGCGTCGGGGATGGGAGACAACATCTCGCAGGATCTGAAATCGGGAGCGATGTTCTACCATCAGCATCCCCGCCCCGGAAAGCTCGAGATCCAGCCGACCAAGCCCCTCGGCAACCAGCGCGACCTGGCGCTCGCCTATTCGCCAGGGGTCGCCGCCCCCTGTGAGGCGATTGCCGCCGACCCGGCCGAGGCTGCCAATCTCACCTCCCGCCAGAACCTGGTGGCCGTGATCTCCAACGGCACGGCCGTGCTCGGCCTCGGCGACATCGGCCCGCTCGCCTCGAAGCCCGTGATGGAGGGCAAGGCGGTCCTGTTCAAGAAATTCTCCGGCATCGACGTGTTCGACATCGAGGTGGCCGAGAACAACGTGGACAAGCTGGTCGAGGTGATCGCTGCGCTCGAGCCCACCTTCGGCGGTATCAACCTCGAGGACATCAAGGCGCCGGAATGCTTCGAGGTCGAGGAGCGGTTGAAGGCCCGCATGGGCATCCCGGTCTTCCACGACGACCAGCACGGCACGGCGATCATCGTCGGCGCCGCGGTGATGAATGCCCTGGAGCTTGCCGGCAAGCGCATCGAGGACGTGAAGATCGTCACCTCGGGCGCCGGCGCCGCCGCGCTCGCCTGCCTCAACCTCCTGGTCTCGCTCGGCGCCAAGCGCGAGAACATCTGGGTCACGGACATCAAGGGCGTGGTCCATGAAGGCCGCAACGAGCTGATGGACCGCTGGAAGTCGGCTTACGCGCAGGACACCGATGCGCGCACGCTGGCCGACGTGATCCCGGATGCGGACGTGTTCCTTGGCCTTTCGGCCGGCGGAGTGCTCAAGCCGGAGCTGCTCGCCCAGATGGCGCCGCGCCCGCTGATCATGGCGCTCGCCAATCCCTATCCGGAGATCATGCCCGAGGAGGCGGAGGCCGCCCGTCCCGACGCGATGATCTGCACCGGCCGTTCGGACTACCCGAACCAGGTCAACAACGTCCTGTGCTTCCCCTACATCTTCCGCGGCGCGCTCGACGTGGGCGCGACCACGATCAACGAGGAGATGAAGGCCGCCGCCGTGAAGGCGATTGCCGGCCTTGCCCGCGAGGCGCCGTCAGAGGTGGTGGCGCGCGCCTATGGCGGCGAGGCACATCCCTTCGGACGCAAGTCCCTGATTCCGAGCCCGTTCGATCCACGCCTCATCCTGCGCATCGCGCCGGCCGTGGCGAAGGCCGCCATGGATTCCGGCGTCGCCACGCGGCCGCTGGCGGATCTCGATGCCTATGCGGAGTCCCTCGGGCGCTTCGTGTTCCGTTCCGGCTTCATCATGAAGCCGTTGTTCTCGCAGGCAAAGGCTGGTCCAAAGCGCGTCATCTATGCGGAGGGCGAGGACGAGCGCGTGCTGCGCGCCGTGCAGGTCATCGTCGAGGAGGGCATCGCCAAGCCGATCCTGATCGGGCGGCCCAACGTGGTCGAAACACGCATGAAGCGCTTCGGCCTGTCCATGGAGATCGGACGCCATTTCGAGCTGGTGAACCCGGAGGACGATCCACGCTACCGGGACTATGTCGCCACTTACGTCGAGGCGGCGGGCCGCAAGGGCATCACGCCGGATGCGGCAAGGACGCTGGTGCGCACCAACAACACGGTCATCGGCGCGCTCGCCGTGAGGCGAGGGGACGCGGATGCGCTGATCTGCGGCCTGGAAGGCCGTTTCCAGTCCCGCGTCAAGCACATCAAGGACATCATCGGACTTGCTCCGGGCGTGCACGAGATGGCCGCCCTCTCCCTCGTCATCACCTCGAAGGGCGCCTACTTCCTCGCCGACACTCACGTGCAGATCGACCCGACCGCGGAGCAGATCGCCGACATGACGATCGCCTGCGCCAGCCACGTGCGCCGCTTCGGCATGGAGCCCAAGATCGCCCTCCTGTCGCACTCTGATTTCGGCGCGGCCGACAGCCGCTCGGCGCTCAAGATGCGCGACGCGCTCGCCTGCATCAACGAGCGCGCGCCGGATCTCGAGGTCGACGGCGAGATGCAGGCCGATTCCGCTCTGTCCCAGATGATCCGCGAGCGCGTCAACCCCAACTCGCGCCTGAAGGGCGAGGCGAACGTGCTGATCATGCCGAACCTGGATGCGGCGAACATCGCCTTCCAGTTCACGAAGGTCCTGGCCGACTCGCTCCCCGTGGGCCCGATCCTCATCGGCCCGGCCAAGCCCGCCCATATCCTGACCCCGTCCGTGACGGCGCGCGGCATCGTCAACATCACGGCGATCGCCGTCGTGGAGGCGCAGGCGGCGGAAGAGGATCAGCCATCGCTGATTTGATGCCGTGAATGTGTATGATGAACCCCTGTCTGGACAGGCAGGAGGTTGATCCACTTCTCTCGTCATCACCGGCCCTGTGCCGGTGATCCCGACCGGAGAAGCGCGGTGCTTCACAGGATCGGGATGGCCGGGACAAGCCGGGCCATGACGGGAGAGAGGCTTCGGTGACGGAAGGCTCGCGAGCGCATATTGACCATCGTCGTTCAGCCTTGGCAGATCATTCCGCCTTCGCGCTGACGTTCAGCTTCTCGAGGATCGCTTTGGGCTCCGGCAGCACCACAGCTTCCGCGATGCCGAGGCCGGACGGATCCTTCGGCGTTGCGTTGACCGAGAGCTTGCCGGGCTTCGCGATGAAGCGGGCGATGGCCTGGCTCAGGGTCTGAGCCTGCTCCGAACTGCCGATCATCGCCGGCACCACGAAGGCCGCCGCAGCCGCATAGGTGCGGCGCAGCGATTCCGGCGTCGTCTTCTGCTCCTTCGCGGACTTGGCCATGTAGCGCTCGAACAGGCCCTTGTTCTCGACCGTGAGGTCGAGCGCCTTTGCCTTGGCTCCGACCAGCGCGACGGTCGCGATAGCCGTGTCGGCATTGAAGAGATCCCGGCCGACATTGCCGATGCGGCCCGTCAGGGCGATGGTGCCCATCTCCTGGCCCTGGAACGAGACTTCGCTCAAGGCGATTTCGCTCGCGGCCTCGTTCCAGGTGGCAGCGGCGAGGAGGGACACGTCGATGTCCTTGTAGCCGAGCGCCACGAGTTCCTTGACGGCGTCGTCCGTGCTGCTCGACGGCAGCGCCATCGTCAGATTCTGCAGCCCGATCCGGAAATTGGTGGGAATGGCGTTCACCGGCTTGTCGGCCGTTAGCTCGAAGCCTTTCAGGCCGGCCTGCACCTTGACCTTCTTGCCTTCGTCGTCGGTGACGCCGTCGATCGAGACACCCTGAAGGCGCAGGGTGCCGAGGGTGGGCACGAGGCTGCGCACCGTCGCCGGATCCACGTCGTCGAAGGACTTGCCTTGCAGTGTCCTCAGGCCGTCGAGGGTCTGGCGGAACGAGAACCCGGTCAGGCTCAAGCCGTCGAGCTTGACGCGGTTGTCCTTGTCGGAGAACTCGAAGCCTTCCCAACGCATGTCGGCGGGCTGGGAATCCGTGCCGCCCGTGTAGGCGATCCGAGCAATGCGGGCTTGGCCCGGGGAATCCTTGGCCCGGGACTTCACTTCAATCGCGGACGCTTCGACGAAGCCGATCTGGAAGGATTCGATAAAATCGGCGAGCGCGGGGAAGAGCCGGGCCTGATCCTCCGAGGAAAGATCCTGGCGGTCGGCCAACTCGGTGAAGAGGCCTAAGGTCCCGTTCCAGGAATCCTTGGTCTGGCGCCCCATGAAGTCGCGGCCGCCGAGGCGGGCGATCTTGGCGGTCACGTTCGTTTCCGTGTCCGTGAACTCGACATTCTCGATGGAGAAGGCTCCGTAGATTTTCATGAAGGGAGCCGAGGCGCTGTCCGCCTTTGCTTCGTAAACCCGCGCGAGAGCCGGCAGATCGAGCTCGCTCATGGCTGCCCGGCCGTTGCTGACGAGCAGGCTGCCCTTGGCGCGCTTCGTCTCGGCGCCGGTGGCTTCGATCACCGCGGAGGCGATCCGTCCCTGGGCGATATCGGTGAGAGTGGTGTTCCGGTAGGTCGTCGTCTGGACGTCCTGTCCAAAGGTCTGCTTCACGCGCGCTTCCGGAATCGTGATCTGCTTCACGGTGATGCGCCGCAGGCGGCTTTCCATCGGCTCCGTGGAGGTGGAGGAGAACAGCGCCTCGATCTCGGCCCGCGACGAGGAAATGCCTGAAAATTCGATCCGCTTGGCTTCGTAGGTCGTCGATCCGAAGGTGAAGCTCACATTGTCTAGGCTGACACTGTCTGCGGATTGCGCGAAAGCGGCGCTCCAGAGCGGAACCTTGACCGCTCCCACGGCGATGCGGTGGGTGCCGTTGTCGACCACGAGATCGCGCAGAACGGCGGGCTCGAACTGCAGCGCCGCCGAGCCGGCCACCAAGGCAAGTGCGCAGATTCCCGCGCGGTAACGAAGTCCCATAGGATCCCCCAAGCCGGCGAATCTGGCGCCGGTCAGTCTGAAATGACAATGCGGGCGGGACAATAGGACGTTACGTAACGGTTTTACAACGAGAACGACGTGCCGCAACCGCAGGAGGCGGTGGCATGGGGATTCTCGATCTTGAAGGACTGGCCGATCAGATCGTCCACGAAATCGATGACGGAGCCATCCATGTACTGGATCGAGACCTCGTCCACCACCACGGTCGCGCCGTCCTTTTCGATGACGAGATCGTCGTCCTGCCGGGTCCGGTCGACGTCGAAGGCATATTGGAACCCCGAACAGCCGCCGCCGTTCACGCTGATTCTCAGATGGGAACCAGCAGGCTCGGAGGACATGATCTCGTTGATGCGGCGGGCGGCGCGGTCAGTCAGGGTAATACCGGTCATGGCACTTCCAGTCCTCAGGAGGACGTATTCTTTGGACAAGGTGTTATGAGCAAGGTAAGTGCGCGCTGACAAGGCTTCAACCCGGGGATGATCGTGCGGCCCTTTGGCGAGAGATGGCGAGCCCCTTATGCCTGTGATCCTTGGGGGAGCCGCGGCCGGCTCTACCCGGAGGCGGTCTCGCCCACCCGCAGCGACTTCCAGCGCGACAGGGACCGGATCATCCATTCCTCCGCCTTCCGCCGGCTCAAGCACAAGACCCAGGTCTTCGTCTACCACGAGGGCGATCATTTCCGGACCCGGCTGACCCATACCATCGAGGTGAGCCAGATCGCCCGGGCTCTCGCCCGTTCCTTGGGGTTCGACGAGGATCTCGCCGAGGCGCTGGCGCTCTCCCACGACCTAGGCCACACCCCGTTCGGCCATACGGGCGAGGATACGCTCGACGAGTGCATGGCCGGGTTCGGCGGCTTTGACCATAACGCCCAGGCCCTGCGCATCGTGACCCGGCTGGAGCGTCGCTATGCGGAATACGACGGGCTCAACCTTACCTGGGAGACCCTGGAGGGGCTGGTCAAGCATAACGGTCCGCTTCTCGATGCCGAGGGCAAGCCGACCCTGCGCTATGCCGCGCACGGGGTCCCTCTGGCGATCCTCGAATACAACGCTCAGCAGGACCTGGAACTCGGCACCCATGCTGGTGGCGAGGCGCAGGCGGCGGCGATTGCTGACGACATCGCCTACGATGCCCACGACCTCGACGATGGATTGCGGGCAGGGCTGTTCGGGATCGAAGAACTGCGCGAGGTGCCGTTTCTCGATAGCCTCCTGACGGAAATCGATGCGCGCTACCCGGGCCTCGATCTCTCCCGGCGCATTCATGAACTGACCAGGCGCGTCATCACCCGGTTCGTCGAGGATGTGGTGGCCGAAGGAGAGCGCCGCATTGCCGCCCTGGCTCCGCAGAAGGCGGAGGATATCCGGCAGGCCGGCGACACCATGGTCTGCTTCTCGAAAGCCATGAAGGAGGCCGATGCCTCCATCAAGCGCTTCCTCTACGCCCGCATGTACCGCCACCCGGACGTGATGCGGGTCCGTGCCCAGGCCGACGACGTGCTGCGGGACCTGTTCAGGCGTTTCAAGGCCGAGCCCGAGCTGATGCCCGAGGAGTGGCAGGCGGATCTGCCGCGCGAGGACGAACCGCGCTTGGCCCGCCGCGTGGCGGACTACATCGCGGGCATGACGGACCGCTATGCGATCCTCGAACACCGGCGCCTGTTTGACGTGACGCCGGAGCTGCGTTAGGCGCACCAGAGCATTCAGGGCCGAGGCCCTTCAGAGACAAAGAACCATGAACATTTTCGGGCTGTTTGAGAAGCGGGTTGCGGATGCGCTTGGCCGGTTGGCCGAGGCAGGAAAAATCCCGTCGGGGCTGGACGTCAGCCGCGTCGTGGTCGAACCGCCGCGTGATCCCTCGCATGGCGATCTCGCCACCAATGCCGCCATGGTGCTGGCCAAGGAGGCGCGCATGAACCCGCGCGCCCTGGCCGAGCTGCTCGTCGCCGACCTTCAGGAGGATCCGCGCGTCACCAAGGTCGAGATCGCCGGCCCGGGCTTCATCAATATCCGGCTCTCGCCGTCGGTCCTCCACGAGGTTCTGCGCGGGGCCCTCATCGACGGCAGCGGTTTCGGCCGGAGCGGGCAGGGGGCGGGTTCGCCGATCAATGTCGAGTATGTCTCGGCCAATCCGACCGGCCCGATGCATGTGGGCCATTGCCGGGGAGCGGTCTTCGGAGACGCCCTGGCGGGCCTCCTGGATTTCGCCGGCTACAAGGTCACCCGGGAATACTACATCAACGACGCCGGTGCGCAGGTCGATGTTCTCGCCCGTTCGGCCTTTCTTCGCTACAAGGAGGCCCTGGGCCAGGAGATCGGCGAGATTCCGGAGGGGCTCTATCCGGGCGACTACCTGAAGCCCGTCGGCGAGCGTCTGGCGAAGGAATACGGCCATATCCTGCTCGATAAGCCGGATGCCGAGTGGCTTCCGCTCGTCCGGGATGTTTCGATCGCCGCCATGATGGATATGATCCGGAGCGACCTCGCGGTCCTCAACATCCACCACGACGTGTTCTTCTCCGAGCGGTCTCTCCAGGAGGGCAATGGGGGAGAGGTCGCGAAGATGATCGCCGAGCTGAAAGCCCGCGATCTGGTCTATATGGGCCGCCTTCCGCCGCCCAAGGGCCAGAAGGACGAGGATTGGGAGGACCGGGAGCAACTCTTGTTCCGCGCCACCGCGTTCGGCGACGAGGTGGATCGTCCGCTGCTGAAGTCCGACGGCTCCTACACCTATTTCGCCTCCGACATCGCCTATCACCGCTCCAAGTACGAGCGCGGCTTCGCGTCCATGATCGACGTGTGGGGCGCCGATCACGGCGGCTACGTGAAGCGCATGCAGGCGGCCGTGAAGGCGGTCACGGACGGCAAGGGCGATCTCGACGTGAAGCTCTGCCAGCTCGTGAAGCTCCTGCGGGGCGGCGAGCCGGTGAAGATGTCCAAGCGCTCGGGCGATTTCGTGACCCTGCGCGAGGTGGTCGACGAGGTCGGCCGGGACGCAGCCCGCTTCATGATGATCTTCCGCAAGAACGACGCTCCCCTGGATTTCGACCTTGCCAAGGTGGTCGAGCAGTCCAAGGACAATCCGGTCTTTTACGTCCAATATGCCCACGCCCGCTGCGCCTCCGTGCTTCGGCAGGCGGCGGAGGCGTTCCCCGGCGCCGATTTCTCGGCGGCACAGCTTGGGAAGGCCGACCTCTCGATTCTGAGTGACGAAGCGGAAATGGACATCATCCACCGGATCGCTCAGTTCCCCAGGACGATCGAGGCTGCGGCCGAAGCACATGAGCCTCACCGGGTCGCGTTTTACCTTTACGACCTGGCGAGCGCCTTCCATAGTTTATGGAATAAGGGCAAAGACTTGCCGCAATTACGCTTTGTTAATCTAACTGATAAAGATTCAACACAGGCGAGACTCGCTCTCGTGCATGCCCTGAAAGGTGTGCTCGCATCTGGTCTCGCAATCCTGGGCGTCACGGCACCTGACGAAATGCGATAGTGTTTCTTGAGGCGAATCAATCGCTTACGAAGCATTCGCGTCGGGTTCTGTCACGTCGTGCCGGCGGAGCAGCAGGTGCTCTTGTCGCGTAACTGGAGATCCGGCGCATGAGCGAATCAGTGAAGCCCCGTTTTGCCGTCGACCTCAGCGAGATCGAACGGCAACTCGCCCAGGCGGGCACCCCGCAATCTCAGCCGGCCTCCGTCGGGCGGAGCGATCCGCTTGCGGAATTGGCCCGGATCGTAGGGCAAGACGATCCATTTCAAGCGATTTTGGCCAATGACGGTTCCCCGCGTCCGCGGCAACAGAGCTCTTCCATCGACGATCTATTCGCCGTCCGCGACACCATGCCGCAAGCGGCGCGGGCGACGCCGGCTCGTGCTTCGCAGGCGGATCATATCGCTCCGTCCTTCGATCATGGCTCCTACCCTCAGAGCCGTGCTCCTGAGGCTGCTTATGCCCATCAGGCTGGTTCGCAGGATCAGGATGGCTATGGCAACGAGGCCTATGCCCAGGACTACTACGCCGATCAGGCCGGGCAGTATGCCGATCAGGACTACGACCAGTCCCAGGATTATGCGCCGGCCGAGAAGGGTCGCTCCCGCAAGGGCGTGATCGCGATCGCGGCCGTCGTGGGCGCTGTCGTGCTGGGTGGCGGCGGAGCCTATCTGGCTTCCGGCTCCTCGGCGGTCACGGGCGGCGAGCCCCCCCTGGTGAAGGCGAGCGCCGAGCCGACGAAGGTGCAGCCGCAGAACCCGGGCGGGGTCGAGATCCCGAACCAGAACAAGCAGATCTACGAGCGCGCCAATCAGAACGGAGCGACCAAGGTCGTCAACCGCGAGGAGCAGCCGGTCGACGTGCAACAGGCCGTGCGCCTGAACGGCAGCGCCGTGGCCGACGCGACCGGCGGCACCATTCCCGGCGGAGCGGTCAAGCCGCAGCAGACCGCCAGCCTGAACCTCGGCGAGCCGAAGAAGGTCCGCACCGTCACGATCCGTCCCGACGGGACGGTGGCGGGATCCGAGCCGCCGGCCGCGCAGCCTGCGGCGCCCGCGGCCATGACCCTGCCGCCCCAGGCACAGGCCGCTCCGGCAGCCCGTCCGACGCCTGTCCCCGTTCAGGTGGCATCGGCACAGCCCAAGCCGGCAGCCAGCACCCCTGTGGCCGCTCCGGCAACTCCCGCGCCGACTCCCAAGCCGGTCGCGGCGCCCGCCACGCCCGCCAGCACGCCGGCTCCCCAGCAGGTCGCTTCGGTTCAGCCGATTGCCCCAGCTGCCGCGGACACGACGGCAGTGGGCGGATTCTCGGTCCAGCTCGGCCTGGCGAATTCGGAGGCTGCGGCACAGACCTCCTTCGCGTCCTTCCAGCGCAAGTATTCCGACCTCGCGGGCATGCCGGCTCTCATCCGGAAGGCCGAGGTGAACGGCAGCACCATCTATCGCGTCCGGGTCGGACCTCTGTCCAAGGAGGAAGCCTCCTCCCTCTGCTCCAAGCTGCAGGGCCAAGGCGGCCAGTGTTTCGTCGCCAAGAACTAAGACGGCTTGAACCAAGTCAGCTTGGCGGCTGAGATTTCTTGACCCTGCCGAGCAGGGGACGTAAGGCGCGGGTATGAAAACCCGCGCCTTTATTGCTGGATGCTCCGGCACTGAGCTCACCCCCGACGAGGTCGCCTTCTTCAAGGAGGCCGATCCCTGGGGCTTCATTCTGTTCCGACGCAACGTGGATAGCCCGGAGCAGGTGAGGGCCCTGTGTGCCTCCTTGAGAGACGCCGTGGGGCGGGCGGATGCCCCGATCCTGATCGATCAAGAGGGCGGCCGGGTTCAGCGCATGGGGCCGCCGCATTGGCCGAAATACCCCTCAGGCAGCACCTATGGCCGTCTTCATGCCAACGATCCGCTGGTTCAGCGCGAGATCACCCGGCTCGGGGCGCGGCTGATCGCCCACGATCTCCGCTCCGTCGGGATCACGGTCGATTGCCTGCCGGTCCTGGATGTGCCCTCGCCGGGCGCTCACGACATCATCGGCGACCGGGCGTATGGCCAGACCCCGAGCCGGGTGGCCGTCCTGGGCCGGGCGGCCGCCGAGGGTCTTTTGGCCGGCGGCGTGCTGCCGGTGGTCAAGCACATGCCTGGCCATGGCAGGGCCGGCGCCGACAGCCATCTGGCGCTCCCCGTTGTCGAGGCCTCCCGCGAGGAGCTGGAACGGCATGATTTCGCCCCGTTCCGCATGCTCACCGACATGCCGCTCGCGATGACGGCGCATGTGGTTTATACGGCCCTGGATCCGGAGCACCCGGCCACGACCTCCCGCGTCGTCATGGAGGAAATCGTCCGTGGCCATATCGGCTACGACGGGCTCGTGATGACCGACGACCTGTCCATGCATGCTCTTTCGGGTTCATTCCGGGACCGGACCGAGGCCGCCTTCGCGGCCGGCTGCGACATGGCCCTGCATTGCAACGGCAACATGGAGGAGATGAGCGCTGTCGCCGAGGCTGCGCCCATCCTGAGCGGCGAAGGCCTGCGACGCGCTAACGCTGCGTTAGCCCGCATCACCCATGATCCGGAGCCTTTGGATCCTGTGGATGCCCGGGCCAGGCTCGATTCCGCGCTTGCGATGATCGCCTAAAGCTTATGAAGCTTCGAACTCCTATGAGTTGAGCACCATCCATGGCAAACCCCTTACCCTTCGAGGATGTCGAACGCACGGAGCGGGCCGAGAGCGAGCCCGCGCTGCTCGTCGACGTGGACGGGTTCGAAGGGCCGCTCGACCTGCTGCTGGAGCTTGCCCGGCGCCAGAAGGTGGACCTCCACCGCATTTCGATCCTGGCGCTCGCCGAGCAGTACATCGCCTTCATCGAGGCGGCACGCCGCATGCGCCTGGAACTGGCGGCGGATTACCTGGTGATGGCGGCCTGGCTCGCCTACCTCAAGTCGCGCCTCCTGCTGCCCGAGCCGCCGAAAGGCGAGGAGCCGAGCGCCGAGGATCTCGCTTCGGCCCTGGCCCTGCGCCTGCGCCGCCTGGAGGCGATCCGCGAGGCGGCCAGGAAGATGGGCGAGCGGGCCTGGCTCGGCCGCGACGTCTTCGCCCGCGGGGCGCCGGAGCCTGTGATCATCAACCGCGACTCCCGGTACGAGGCAAGCCTCTACGATCTTCTCAAGGCCTATGCCCAGCAGCGGCAGATCCGGTTCAACGCCAGGGTGTCCCTTCACAAGCGGACCGTCTGGTCATTGGTCGACGCGCGCGAGGCGCTCGAACGGCTGGTGGGCCATCTGAGCGACTGGGTGACCCTCGACACCTATCTGATGGATTACATGGTCGAGCCTGCCATGCGCTCGACCGTTCTGGCCTCGGCCCTGTCCGCCACCCTGGAAATGGTGCGGGAGGGCAAGCTCACGATCCGGCAGGACGAGGCCTTCGCTCCGGTCTGGGTCAAGCCCGTGGCGGATCCGGCCGAGGCAGGAGTTTAAGATGCTGCCCGACATGCAGGACGATCAGGTCGAAACGCCCGACGCCGAAGAGGCTGAAGTCAGTCATGTTCCCGATCACGGCGAGGCCATGCGGATCGCCGAGGCGCTGCTGTTCGCCGCCGCTGCGCCTTTGAGCGCGGAAGAGCTGAGCGGTCGTCTGCCGGAAGGGGCGGACGTGGAGAAGATCCTCCAGGATCTCGCCGAATTCTATGCGCTTCGTGGGGTCAACCTCGTCCGGGTCGCCGGGAAATGGACCTTCCGCACGGCCAGCGACCTCTCCTTCGTGCTCGCCCGCGACGTAGTCGAGCAGCGCAAGCTCTCCCGCGCCGCCATGGAAACGCTCGCGATCATCGCCTATCACCAGCCGGTGACCCGCGCCGAGATCGAGGAAATCCGCGGCGTCGCCACCTCCAAGGGCACGATCGACACCCTCCTGGAGACGGGCTGGATCCGCCTGCGCGGACGCAGGAAGGCCCCCGGCCGTCCGGTCACCTACGGCACGACGCCGGGCTTCCTGGAGCATTTCGGCCTCGACGCCATCGAGGACCTGCCGGGCCTGGAGGAACTCAAGGGTGCGGGCTTCATCGACGGACGCGTTCCCTCCGATTTCTCGGTGCCGGCGCCCTCCGATGCGGATGCCCTGCGCGAGGACGAGGATCCCCTCGAAGACGATCTTCTCCAGCCCCTGGACATGCACCAGACCGAGGTGGGCGAGGAATGACCGCGGGACCCGCCGGGTCTGCCCGCGATCGGATTCGACTGCCCCGGTGGGGCCAGCGCGGCACGGCTGGCGCCTCGATCCCGGCTCGGCTCACCTTCGAGGATATCGTCCAGGCCTATGGCAGCCAGCGCGCCCTGGACGGCGTTTCGCTGACCATCGAGCCGGGAGAGATCATCTGCCTGCTGGGGCATTCCGGCTGCGGGAAGACCACTCTGCTCCGCATTGCCGCAGGCGTCGAGGCGCCGACCTCCGGCCGGGTGCTCATGGACGGCCTGGAGGTCAGCGGGCCCAAGGCCTTCATGGAGCCGGAACGGCGGGGCATCGGGCTGATGTTCCAGGATTATGCCCTGTTCCCGCACATGACGATCCTGCAGAACATCATGTTCGGCCTGAAGGATCTTTCGGCCTCGGAAGCCGGGATCGCCGCCCGCCGAGCCCTGTCCCGGGTCGGCCTCGAGCATTACGCCAGCGAGTATCCCCATACCCTCTCAGGGGGCGAGCAGCAGCGCGTGGCGCTGGCCCGCTCCATCGCGCCGCGCCCCGGCGTCCTGCTCATGGACGAGCCGTTCTCCAACCTCGACCGGCGCATGCGGGATGCCATCCGGGACGAGACCGTCGCAATCCTGAGAGAGACCGGCGCCACGACCATCGTCGTGACGCACGATCCGGAGGAGGCGATGCGGATCGCCGACCGGATCGTGCTCATGCGCGCCGGCACGATCATCCAGGAGGGCGAGGCCGAGGCGATCTATCGACACCCGGCCAACCTGTTCGCAGCCCGCTTCTTCTGCGACTTCAACGAACTCGAAGGCGTGGTGCGCAACGGCCAGGTTTCCTGCCCGGTCGGCGTCTTCCCGGCACCGCATCTTGAGGACGGTCCGGCCATCGTCTGCGTGCGGCCGCAGGGGCTGAAGCTCAAGCCGGCAGGGTTCTGCCTGCCCGGACGTGTGGTGTCTCGTCGCTTCCTCGGCGAGGTCGATCTCGTGCACATTGACGTGCAGGGGGTGGACCGCCCTCTCCAGGCCCGCGTTCACGATCCCGCTGGCGTGACAGAGGGACAGGATGTAGGCATCGAGATCGATACGAAGGATGTCCTTGTTTTCGCCGCCTCCGACGCATAGGTTGGCGACGAGTTCATATTGAGGAACCGCGCCTTGTCCGGCGCAGGAGGAATTGCCATGGGTGGCACGAGTATTTGGCACTGGATCGTCGTGGGTCTGATCGTCGTCCTGCTGTTCGGACGCGGGAAGATCTCCGACATGATGGGCGATGTCGCGAAGGGCATCAAAGCCTTCAAGAAGGGCATGTCCGAGGACGAGACCGCGGCAAAGCCGGTGCAGCCGACCGAGCCGGTCCGGACGATCGACCATCAGAACGGTACGACCACGACCACCGTGACCACGGATCACAAGGTCGGCTAAGCTTCGTGCGCCGCCGCCTGTGAGCGGCGTGTCAGTACGCGTGAGTACCCAAGGGGCAGGTTCGAGGCCACGTCATGTTGGACATGAGCTGGGGTGAGATCATGGTGATCGGCGCCGTCGCGCTGATCGTGATCGGCCCGAAGGATCTGCCGAAGGCTCTGCGGACGGTCGGGCAGGTGACCGGGAAGCTTCGCCGCATGGCGGCGGAGTTCCAGGGCCAGTTCAACGAGGCCATCCGCGAGGCGGAGCTCGACGAGGTCAAGAAGCAGCTCCAGGGCGTGAACGATTCCGTCACCTCGGTCGGCAGTGCGAATTTCAACCCGATCCAGACGATCAGGGACGAGCTGAAGACCTCGATCGAGGCGCCCGTATCGACAACCGGGAACGCCTCTGAGGCGGAAGCCGGCCAGCAACCCGCTCCGTTGGAGACTGCCGAGGCACCCTCCAATGAGACATCGGACGCCTCGATCCAGGCCGTCGTTGAGGGGCGGGCCCCGGATCCCACCGACCCGCTCATCGACCTTCCGCCGCCGCCGACCGTCGATCCCGCCCAGGAGATCGCCGAGTCGCTGCGCCGTGAGGCCGAGTACGAGGCCCAACAGGCGGCTCTTGCCCAACATCTTTCCGAACAGCCAGAGAAAGCGGACGCGAAAGCCGGATGACCACCGCCGTTGACGAGGATGAGGTCGAGGCATCGCGCGCGCCTCTGATCGAGCATCTGACCGAGTTGCGCTCGCGCCTGATCAAGGCGCTGGTCGCGTTCGTGGTGATGTTCTTCGCCTGCTTCGCGGCCGCGAAGTACATCTACAACGCGCTGGTCTGGCCTTACGTCCTGGCTGTCGGCTCGGCCGAGAAGGCGCACCTCGTCTACACCCACGGCCTGGAATATCTGTTCACGCAAATTCAGGTGGCGGCCTTCGGCGCCGGTTTCCTGGCCTTCCCGGTCATCGCCATGCAGGTCTACAAGTTCGTGGCGCCGGGCCTCTACAAGAACGAGCGCCGGGCCTTCGTGCCGTACCTGGTCGCAACACCGGTTCTCTTCGCCGTCGGCGCAGCCTGCGTCTACTTCATCGCCATGCCGCTCCTCATGCGCTTCTCCGTGGGCATGCAGCAGCTGGCGACGGAGAGCGGTCCCACCATCGAGTTCCTGCCCAAGGTCAGCGAGTACCTGTCGCTGATCATGACGCTGATCTTCGCCTTCGGCATCTGCTTCCAGCTGCCCGTCATCCTGACCCTGCTCGCCCGGGCCGGGATCATCGACTCGCAGTTCCTCAAGGACAAGCGCCGCTATGCCATCGTCATCGTCTTCGTGATCGCGGCGGTTCTCACCCCGCCGGACGTGATCAGCCAGTTCGCCCTTGCGATCCCCACCTTGCTTCTTTACGAGGCATCCATCTTCTCCGTCATCATGGTCGAGAAGAAGCGTGCGGAAGCCGAGGCCGCGCGCGCGGCAGAGGGGTAGGGCTCACAAGGTCTCCACATCGGCCGCCATCCTCGGCAAGAGATGAAGGGGCGGTCTTGTTCTGATGGGCAGGGCCGCCTGACGAAGCAGGTCCTGAATCCATGCACGACATCCGTTCCATCCGCGAGAATCCCGCGGCTTTCGACCAAGGCCTCCGGAACCGGGGCATGGAGCCCTTGTCCGCGCAGCTGATCGCCCTCGACGATCGGCGCAAGAGCGCCGTCTCGGCCCTGCAGGCCGCCACCGAGCGCCGCAACGCCCTATCCAAGGAGATCGGCCAGGCCAAGGCGAAGAAGGACGAGGCCAGGGCCCAGGAACTGATGGCCGAAGTGGCCCGGATCAAGGAGACGATGCCGGAGCTGGAGGAGGCCGAGCGCGCCGCCGAGAAGGCCCTGCTCGAAGCCCTTGCCGCCATCCCCAACATCCCGAAGGAGGATGTGCCGATTGGCGCCGACGAGCACGGCAACGTGGAGCGCCACCGCTTCGGCACGCCGCCGACGCTCAACAGCGCCAAGCAGCATTTCGAGATCGGCGAGGCCCTCGGCCTGATGGATTTCGAAACGGCCGCGAAGCTCTCCGGCTCGCGCTTCGTCGTGCTCAAGGGCGGCTTGGCTCGCCTGGAGCGCGCGCTCGGTCAATTCATGATCGACCTTCACACCACCGAGCACGGCTACACGGAAGTGAACCCGCCGCTGCTGGTGCGGGACGATGCCATGTTCGGCACCGCGCAACTGCCGAAGTTCGAGGACGATCAGTTCTGGGCTTTCCCCGGCAATGCGCTCGAGCAGGTCGTGCAGGCTGCCCTCGCAGGACAGCCGGGCGACGCCATCGGCAAGCTGATCAAGGACACCCGCTACGGCATGATCCCGACCGCCGAGGTGACGCTCACCAACCTCGTGCGCGAGCAGATCCTGTCCGAGGAGGAGCTTCCGCTGCGTTTCACGGCTCTCACCCCGAGCTTCCGCGCCGAGGCGGGCTCTGCCGGGCGCGATACGCGCGGCATGATCCGCCAGCACCAGTTCGTGAAATGCGAGCTCGTCTCGATCACGACGCCCGAGACATCGGCCGACGAGCACGAGCGCATGCTCACGAGCGCCGAGAACGTGCTGAAGAAGCTGGAGCTGCCGTTCCGCACCATGACGCTGTGCACCGGCGACATGGGCTTTTCCTCGACTAAAACTTACGACATCGAGGTCTGGCTGCCGGGACAGGGAATGTATCGTGAAATTTCCAGCTGCTCGGTCTGCTCGGATTTCCAGGCTCGTCGCATGAATGCACGCTACCGCGCGGCCGGCGAGAAGCAGCCGCGTTTCGTGCACACGCTCAACGGCTCCGGCCTCGCCGTCGGCCGCACGCTCGTGGCCGTTCTGGAGAACTACCAGAACGAGGACGGCAGCGTCACGATCCCATCCGTGCTCCAGCCCTATATGGGCGGCATGACCCGCATCGAGCGTCAGGCGTAGAATATGCGCATTCTCTGCACCAACGACGACGGCATCTATGCTCCGGGGTTGAAGACCCTGGAAGCCATCGCCCGCAACCTGTCGGACGATGTCTGGGTCGTCGCGCCCGAGACCGACCAGAGCGGCGTCGCCCATTCCTTGTCCCTCAACGATCCGTTGCGCCTGCGCGAAATCTCCGAGCGCCATTTTGCCGTGAAGGGAACGCCCACCGACTGCGTGATCATGGGCGTGCGCCACCTCATGCAGAACGCCAAGCCCGACCTCGTTCTCTCCGGCGTCAACCGGGGGCAGAACGTGGCGGAGGACGTAACCTATTCCGGCACGGTGGCAGGAGCCATCGAGGGCACGATCCTGGGCATTCCCTCCATCGCGCTCTCCCAGGCTTACGGCCCGGGCACGCGCAATGCTCCGCGCTGGCATTGCGCCGAGCATCACGGCCCGAAGGTCGTGCGCAGGATTCTTGAGGCCGGCATCGACAAGGGCATCCTCGTCAACGTGAACTTTCCGGATTGCGAGCCGGAGGAGGTCGAGGGTACCGCTCTCGCCAATCAGGGCCAGCGCACGCAGGAACTCCTGCGCCTCGACGAGCGTCGGGACGGGCGCGGCAATCCTTACTTCTGGATCGCCTTCGAGCGACGCCCCTTCACGCCCGGCAACGGCACCGATCTCTGGGCCATCGCCAACCGGCGCATTGCCGTCACGCCGCTGCGCATCGACATGACCGACGAGCCGACGCTGACGCGGTATGCGCAGGCCTTCGGATGAAGAGGGTGCAGGCGCGATGAACCAGGACATGCCTTTCCTAGCCGAAGCGGAAGCCCGCGACGAGCAGGAGGCGATCGGGGCTGCGTCCTTCATTCTGTCCCTTCGGGCCAAGGGCATCCGCGACACGGCGCTTCTGCGCGCCATGGAGCTGGTGCCACGCGAGGTGTTCGCGCCGCGCCGCTTCACCGACCTCGCCCGGACCGATGTCGCCCTGCCGCTTCCCTGCGGCCAGACCATGACGGGACCCATCACGGTCGCGGCCATGCTCCTGGCGCTCGGTGTCCAACCAGGGCAGCGCATTCTGGAGGTCGGCACCGGCAGCGGCTACGTCACGGCGCTGCTGGCGAGGCTCGGCGCCGAGGTGACCAGCGTCGAGCGATTCAACACACTGGCCGAGAGCGCGGCGCAGCATCTCAAGATCGTGGAGGCCGGCAAGGTCCGGTTGGAGGTGGGCGACGGATTGGCTGCGCGGGTGCGCGACCGCTTCGACCGCATTCTGCTCAACGGGGCTCGTCCCGAGATACCACAAACCCTCACGTCTCTCCTCGCGCCAGATAGTCGTCTGGTGGGAGCGATCACGATCGAGGGCGTTCCGCATCTCGTGCGGGCCGAGCGCAATGCAGAGGGGGAGCTGATGCAAACGACCGGTCAGCCCTTGCGCATTTCGCCCCTCGTTACCGGCATTGCGGCGACTCTCTGACCGACGGAAAAATATTTTCGGACAAGGTTACGGCAAACCGCGCAACGTCAACCGTTACTTAACCTGAACAGGCTTTTAATGGCTCCATCGAGTTGCGTTCGGTTGGGGTTGAGTGATGCGGTTGCGTGTGTGTTCTGGGCATTGGATTGCGGTGTCGCGGATCGCCTTGGTGGGGCTGATCGGCAGTGCGGCGGCAGCCTGCAGTACCGATAGCGCGCGGTTCGCAGAGAACCCGTTCTCCAATCCCTTCGCGGCCAGCGAGCGCATGGACACGAGCGCGTCCCCTGCGCCTCAGCCGTCGCCATCCTACGCTGCCGCCCCGATGCCGACGCCGTCGGTCCAGGCTCAGGCGCTGCCGCCCGTGCAGTCCCAGCCCCTGTCGCAGCCCACCCGCATTGCCGCCGCTCCCGCTCCGATCCAGCCGCGTCCCATGCCGGTTGCGCAATCGGTCCCGGCCCAGCCCGCCAGCCAGCCCAAGTTTCGCCTCGTGGATACCTCCAAGGTGCCCGCCACCACCACGCCGGTTGCCGCTGCCGAGCCGACGAAGCGCGTGCGTCCCGGCATGACGGCCCAGGCTCCGGTCGCCCCGGCTCCCGCCAAGTCCGCCCCGATGCAGGTTGCCTCTGCAACGGACGAGCCGCTCGTCTCAGCGCCGAAGCCCCTGGTATCGGCTCCGAAGCCCGTCGTCGAGCAGCCCAAGGTGGCTGCCCTGACCCAGCCTGAGCCTGTGAGGCCCGCCGCTGCCGTTCAGCCGACCGCCCCGGCGCCGCAGCCGGAGGCCGCGAAGGCCCCCGTGCCGGAGCCCGAGCAGACTGCCAGCGTGTCCGGCGACTTCCGCTGGCCGGCCCGCGGTCGCGTCATCGCCGGCTTTGGTGCCAACGGCGGCAACGAGGGCATCAACATCGCCGTTCCCGAGGGCACCCCGGTCAAGGCGGCCGAGGCCGGCACCGTGACCTATGCGGGCAGCGAGGTGAAGGGCTACGGCAATCTCGTCCTGATCAAGCACGAGAACGGCTTCGTCTCGGCCTATGCCCATAACGGTTCGCTCAACGTGAAGCGTGGCGAGCAGGTGAAGCGCGGTCAGGTGATCGCGACCTCGGGCCAGACCGGCAACGTGACCTCGCCGCAGCTCCACTTCGAGATCCGCAAGGGCGCGACCCCAGTCGATCCGCTCAAGCATCTCGGCGGCTGATCCAGCCAACAGTTTAGGTCGGATACCGGTTCTCGGGGCCGATCGAATGAGGGGACGGTGGAGCTCAGCCACCGTCCCTTTCTTCATGGGAATGATGAGAGAGGATGTTCACGAGCGTGCCGAACGGATCTCGGACATAGAACCTGCGGACGCCCCAGGGCTCATCCGCCGGACCGTAGACGATGGGAAATCCGGCATTTTTCATGCGCCCGAGAGCCGCATCGACGTCGTCCACCTCGATGGAGAGATCCGGCAGCGGCGTACCCGAACCGCCTTGGGTCGCCACGCTAATCTGCGCGACCACCGTTTCGCTACTGCCGTAAGTGGTAATCCAGCCCAGATCCATCAGGAGCTCGAGTCCGAGGGCCTCCTCGTAGAATCGCTTGGCTGCAGCGAGATCGGAAGCCAGGATGTTCGCGACGATCCGTTTGACCCGCATGGCGGTGACCTCCCTAGAGTGCTTTGCCGAGCCGTCCCGCGAGATCCTGAATGAACTGCCAGGCGGTGCGCCCGGACCGGGCCCCGCGGGTGGTGGCCCATTCCAGGGCTTCGGCCCGGATGGCGTCGCGGTCGGCCTGTAGGCCGAGGTGATCCACATAGCCGAAGACCATGTCGAGATATTCGTCCTGGCTGCATTTGTGGAAGCCGAGCCAGAGGCCGAAGCGGTCGGAAAGCGACACCTTCTCCTCGACGGCCTCGCCGGGATTGATCGCGGTCGAGCGCTCATTCTCCATCATGTCGCGGGGCAGCAGGTGGCGTCGGTTCGAGGTGGCGTAGAAGATCACGTTGTCGGGCCGGCCCTCGATCCCGCCTTCCAGCACGGCCTTGAGCGACTTGTAGGAAGTGTCGTCCGCATCGAAGGAGAGATCGTCGCAGAAGACGATGAAGCGGTGCGGATCCAGGCGCAGCAAACCCATCAGCTCGGGAAGGGTCTCGATGTCCTCCCGGTGGATCTCGATCAGCTTGAGCGGCAGGGTATCGGCTGGCCTGGCGTGATTGATCTCCGCATGGACCGCCTTGACCAGGGACGACTTGCCCATGCCCCGGGCGCCCCAGAGCAGGGCATTGTTGGCCGGCAGACCCCGGGCGAAGCGTTGGGTGTTCTCGGCCAGCTGATCCCTGACCCGGTCGATGCCGCGCAGGAGGCTCATCTCGACTCGGTTCACCTTCGGAACGGGCGACAGCCTGCGGCCCGCGGCCTGCCACACGAAGGCGTCTGCCGCCGTGAAGTCGGCGTGAGCCGCACCAGCGGGGGCGAGGCGCTCCAAGGCGTCGGCGATCCGCGTCAAAAGCGCCAGGGCTGCGGGTGAGGTGAGGTCGACGGTCATGGGCATCTGACTTCAAGAAACGGTGAGGAAGCCGTCATTAGCGCAAAAACCGCCTCCCGGTCCATGAGAGAGGGAAACCGGCACTGCAGGAGCCTTGGGAAAGGCCTTCAACTTCATTGATTTCGGCGAGTCGATGAGTATAGTCCGCCACGCTTTGTAATCCCGTCTGGCGCGGGTGGGCCCAAACCGGGCCCGCCACGCGCCTTTATCCATGGAGAGCCGCTTGTTCATTTCACCTGCCTTCGCACAAGGGGCCCCCGCCGGGGGCGGAACGGAGATGATCCTTCAATTCGTTCCGTTCATCCTCATATTCGTCATCATGTGGTTCCTGATCATCCGGCCCCAGCAGCGCCGGGTGAAGACCCACCAGGAGATGATCAAGAACGTGCGCCGGGGCGACACGATCGTCACCTCCGGCGGCATCATCGGCAAGGTGACCAAGGTTCTCGAGGATTCGAACGACATCGAAGTCGAGATCGCCGACGGCGTGAGAGTGAAGGTGGCCCGGGCCATGATCTCCGAGGTCCGCTCCAAGAGCGAGCCGGTCAAGGCGTGATGTGACAGGAAGCCGGTCCTTTCCCATCCGAGAGGGCCGGGTCGCCGCACCAGAATGCGGCAGGGTGTGTGAGAAAGGTTGAGCTGACGATGCTGCGCTTCTCGAGGTCGAAGATCATCGCCACCGTGGCGATCATTGTGATCGGCCTGCTTCTTGCGGTTCCGAGCACGATGAATCGCGAGCAGCGTCAGGCTTACCTGAACGCCATCCCAAGCTGGGTCCCGTCCTGGCTCGTTCCATCCCGTGCCATCGTGCTGGGCCTCGACCTGCAGGGCGGCTCCCACGTCCTGCTCGAGGTTGACGCCCAGGACCTGCTGCGCGGCCAGATCACGCTGCTGCGTGATGACGTCCGCCGCATCCTGCGCGACACCCGCGTCTCGTCGCAGAACGGCATTCAGACGATTGCCCGCGGGGTGCAGATCCGTGTTCCGGACGCAGCCGACCGCGAGCGGCTGATGCCGCGCCTGAGAGAGCTGTCGCAGCCCATCGGCAATGCCATGCTCGGCCAGACGGGCGGCAATTCCATCGAGATCAACACAAATCCGGACGGCGTGATCACGCTGACCTATACGGAAGCCGGGATCAATGAGCGCGTGCGCCGCGCCGTGGACCAATCCATCGAGGTCATCCGCCGCCGCGTGGACGCCACCGGCACCACGGAGCCCAGCATCCAGCGCCAGGGTGCCGACCGCGTTCTCGTTCAGGTTCCGGGCCTGCAGGATCCGCAGCAGCTGAAGGCGCTGCTCGGCGAAACCGGCAACCTCGAGTTCCGCCTGCTTGCCCAGCCCGGCGCGACCGATGTCGACCTGCTTCCCATGGAGGATCAGGGTGGCCAGCGCGTTCCCGTCGAGCGCCGGGTGATCGCCGAGGGCGGCGACCTGACCGATGCCCAGCCGGCCTTCGACAGCCAGACCAACCAGCCCATCGTCAATTTCCGCTTCAACATCCGCGGCGCCCAGCGTTTCGGTCAGGCGACCACGGAAAACCTCGGACGCAATCTCGCCATCGTGCTCGACAACCGGGTTATCTCCGCGCCGACAATCCAGTCGCCGATTACCGGCGGCGCCGGCCAGATCTCCGGCAGCTTCACGGTCGAACAGGTCAACAATCTGGCGGTTCTGCTGCGCTCCGGCGCTCTGCCCGCCAAGCTCACCATCGTCGAGGAGCGCACCGTTGGCCCCGGCCTCGGCCGCGACTCCATCGAGGCCGGCAAGATGGCCACCTATGTGGCGGCGATCTTCGTGATCATCTTCATGTTCGCCACCTATGGCCTGTTCGGCCTGTTCGCGAACATCGCGCTTATCGTCCATGTGGGCCTCATCTTCGGCCTCATGTCCGTGCTGGAAGCCACGCTCACCCTGCCGGGCATCGCCGGCATCGTGCTCACCATCGGCACCGCCGTGGACTCGAACGTGCTGATCTACGAGCGCATCCGCGAGGAGGCCCATGCAGGACGGTCCATCGTCTCCGCCATCCAGGCAGGCTTCGACCGGGCCTTCGCGACCATCGTCGATTCCAACAGCACCATGGCCATCGCAGCCGTGATCCTGTTCTTCCTCGGCTCCGGCCCCGTACGCGGCTTCGCGGTCGTGTTCATTCTCGGCATCCTGACGACGGTTCTCACCGCCGTCACCCTGACGCGCATGATGATCGCGCTCTGGTACCACTGGATGCGTCCCAAAGCCCTTCCGTTCTAAGGAGTGCGTATCGTGCGCCTCGTTCGCCTCTGGCCCGAAAACTCACACTTCGACTTCATGCGCTTCAGGCGCTTCTCGTTCCCGCTGTCCGCGCTCATCTCGATCCTGACAGCGGTCATGCTTCTGACCGGCGGCCTCAATTTCGGCATCGATTTCCGGGGCGGCACGCTCATGGAAATCCAAGCCAAGTCAGGGCAGGCCAATGTGGGCCAGATCCGGCAGACGGCCGAAGGCTTCGGCTTCGGCGACGTTGAGGTGCAGGAATTCGGCACTGCCGGCGAAGTCTCGCTGCGCTTCCCGATCCAGCCCGGCGGCGAGGCCGCGCAGACCGCCGTGGTGCAGAAGGCCCGCGATACGTTCGGCGCGGAATACGATTTCCGCCGCGTCGAGACCGTGGGACCGCGCGTCTCGGGCGAACTCGTCCAGTCCGGCACCATCGGCGTCGTGCTCTCGGTCATCGCGGTGCTGTTCTATCTCTGGTTCCGATTCGAGCGGGAGCTGGCGGTCGCCTCCATCATCGGCACGCTCCACGACATCGTGCTCACCATCGGCTTCTTCGTGATCACGCGGCATGAGTTCAATATGACCTCGATCGCCGCGATCCTGACCATCGTGGGCTATTCGCTCAACGAGACCGTGGTGGTGTTCGACCGGACCCGCGAGCTGATGCGCCGTTACAAGACGATGCCGGCCGAGGAGCTGTTGAACCTGTCGATCAATCACACCATGTCCCGTACCGTGATGACCGCGGCCACGACCGCGCTGTCGCTCCTGGCGCTGGTGCTCTTCGGCGGGCAGGCGATCCAGGGCTTCGCTCAGGTCATGCTCTACGGCGTGGTCATCTGTACGTATTCGGCCATCTGCATTTCGTCTCCCATGCTGATCTATATCGGCCTGCGCGGGTCGGAGACCGTCAAGGTGCCGGAGGGCAGGGCCGCCGCAGCGGAGTAGGACCATGAACAATGGTCGCCTCTACGATGGCTTCCTGCCCGGACGCTACCCGTTCGACGCCTATGGCAACGGCGGTTTCCGTTTCGCGGACATGTCCCATCGCGGTTCGCTTCTGGCCCTGCCGTCGGGCATCCGGGCTTGGGCGGTGAGCTCCCTGGCCGAGCTGACGGACGAGACCCTCGACCCGATCTTCGCCGAGGGTGATGCCATGGATCTGCTGCTTCTCGGAACGGGGGCCGATATCGCGGCCATCCCGGCCGCGTTCCGCGCCCGCTTCCGCGAGGCAGGAATCGGTCTCGACGTGATGCAGACCGGTGCCGCCGCGCGCACCTACAACATCCTGCTTGCCGAAAACCGCAAGGTCGGCGCCGCCCTGATCGCCGTTCCTTGAGATGGCAGAGGCAATCTCCAACTTCGCCCATTGCGAAGCGCTCGTGCGCGAGGCCGACCCGGACCGGTACTGGGCAAGCCTCTTCGCGCCCGCCGACAAGCGGCCGCATCTCTACGCGCTCTACGCCTTCAACTTCGAGATCGCCCGCGTCCGCGAGGCGGTGCGCGAGGCGCTCGTCGGCGAAATCCGCCTGCAATGGTGGCGCGATGCCCTACAGGGCGAGGCGCGCGGCGACGTGCGGGCCAATCCCGTGGCGGCCGCCCTTGACGACACCATCGTCCAGTTCCGCCTGCCCCGGCAGTCCTTCGTCGACCTGATCGATGCCCGCATCTTCGATCTCTACGACGATCCGATGCCGAGCCTGAACGATCTCGAGGGCTATTGCGGCGAGACCTCGTCGAGCCTGATCCAGCTGTCGAGCCTCATTCTCGCCGATGGCTCCAATCCCGGCACGGCGGATGCGGCGGGCCATGCCGGTGTGGCTTATGCGATCACCGGGCTCCTGCGTGCTTTTCCGCATCATGCCCGGCAGGGGCAGGTCTACATCCCCGCCGACATCCTGACCCGCCACGGCGTGGTGCGGGACGACATCGTGACCGGACGCGGCGGTCCCGGGCTCAAGGGCGCCCTCCAGGATCTGCGCGGCGTTGCCCGCAGGCACCTCGAACAGGCGCGCAAGCTGCGCCCGACGATCCCCGATGCCGCAAAGCCGGCTTTTCAGCCGCTTGCCCTGGCAGAGCCCTATCTCAAGGCAATGGAGCGGCCGGACTACGATCCGTTCCACACCCCCGTGGACCTGCCGCAATGGCGGCGGATCTGGGCACTCTGGCGAGGGCCGTTTTAGTTTCTACTCCGCCGCCGCTGCAGGCAGCACCCCATCCGACAGCCAAGCTGCCAGATCCCTCCGTGCCCTGTCCGTCAGGGCCTTCTTCCGGGCGACGGCCTTGGCCGGACCGCGCAGGCGCTTGCCGTCCTCGGCTTTCGGCGCCTGAGCCAGCGGCGGGAACAGGCCGAAATTCACGTTCATGGGCTGGAAGGATCGAGGCCCCTCGTCGATAGTCTCGATATGCCCGCCGGTGATGTGGTTGATGAGCGCCCCAAGTGCCGTGGTGGGCGGCATGGGCCGGATCGGCCGCCCGAGCCGTTCGGCGGCGGCGAAGCGGCCGGTCATGAGCCCGATGGCGGCACTCTCCACATACCCCTCGCAGCCGGTGATCTGGCCGGCAAAGCGCAGGCGCGGCAGGGCCTTCAGGCGCAAGGTCGGATCGAGGAGCTTGGGCGAGTTGAGATAGGTGTTGCGGTGGATGCCGCCGAGCCTTGCGAACTCGGCATTCTCAAGGCCCGGGATCATACGGAAGATCCCCGTCTGCGCACCGTATTTCAGCTTGGTCTGGAAGCCCACCATGTTGAACAGAGTGCCGAGCGCATTGTCCTGGCGCAGCTGCACGATGGCATAAGGCTTCCGGTCGGGGTTGCGCGGATCGGTGAGGCCGACGGGCTTCATGGGCCCGTGGCGCAGGGTCTCGCGGCCGCGCTCGGCCATGACCTCGATCGGCAGGCAGCCGTCGAAGTAGGGGGTGTCAGCCTCCCATTCCTTGAACTCGGTCTTGTCACCGGCGATCAGGGCGTCCACGAAGGCATCGTACTGCTCCTTGGTCATCGGGCAGTTGATGTAGTCCTTGCCGGTGCCGCCCGGCCCGACCTTGTCGTAGCGCGACTGGAACCAGGCGATGTCCATGTTGATGGACTCGCGATAGACGATCGGCGCGATCGCGTCGAAGAAGGCGAGGGACGTCTCGCCCGTGAGCGTGAGGATGGCTTCGGCGAGCGCCGGCGAGGTGAGGGGGCCGGTGGCGACGATCACGGAGGACCAGTCCTCCGGCGGCAGGCCAGCGATCTCGCCGCGCTCGATGGTGACGAGGGAATGAGCTTCGAGTGCCGCCGTCACGGCATTTGAAAAGCCGTCGCGGTCGACGGCGAGCGCGCCGCCGGCGGGCACCTGGTTGGCGTCGCCCTTGGCCATGATGAGCGAGCCCAGGGCGCGCATCTCCTGGTGCAGCAGCCCCACCGCGTTAGTTTCGGCATCGTCCGAGCGGAACGAGTTGGAGCAGACGAGCTCGGCGAGGCCCTCGGTCTTATGAGCGTCGGTGCCCCGCACCGGGCGCATCTCATGGAGAACGACCGGGACGCCGGCCTGAGCGATCTGCCAGGCTGCTTCCGAACCGGCGAGGCCGCCGCCGATGACATGAATAGGTTCGATGGTGCTCATGGTCATTCTCCCGAGCGGCTTTGTTGACTCCCTCGGGAGCCCTGGTCAAGCTGAGCCGGTTTACTTTTGGAAAGGCTTGAACGCCATGCAATCCAGGCGTCCCGTTGCTCTTATTACAGGCGGCAGCCGCGGCATAGGGGCGGCGGTGGCGCAGCTCGCGGCGGCTCGCGGCTACGATGTCGCTATCACCTATCGGTCCGAGCGCGAGGCGGCCGAGCAGGTCCTTGCCGCCTGTCGGGCGTCAGGAGCGGCTGCCATGGCGTGCCAAGGCGACGTGGCCGTCGAAGCGGATGTCGTCCGGATGTTCGACGAAGCGGAGGCTGCGCTGGGGCCTGTCGCCCATGTGGTCAACAATGCCGGGATCACGGGGAAGTCGAGCAGGTTGGAGGCGGCAGCGGCCGACACCATCCGGACCTGCATCGACGTCAATGTGCTGGGCGCGATCTGGGTGGCCCGCGAGGCGGCGCGGCGGCTCTCCACCAGCCGAGGCGGTTCGGGCGGGACCATCGTCAACATCTCGTCGGTCGCCGCGGGCCTGGGCAGCCCCAACGAATATGTCTGGTATGCCGCCTCCAAGGGCGCAGTCGACTCGCTGACGATCGGATTGGCCAAGGAACTGGCCGGGGAGGGTATCCGGGTCAATGCCGTTTCGCCTGGCATGACGAAGACCGACATCCACGAGCGCAGCACCCAGGACGCCGGTCGCCTGGAGCGGATCCGGCCTCACATCCCGCTCAACCGGATCGGCGAGCCAGAGGAGATCGCCGAGGCTGTGCTGTTCCTGATGTCGGACGCCGCATCCTACATCACGGGAGCCAACCTTCCCGTGTCAGGCGGCCGGTGAGCCCCAGACAAGCGAAAGCCCGCCGGAGGGCGGGCTAGGGCCTTTTGCTGCGATGCAGCGAAGTCTTACGCGAAAGCGTTCTGGCGAGCGATGCTCTCGATCTGGAAGCGAGAGATGCCGAGATCGTCGAGCTCACGGTCGGAGAGCAGCGACAGCTCACGGACGGTCTCACGATAACGCATGTAAGCACGGACTTTAGACAGGATGTAAGAAACGAACATGGGAAGCTCCTAAACAGTGACCGGCCCCTTCGACCGGTGGCCTTTGTTCTTGCGTTTGCAGTGCGGATATAATTGTGTGCGATGCAAAAGAGGAGTGGCGATTATTGAGGTCTGTTATGCTTTAGTAGCATACCGTCCTAATGCCACGTTAACCGCTTTGCGGAGCGGGAATGGCTTGCCATTGGAAGTATCGGGCCCGGAAACGCAAACGGCCCTGTTTCCAGGGCCGTCTCCCGATATCTTGAGCTCAAGCTAAAAGATGAAGAAGTCCGACTTTGACAGGCTCAGGCCTGAGTTCAGCTGAGCGAACTTCACGGCCGAGGCGCCCCCGATGCCGTCGGCATCGTAGAGCAGGGCGCCGCTCTGCTTGTTGTAGATGATCCGATCGGAGGAATCCCGAGCGCCCGAGCCGGTGGTGAAGGCCCCGGCGGACAGCCAGCCGTCGCGTCCCGCCCGGGTAAAGACGTGGCCGTCGAGCATGATCGTATCGTCGCTCGACCGGAAATCGGTCACCCGGTCGACGTTGCTTCTGGACGGCTTCGTGTCGAAGACGAAATAATCCTTGCCGGAACCGCCCGTCAGGGTGTCGCTGTCCTTGCCGCCGCTGAGGTAGTCGCTGCCACCCCCGCCGCTCAGAACGTCGCGGCCGGTCCCACCATACAGGTCGTCAGCGCCCCAGAGCCCGTAGAGCTTATCGGCCCCGCTGTCGCCGTGAACGATGTCGTCGCCGTCATAGGAATAGACGACGTCGTTGCCCAACCCGGCGCGGATGATGTCGTCGTAGTCGTTGCCGTAGAAGGTATCGTGACCTCCGTTGAGGGTCACATACCAGGCATAGCCCTGAAGCTCATCAACCGTCGTATAGAGATCCAGGTTCTCGATGGAGAGGATGGCTTGGCCATCGTTCTCATAGACAAGGTCGTCGATGACGACGGTGTAGCCGTCGCTCCAATATCGGGCGGTGAAGAAATCCACCAGGGGGCTGCCATAGACGTCGTATTCGGCAACCGCACCGTCGTCATAGGCCAGCACCGTCGTAACCGAAGGATTAGCCCCGATGAACGCCCAGCCCGAACTGTCGGTGCTCGACATGTTGAAGCCGACACCCGCTGCGTTGAACGCCTGAAAAACCGCCATGGCTGCACTGTTCCGATGAAAACAATAGACACCGTTAAGCTAGAACGATGAACGTGAACTTAAGCTGTATGAGTCCGACGCTCGGCGTTCATGGCGATGGTAAAGAGTTGGTTTAGGATGCAAGTTGCTCCTGTGCGCCTGTGCTTGAGGATCGTGAGCGTGTTGTTTCTTGAACATTTGTTCATCTTCGCCTCTCATCTCGCATATAAGATCAGTTACTTAATGTTATTGGGAACAGTCTCCACAGGTCGGCGTTCATCTCGCACCTTTACTGTTATGGAGATGGTCCCGTGAAGAAAATTGCTCTCGGTGCCGCCCTTCTCTTGCTGAGCAGCGCGGCCTACGCACAAACTTCGACGCAGACGAATTCGACCACCAACACCGGCACGACGTCGCAATCGTCCTCGGACTCGAACACGCTGCTGCGCAACCAGTCCGGCAGCAGCAGCCGGACGCAGACCGAGACGACGGGTGCAACCCGCAGCGAGAGTTCCGGTGCACAGATCAATGTGCGCAATCGCGAGGAATCCGGCACCCGCGTCGGCATCGAGACCCGCGAGCGCTCCGGCGTCTCCGTCCGGTCCCGCACGGTGCGCGAGGTCGAGGAGCCGAGCGTCTCGGTGACCCGCCGCCGCAGCGTGACCACCTACGAGGAGCCCGATACCGAGATCCGCCGCACGGTGGTGAAGAAGAAGCCCACCAAGAAGGTCGCGGTGAAGAAGACCAAGCGGACCAACAAGGTCGTGTCGAAGAAGCGCCGGTACCAGGTCGTCGAGGATCAACCGGTGGAGGTTCGTCGCCGGACCGTGCGCCGTTATGAAGAGGTCAACGAGCCGAGCGTTTCGGTGCGCAGCCGCACCACGGTTCGCCGGACGCAGGATACTTCGCCGAGCGTCGGCGTGTCGGTCGAGCAGCGCCGGTCGAACGATGTGAATGTTTCGACGAGCCGGACGCGCTCGAGCGCGCCTGAAACGACCGGGACGGTCTCGACCCGCAGCCGGACGGACGTGAACAGCAACTCGGGTGGCAACACGTCCACTTCCGGCAGCAACTCCACCAATATGCGCCTGCCGCAGCAGGGTGGCTCTTCCTCGCAGGGCAGCAGCACCCCGAACCAGTAACGGCAACAACTGCAATGGTCGGGGAAGGGTCTGAGCTCTTTCCCGACCATCGGCTTCCATTCGCGTTTCGGAGTCCGACGATGAAAAAGCTTTTGGTGACAGTCAGTGTGGCGCTCTTGGCAGCGACGTCCTTCAGCGGCGCGGCGGATGCCCGCCCCGGCAAGGGCAAGGGCCATGCCTATGGCCACTACAAGAACCACAAGGCCCAGCGCTACTATGTCCAGAGACGGAACAACAATGCCGCCATTGCGGCCGGTGTGACCGGCGCGATCCTCGGCGGGGCACTCGCGGCCACGGCGCGACCGACCTATCGGACCTATGACAGGTCCTATTACAGGACCTACGACACGCCGAGGCGGAGCTATTACCGCGAAGAGTATTATGATGATGGCTACTAGCGTAGGATGAGAGAGCGCCTTCGGGCGCTCTCGTATCTTGTGATCAGCGCCTGAGGTTCCCTACCGATATGACGGCCCGCAGCGGGCCGTATTCCGTCTTCTTTCTCACATCGAGCTGCACGCGTCCGCTCGCCTGCGTGCCATAGGAATCGGCGGAGCGCAGCCGCGATGTGCCGACCAGTGCGTCCGCTCGCACGCGCCCGCTGATCCGCACGCAGGTGTCGGAGGACTGAAGCATGGCAAAGCCCGGCGGGCAGGACGAAGCCGCCCATGCCTCGCCGGTGAGTGCGAGGCCGGATAGGACGAGGGCGAGGACGCATCGCTTCATGACAGGCGTGAGTGTAGCGGCCTCGATCCGGCCATGGCAAGGCAATGCGCCTTGGCGGACTCAGGCGCCGCCCGAACCGGTCCGCCGCCCATAGGACCCGGCAACGTCCGCCCGGTCCACCTCCACATGGAACTGCTCGGCCTTGGGGCTGTAGTCCCGGATGGCGCCTATGCCGTAGCGGTAGGCGAGTTCGCCGCCGAGCCAGCCGCTGAACAGGAGGAGAGCGGTCTGGATCCCTGACAGCCAGATGCCCCAGCCCTGGACGCCGGCAGCAGGATCGTCCAAACGGACGCCGACATTGATGAGGGCCAAGGCCACCACCACCAGATTGGCCACCATGTGGGCCCAGGAGACCCATACGTTGCGCACGCGATCGATGGTCACGAAGTCGATCATTCCCGGGATGGCGGCGACGAGAGCCGTGACGATGCCCGCGATCAGGAGCCAATACGAGACCTGAGCCCAGAAGGCATCCTGGGTTGCGAGGAACGCGATGTCCGTTCCGAAGGCCCCGATCAGGAAGGCGACGGGGAAGACGATCAGCATGTGATGAAGCGGATGGCCGGCGATAGCCGCCGTGCTCTGGACGCCGTGACGGTGGTACAGGCCCATGAAAGTCTCCCTGTCGGTTGCCGTGTGAGGAAAAATGCTCCGGCTATGCCTTCGTTCCAGGCGCTTCCATGACCGGTCAGTCTGATCCGCCGCAGGGGAAGGTTCTGGACATCGCCGAGCGGATGGGAGATAGCCTAGGCATGCATTCCGCTGCGGAATGAGCCGCGGCGTGTGACTGCGGCCGTCCGGTCGAACTCCACGGCAGCCGCTTCGATGGTCCTTGATCCTGCCACGCTCACCGTCGCCTTCGTGCTGCTTTCGGCAGTGCTCGGGACGTTGTTGCTCTTCTCCTGGGTGCTGAACCGCAAGGTCAAGGCGCTCGCATGGTGGGGCAGTGCCTTCTGGCTCATTGCGGTTGGGATCGGTTCGGCCAATCTCGCCAAGGGCCAGCCGGCTTATGCGATCCTGCTCGTTGCGAACGCCATGGCCCTGCTGTGCTACGGCGTCCTGTACACAGGCTGCCGGATCTTCAACGGCCGCCCCGCGCCTGTCACGGCGACGCTTGCCGGAGTGGTTGTCTGGGCGGGGGCTTTCCCGTTCATCTACAGCTCGCACGGGTATCGGCTGATCGTCGCGTCCCTGATCACCTTTGCCTACTCGTCCCTGTCGGCGTGGGAGCTCGGGCGCCATGCTGCGCGGCCGCTGGCCTCCTCACGGGTCGCGGTCGTGCTTCTGCTGGGGCTCGCCGCCTTCAACCTGTCCCGAGGAATGCTCGGGCTCGGCCTGACCTCCGTCGCTTGGATCGACACCTTCGCCAGCCGGTGGTCGCCCTCCATGGCGCTTCTGCTGGTCATGTTCGGGCCGACGCTCGCCTTCATGTTCCTGTCCATGGCCAAGGAGTGCGTCGAGTTCGAGTACAAGCAAGCGGCGCTCGTGGATCCGCTGACCGGTGCTCCCAACCGGCGCGCCTTCATGGAGAACGCGTCCCGGCTCCTCGAACGGCTCGGAAACAAGCCGGCGAGTTGCCTGCTGTTCGACCTCGACAACTTCAAGGCCATCAACGACCGTTACGGCCACGATTCCGGTGACCGGATTCTGACGATCTTCGGAGAGGTGCTGGCGAACCATCTGCCGCAGCACACGTTCGGCCGGCTGGGGGGCGAAGAATTCGGCGCGATCCTGCCGCTGGAGGCCCGCGAAGCGGCGCTTATGGCGGAGCGGATCCGGCACGCCTTCTCCACGGCCGGCGCCGACGCCCTTGGCGGCTCGGCCACGGTGACCGTCAGCGTCGGCTGCGTCACCGGCTCTGGCCTCGATCCCGCAACGCTGCTCCGGCGTGCGGACGCCGCGCTCTATCAAGCCAAGCGCGGCGGGCGCAACATCGTCATCGCAGCCTGACGGAATTGCGTCAGTAACGATCGAACTCGTCCTCCCGCGGCAGCCGGCCCTGCGGAGTGAGCTGATCGACCACGCCCGGCAGCACATGGGACAGTTCCGAGAGCAGATCCTGCTGCGGCATTCCGGTCTGCTGCGACAGCTGATCGACGGTCTCGGGGCCGAGCGCGTCCGCGAGCTGGTTCGGCGCAATCGGCCGGTTGTCGCCCGGGCCCACCCAGGAATTGGCGATGTCGCCGTGTCCGGAGCGGGTAAAGCTGTCGATCAGGCTGCCGAGGCCTCCTGCGAGGATTCCTCCATTGAGGCCTCCCGATCCGCCGCCGAGCAGACCGCCCAGCCCGCCACCCAGACCTCCGGAGCCTCCGCCGAGAAGATCGCCCAGGCCTCCACCGCCGGTGGTCCCGCGGCCGCTCATAGCCTTTTGGGCGAGGAGGGCCAGAACGGCCATCATGATGGGCGACATGCCGCCTCCGCCCGACCGGCCGCCGAAGCCACCGCCCATCGTTCCGCCGCCCGCACGTCCGCCGAGAACATTGCCAAGAACCTGATCAAGCAAACCCATGATGGTGCTCCTGTTTCGCCATGGAGGCTCAACGGAGGGCAGGGCAGAGGGTTTCAGCTTGAGCGTGGAAGAGACGGAGCCTCAGACGACGAAGAAATCATTATGGCTGAGGGCAAGTCCCTTCTTGAGCTGCGCGAATTCCACCGGCTTGCGTGAGCCGGACCCGTCGGAATCATAGGAGAGAACGCCCGTCTTCTTGTTGTAGAGGACATAGTCGTTCTGATCCTTGTGCCTGTTCCCGGCGCTGAAGAACTCCGCATCGAGCTTGATAGGATTGGCGGAGGAGCCCGATCCGAGCTTCCGGAAAATGGCGTTGTCGAGCCAGATCGAGTCGTCCCGCACCGAATAATTGACGATCGCGTCGAAGTTGACCTTCCGATCCGACGTGGAGCTTCCGAGCTTGGTGTTGAAGATGAAGGTGTCACGGCCGGCATCGCCGCTCAGAACGTCGTTGCTGGAGCCGCCGCTGAGGCTGTCACGCCCGTTGCCGCCGAAGACGAAATCCTTGCCGGAATCGCCATAAAGCTTGTCGTTGCCGCCATCCCCGAAGACATAGTCGTTGCCGCCCATGCCCCGAACGGTGTCGTTGCCCGAGCGGCCGCTCAAGGCTTCGTCCTGTCCCGTGCCCTTGAACGAGTTGGATTTCGCCGACCCGATCCACGCCTGCCGCAGGGTGAAGATCTCGCCCGAATCCATGCCGGTGATCACGTTGCCGAAGAGCCGAATGCCGGTATCGCCGGCGAGGGTGTTCGTGCTTTCCTCGCGGATTCCGTAACGGGCATCGATCGCACCGTCGGAGTAGATCGTGTTGTTGAGGATCTGGGTGTTCGTGGAGTAATAGGTCAGCCCGGTGGTCGCGTCGAGACGCATGCGGATGCTGATCTCGTCGAGTTGGTTGTCCCCGGCCTGGGCGTTGTTGAAGATGCGGCTGTTCTGAACAACCGTCCCGGTGGAGCCTTCGATCCGAACGCCGTTGCCCTGGTTGCCGAAGATCATGGCGCCGTCCACGAGGACATTGGCGGCCATGTTGAGCAGGACCCCTTCCTTGAGGTTGCCGTAGTACTGGCCACCCACGATCTGGACATTGCTGGGCCAAGGTATGTTTTCGGATCCGCGCTGCACGACCACCCCGGCCGACCCGTTGCCGTAGGCGATGTTGTTCTCCAGGAGGAGCCCGGTCGTCGTGGTGGTGATGTTGAAGCCATGCCGGTCGTTGCCGTAAGCGGTGTTGTTCCGGTAGATGCCGTTGACGATGTAATCGGCCACGAAGCCGTCGAGCCCGTTGCCATGAGACACGCTGCTCTCGATTGTCAGCCGAAGGGTCTGCTCGTGCGGGTCGAACCCATAGCCAGAGCAATCCATCACCTCCACCCGCGCGACGTGAATGTCGCTGTCCTGCAGCGGGCTTCCTGGTTTGACGCCTGTATAGAAGCCGTCGATCTTGCCCGTAGTCGCGTCGCGATTTCCGTCGATGCTCAGATCGAAGACGCCCACATTGCTCGTCACCGCGTCGAATGGGGTACGCACCACGCCGGTGATGTTGCCCGACCATCCGTCGGCGACTTTGAGGATCGTCTGTCCCATGCCGGCGCCTTGCAGGGCCGTGCCGCTGAGCATTTCCACCGCACCGTCGCTCTTGTCGCCATTGCCTTTGACGAGCAAGGTGCCGGTCGGCAGAAGGACTGTCACACGCCCTGCGGAGGGGTTCTTGAGATAGGCGTCATGCGCTGCTTTGACGGCGGCATTGAGGGCAGCCGTATCGTCTAATGCGTCATTGGCTTTGGCGCCAAAATCCGAAGCACTGATAAACAAGGCCATGCAGACAATCCTTCGTTCGAAAAGGAGGCCAGCCTGCATAACCAGCTTTGTCAGAGTTTTGGCGGGCTATTCTTGAGGATTGACCGACATAGGAGGTAGTCATCATGAAGGAAGGACAATTCACTCGCCGGCTAGAAAATTACCCTAAAGTTTATCGTGCGAACAATTCGGAGACCGGTCATTCGCCGTCGATTGAATAACTCCCGGCTGCAAGCCTGAAATTGTCGCGGGTTGCTTCAGTAATGAACTTCGATGGGGAAACTGTCGGCATAAAGCGAACCCTCGTGAGGTCGAGCGATCATCTGTCATTGAGTTGCATCCGAACGCTGACGATCCTGTGACTGGCAAAAGAGTGCCGTCTCAAGCGGACGGTTTCTGCATGAGAGCAGGCATGAAGCCTGTATTGTGTTGCCAAGGCCATGGATGAAGGCGTTGAACGCATCCCCATGTCGCATCTTGTTTAAGCCGCTTCCGCGCGCACGGATGAACCTTACTTCGTCGCTTCAGAGTCCTCGACGTGAGACTAATCCACCTCGTCGAAAGCGGATCGGCTTTTCGTATCGGAGCGCCGGCCGATCATATAGGATATTATCGAATTGGCCCTGATATGATGGCCTTTTTCAGCCCGGGCTTTCAAGCCCAAGTACTAGGGTTTTAGTAGGCGGCTATTTCTGATATTCAACTCTGGCATTACTCTGCGTTAAGCTCTCTTCAAGCAGGTTGTGCAATGGTTCCTATGGGTGGCACACGATGTCTGGGGGCGGGCGTGACAGACGAAGAGATTGAAGCCGTTGCAGAGGAACTGGCGAAGGCCGGCGGGACCTCGTGGTATCCCGGGCGCACGCGTGGCGCTCTCCTGCGCTCTGTGGGCGAGCGGTACCGGGACCGGGCGAGACTGGCGATTGCAGCCCTCGACCGGGTCAGGGCTGCCAATGGCGGCCCGGCCGATGTGCAATCTCCTGAAGCGGCACACGTACCCGAGCCCCCGATTTCGGGCAACCCGGACCAGATCCAGGTCGGGGCGGTTGTGGTCTATCGTCCTCCTGGAGACCAGAGGGCGATCACGTGCAGGATCGAGCGGATCGAGGGTGGTCAAGCTTACCTCGTGCCGGTTTCACGGCCTGATGTCGGTTGGGTTGCGCTGGACAGTTTCGACCCCGTAGGCGAGGCTTCGACCAAAGGCGAATGATCGCCAGAAGCGTAAGAACGCTTCACTTTGCTGGCAAAAGCCGCTAGCAGTTTTCAACCTGATTGCGGGGGTGACAGTCCAACCATGCGCTGCTTCTTTCACCTCGTGAACGACTATGAAGAGATCGTCGACAATTCAGGGATCGAAGTCCATGACTTGGAAAACGCCAAGGTTCAGGCGCTCCTAGCCATCACCGAGCTGCGCCACGAGATCGGCATGGACATCGAGGATTGGTCCGGATGGCGCCTCGATATCGTTTGTCCGCAGGGTACGCTCCTGCATTCCATGCCCTTGAACAACACGGTGCATTGAAGGCGGTGCTCGGCCTGAGACCAAGGCCATCGTCGAAAACTCAATACTTACAGCAAAACTTCTGCTGACTTTACGATTAAAGTATAATCGTGAAATGATATAGCATTTTACATATCTTTTACAGCACGTTGTATCATGTGCACCAATAATATAAGTATTCGTTCTAATAAATATTCAAAACTGTGGAACTAACTTCCTTAAACCAGAGTCTTTTCATGCGAAGGCCCCAACAGGGTACCTCCGAGGGAGTATAGAGATGGATTCGCGTGGACGGTTGTTTGGCTTCGGTTACAGAACTTCGGTTTGTGGAGCGACAGTACTTCTGGTTTCTTCCTTGGTCTGGCAGCCGGCTGAGGCCCGCGACCGGGGCGGACGGTCTGACGGCATCGGTGCAGGGCTCGGCGTGAGCATCGGTGGAGATCGAGGGGTCTCTGCAGGCCTCGGGGCGAATGTCGGCGGCAGCAGCGGGATCGGGGCCGGTCTTGGGGCCAGCATCGGCGGAACGGGCGGCGTGAACGCGGGTGCTGGCGCCAATGTAGGAGGTACGAGCGGCGTCTCGGCCGGTGCCGGGGCCAATGTGGGCGGTTCGAACGGAGTGACGGCCGGCGGCGGCGCCAATATCGGTGGGGCGAGCGGAGTCTCCGCCGGAGCCGGCGCGAATGTCGGAGGCTCGGGCGGGGTCAGTGCAGGCCTGGGAGCCAATGTCGGCGGGTCTTCGGGCGTGAGTGCAGGCGGTAGCGCCGCCATCGGCGGATCCGATGGAGTCACCGCCGGTCTCGGTGCGAATGTCGGGGGCTCCAACGGGGTCAATGCCGGCGTCGGTGCCAACGTTGGCGGTTCCAACGGCATCGATGTGGGGGTCGACGTCGGGATCGGCGGGGGCACGCGCAACGGTGGAGGCACGGGTACCGGTGGCACCGGCGGAAGCGGTGGCGTCGGCGGAACGGGCGGTCTCATCAATCCAGGCTCCACGGGAACGGGCGGCGTGCGCAACCCGTCCTCGACGGGAAGCGTCGACCCCAACCGGCCGGGCAGACCCGGTCAGACGGAACGCCTCCGGGCGGAGCTCCGCACCATGAGCGAGGAGGAGCGCGTGAAGCTGCGTCGCAGCTGCGCCATGGTCTCGGCCTCGCCGGACGGGTACGATTCCGACATGCAGGCGCTCTGCCGTCTGATGAGCCGGGTGTCCGCTCGTTGAAAAACGAGCCGTGACGACCAGGAGGCGCGACCCATGGAAGTCGCGCCTTTTGGAGTCGATGGGCGTGCGCCAGACGCTAGCGCCAGGCCGTCACCACGAGCGCGCTCATGCGGTTTTCGACCGAGGACGGTCCGAAGCGTGCGATGAGGGCCTCGCTCGCCTTGGCCGTGATCTCTTCCAGGCGATCGGGGGCGCGGGCTTCGATTTCGGCCCGCAGGGGCGTGCCCTGACAAAGTCCCGTCGCGGGCTCGCGGGAGGAGGGGGCGCTCGTGGTCTTCTCGACCACTTCGATCTGCACGTTCTCGAACCCCGCCTGCTGCACCTCGCCGCGAATCCGGTCCGGATCGAAATAGCCGAAGGGCACGCGCTCGATGAAGCGGGGCGGATCGTCGGGAAAGGCTTTACCCGCAATGTCCGAGATGATGCGGCTGACCTCGTTGTGGTCGAGGGAGTTCCAGACGTTGAACACGAAGCGACCGCCGGGTTTGAGCACGCGCAGGGCCTCGCGATAGGCTGTCAGCTTGTCGGGAAAGAACATGACCCCGAACTGGCAGACGACCGCGTCGAAAGAGGCATCCTCGAACGGCAGCGACTGCGCATCGACCTGCCGCCATGTCACGTTGTCGGCCTGCAGCCGCTTGGCCGCGAGATCGAGCATCGCTTGATTGAGGTCGGTCGCGATGATCGGGAGGCCGGGTGGCAGGGTTTTGACCAAGGCGCGGGTGACGATGCCCGTTCCGGCGGCCGTCTCCAGGACCCGGCCCTGCACGACGTCACGCAGCCGCGCCGCCATGTCCTCGGCGAACGGCTCGAAGAGCAGGGGGCCGAGATATTGCTCGTAGATCGCCGGAATAGAGCCCGCAAAGGCGGAATCGGTGGCGCCCATCGTCTCCTCCACCGTGAAAGGCAGGGATGATCGCGCCGATAGGCAGGGCGGGCAAGTGGCTCAAAAGGCTAGGATTGACATTCATGCCCGATCGAACCCGGTCGGCCCTCTGAGCCGGGATACGCCGGAAAAGCTATGGCGTGTATGGATACGTCATGCTCTTTTGTGCGGCTGAGACCAAAGCGGGCGATCAGGAGGCACGCAGGATTCAGGAGCAGCCATGACGACGGCCATTCTGCAGCTTCCCGCCTGGTTGGGTGCGATCCTCGCGATGCTGATTGCGATCGCCGCCTCGGCGATTCCGTTCGTCCTGCTGCGCCGGCTGTTCAGCGAGGAGCTGCCGACGAAGACCCGTGACGTGGCCGAAACGGTCGCTGTCCGCATCGGCACGGTCCATGGTCTCATCCTGGCACTCGTCTTCGCGGAGGCGCAGTCCACGCATACGAACCTGCAGCAGGAGGTTTCCAAGGAGATTACGGCGATCGAGCACATCGTGCTGGAGCTGAACCAGTGGAACGGGCCGGTGAAGGATACCCTGAGAAGCCAGCTTGCCGACTACGTGTCGGCCGTGCTGCAGAACGAATGGCGCTCAGCCGCCCACCCGAGGGGCAGCCGAGAGGCAAGACAGGCCTATAACGCGCTCGATATGGGCATTCTCGACCTGAAGGCCGAGACGCCGCAGCAGCAATCCCTTCGCGCCCGGATGATCATGAACATGGACGAGCTTCAGGACCACCGGAAGGCGCGCCTTTCCCTGGCTCATCGCGGGCTTCCCAGCCTGTTCTGGTGGATGGCTCTGACCGGGTTCGCCATCATCGTCGGGTTCTTCCTCGTGTTCCCGGCCAATCCCGTACACATCGCCATCCTGTCCGTGTACGGAGCCTATACAGGCCTTGCGCTCTACTTCATCCTGGCGCTCAGCCATCCCTATGCCGGCCCCGCGGCCATCGACACATCGCCCTACGAGATCATGCTCGAGGATGAGCTGAAGGGGTCTTAGGCGGGCTCCGTCATACGAAGATTTTGCTGAAGCATCGGTCGTAGAATCGGCTGGCCACGTACCTCATGTCATGGCCGGGCTTGTCCCGGCCATCCCGATGATGTGAAACGCCGCGCATGTCGGATCGGGATCACCGGCACGAGGCCGGTGATGACGCCAGCGGATGCGCCAGCCAAGAAAGATACCCCTCGCGTACGCATGTGGCGAGGCGGCTCACTCCGCCGCCTGCCGCGTCACCTTCTTGACCTTCTTCGCCGGCGCCTTCCTGGCTGCGTCCTTTGGAGCAGCCTCCTTCTTCAAGGGTCTGCGCTGCAGCACTTCCTTGAGGAAGCGGCCGGTGTGGCTGGCCTTGGACTCGGCGATGTCCTCGGGGGTGCCCTGCGCCACGATCTGGCCGCCGCCGCTGCCGCCTTCGGGGCCCATGTCGATCACCCAGTCGGCGGTCTTGATGACCTCGAGATTGTGCTCGATGACGACAACCGTGTTGCCCTGGTCGACCAGCTCGTGCAGCACCTCGAGCAGCTTCGCGACGTCGTGGAAGTGCAGGCCCGTCGTCGGCTCGTCGAGAATGTAGAGCGTGCGGCCGGTGGCGCGCTTGGAGAGTTCCTTCGAGAGCTTCACGCGCTGCGCTTCGCCGCCGGAAAGCGTGGTGGCCTGCTGGCCCACATGCACGTAGTCGAGGCCGACGCGGGCGAGGGTCTGCATCTTCTCGCGGATCGACGGCACGGCCTTGAACAGCTCGCGGGCCTCCTCGACCGTCATGTCGAGCACGTCGGCGATGGATTTCTCGCGATACTTCACTTCCAGGGTCTCGCGGTCGTAGCGCTTGCCCTTGCACACGTCGCAGGTGACGTAGACGTCGGGCAGGAAGTGCATCTCGATCTTGATTACGCCGTCGCCGGAGCAGGCCTCGCAGCGGCCGCCCTTGACGTTGAAGGAGAAACGCCCGGCCTGGTAGCCGCGCGCCTTCGCCTCGGGCAGGCCTGCGAACCACTCGCGGATCGGCGTGAAGGCGCCGACGTAAGTTGCCGGGTTCGAGCGCGGCGTGCGGCCGATGGGCGACTGATCGATGTCGATGACCTTGTCGAGATGCTCCAGACCTTCGATGCGGTCGAAGGGCGCCGGGTGCTCCAGGGCGCCGTTGAGCTTGCGCGCCACCGCCTTGTAGAGCGTGTCGATGACAAGCGTCGACTTCCCGCCGCCGGACACGCCGGTGATGCAGGTGAAGGTGCCGAGCGGGATCTCCGCGGTCACGTCCTTCAGGTTGTTGCCCTTCGCGCCGACGACCTTCAGCATCCGCTTCGGGTCGCGCTTGCGGCGCTTAGCAGGCACCTTCACGGACATCTCGCCGGTGAGGTACTTGCCGGTGAGCGACTTCGGGTTCTTCATGACCTCGTCGGGCGTGCCCTCGGCCACGATCTGGCCGCCATGGATGCCGGCGCCGGGGCCGATGTCGAACACGTAATCCGCGTGGAGGATCGCGTCCTCGTCATGCTCTACCACGATCACGGTGTTGCCGAGATCGCGCAGGCGCTTGAGGGTGACGAGCAGGCGCTCGTTGTCGCGCTGGTGCAGGCCGATGGAGGGCTCGTCGAGCACGTAAAGCACGCCCGTGAGGCCGGAGCCGATCTGGGATGCCAGACGGATGCGCTGGCTCTCGCCGCCCGAGAGCGTGCCGGACGAGCGGGCGAGCGTCAGGTACTCCAGGCCCACATCGACCAGGAAGGTGAGGCGCTCGCGGATCTCCTTGAGGATGCGGCCGGCGATCTCGTTCTGCTTCTTGGTCAGCTTCTTGGACAGGTCGCCGAACCAGAGATGCGCGTCCTTGACGGACAGGGCCGTGGCGTCGCCGATGTCGGAGCCCGCGATCTTCACCGCGAGCGCTTCCGGCTTCAGGCGCTTGCCGCCGCAGGCCTCGCAGGGCGTCTCGCTCATGAAGCGCCCGATTTCTTCCCGCGCCCAGTCGCTTTCCGTTTCCTTGTAGCGGCGTTCCAGATTGGGGATTACGCCCTCGAAGGGCTTCCTGACCTCATAGGCGCGCAGGCCGTCGTCATAGGCCATGCGGATGGATTCACCGTCTGATCCGTAGAGGATGACGTCGCGCACCTTCTCGGGCAGCTCTTCCCAGGGCTTCGTCATGGAAGCCTTGTAATGCTTGGTGATCGCCTCCAGCGTCTGGCCGTAATAGGGCGAGGTCGACTTCGCCCAGGGCAGGATGGCGCCGCGCTTGAGCGACAGGCTCTCGTCCACCACGAGGGCCTCGTCGATGCGCATTTCATGGCCGATGCCGCCGCAGGTCGGGCAGGCACCGAAGGGATTGTTGAACGAGAACAGGCGCGGCTCGATCTCGGGGATCGTGAAGCCGGAGACCGGGCAGGCGAACTTGGACGAGAAGACGATGCGCTTCGCCTGGCCCTTCTCGTCCCTCTCGTCGGCATATTCGATGATCGCGATGCCGTCGGTGAGTTCGAGCGCCGTCTCGAAGGATTCCGACAGGCGGGCGGCGATGTCGGCGCGGACCACGATGCGGTCCACCACTACGTCGATGTCGTGCTTGAACTTCTTGTCGAGGGCAGGGGCCTCGTCGATGGCGTAGTACTCGCCGTCGATCTTCAGGCGCTGGAAGCCCTTCTTCTGGAACTCGGCGATTTCCTTGCGGTACTCGCCCTTGCGGCCGCGCACGACGGGGGCCAGCAGGTAGAGACGAGTCTTCTCCGGCAGCTCCAGCACCCGGTCGACCATCTGGGACACGGTCTGGCTCTCGATGGGCAGGCCGGTGGCGGGCGAATAGGGGATGCCGACGCGCGCCCAGAGCAGGCGCATGTAATCGTAGATCTCGGTGACGGTGCCCACCGTCGAGCGCGGGTTCTTGGAGGTGGTCTTCTGCTCGATGGAGATGGCCGGCGAGAGGCCGTCGATCTGGTCCACGTCCGGCTTCTGCATCATCTCCAGGAACTGGCGGGCATAGGCAGAGAGGGACTCGACGTAGCGGCGCTGGCCCTCGGCATAGATCGTGTCGAAGGCGAGCGACGACTTGCCGGAGCCGGACAGGCCGGTGAAGACCACGAACTTGTCCCGGGGAACCATGAGGTCGACGTTCTTGAGGTTGTGCTCCCGCGCGCCCCGGACGGAGATGACGCGTGCATCCGGGTCTCCCGCCTTCGCGCGGTTGAACAGATCGTCGAGTTTAGCCATTGCCCGCAAGCCTTTTGAGGAAATCCAGCCGCTCGGGCCGGTCCCCGCATATGTGATGCCTCGCCCGCCGGTGCAATGCGGCGGATGATTCCAGGTGTTTGATCCTAGAACAAAGAGGGTACGGGGAGCAAGCGGAGCTGTGGTGCCGTCCAGGCAAAAAGAAAAGGCCCGCCGGGGGCGGGCCTTCGGGTGGTGGAGGGCCGGTCTCAGAGGACCAAAATGAAGTCCGAAGGGTCAACGGCCGCCTTGTTGGTCAGGGTTGCCACGAGACTGAGATTGAATTTCGTCCCGGTCCCGTCGATATCGCAGTAGAGCTTGCCATCGTCCGTGTCGTATAGGAACTGCCCCAGGGTCGAGGTGGCCTTTGGATCGGTTCCGACAACAAGCGGGTTCACCATATCGAAGGTGGGAATGACGTCCTTATCTGAAACTGAATCGTAATACTCAAAGGTGCTGGTCCGGACGAGGAAGTAGTCCTTGCCCGAGAAGTCCGCGATGGTGCTTTGCACGTAGTCCGTCAGGATGAACTGGTCGTCGCCTGCGCCGCCGACGAGGGTGACATTTCTGCCGCCATAGAGCTTGTCGTCGCCCTTGCCGCCGTCGAGGACGATCCCAACCCCCTCCGGGGTGTCGATGCTATACTGGCTTGCCGAAAGGGTATCATCGCCTGCACCGCCGTTGATCACGCCGGCCTTGCCGGATCCATGGATCGTATCGTTGCCCTTCGTGCCGTTGATGACGCTCCCGATATCCATGCCGGAGATCGAGGCATTGACCTTCTCGAACTGTCCGGCCCTGATGCCCTGGTAGCCGATATCGACCGCCTTCTTGCCAGTGGCCTTCGAGAAGTCGAGCGAATAAACCACGCGGTTGGATGAAACGCCGTGAATACTGAGATCGAGCGTGTCCACGCCTTTTCCGCCAAGGGCATAGTCTTCGTTGTCGGGCGAGATCATATCGTTGCCGTCCCCTCCCAGGAGCCTGTCCCTGCCCGGAGGGGGGGCTGGCATGTTGGGGTCCGTGGAGACGAAAGGATCCCAACCGTTGAGGGAATCGTCGCCGGCCCCGCCGGACAGATAGTCGCTGCCGACCCCACCGTTCAGCTGATCGTCGCCCTTGCCACCGTCCAGTCGATCGTTGCCTTCGGCGCCGAACAGAGAATCGTCGTGTTCACCGCCGAAGAGCCTGTCGTCGCCCTCGCCACCATAGAGGTAGTCCTGGTCCTCGTCGCCGAAGAGCTTGTCGTTGCCCTCTCCGCCCGAGAAGTTGTCCCGGCCCTCGTCGCCATAGAGGGCGTCGTTGCCTTCATCACCGTAAAGGTAATCATTGCCTTCATCGCCATAGAGCTTGTCATTGCCCAGGCCACCGTAAAGATCGTCGTTGCCCAGCCCGCCGAGCGCCTTGTCTGATCCGGTGCCGGACTGGATTTCGTCATTGCCGCCGCCGCCGGTCAGGTTGTCATTGCCGTCGGCGCCAAAGATGTAGTCGTCCTCGGCCAGACCGTCGAAAATGTCCTTGAACTTCGAACCGAAGAAGGAGTCCTGCAGCTTGGTCCCCTTCATGGCCTTCTTCTTCGTGGTGATGCGGTAGGTGGTCATATGTTCCTCCGATTATCGGCGGCGCTCATGACATGTTATTTCGTATCAAGCAACTGCTGTTTGTAACAACCAATGGCTTTTTCGCGCTCTGAGGGGGATTTCGGGGCCTAAAGCCCGGCCGCACCCGCTGGAGTGAAGTGCGGGTGAGATTCAGGACTCAGGCAAAACCGCGACAGAACTCCAAGTGGGCGCACGTCTTCCAGTAGCCTTTACGTTGAGGAATGAGGCTGATCGATATGCGATTTGGCACATTGTTGCACCTTTCCGCCCTCGCGCCTCTTGCCGAACGGCCGAGCTTACCTAGTTCCTGCGAAACAAGATAACAAATCGGTCTTAGCGGGGGCCCAGACAAAAGGGCTATACGATGACAACCTCTACCGCATGGGGACCGGCCTTTCCGGTCAACTCTACAACCCGAGATGATCAGTTCAATCCCAAGCTGTGCTCGTTCAAGGACGGGTCCTTCCTGGCGGTCTGGGTGGATTCGAACGATGCCAACTCGGATACGGACGAAGGCGCCATCCGAGGGCAGTTTTTTCATGCCGACGGCAGCAAGAAGGGCGGCGAGTTCCTCATCAGTGCCTCCGCATCAGGCTCGCAGGCGTATCCTGAGGTGGCGATGCTGAACGACGGCCGCTTCGTCGTGGCGTGGCACAGTGATCTAGGTTCCGGTGTGCGGGCTCGTGCCTTCAAGGCGGATGGAACCCCGATCGGCAACGACTTCGAGGTGATCGGGAGCGGCAACGACGACTTTGGGCTCACGGCCCTGTCGAACGGCGGGTTCGCCGTTGCCAATTATGGCATATCCGACACTTTTATTCAGAGTTTCGATGCCAACCTGCAGAAACTCGGTTCCGAAGCGATGGTCTCCCGGAGCCGCGGTATGGAGGTCATCGGACTGCAGGATCGGTATATGGCCTTCTCCGGAGAAGGTGGAACGATCACCGGCTATATCCGCAACAACGACGGCAGCACCCCGGTCGGTGCGACTGAGTTCACCGTGACACTCGGAGCCGACAGCATGCCCGCTGTCGCCAAACTTTCGGACGGTCGGGTTATCGTGGTCTGGAGGGAGATCGACCACCGAACCGCTGAAGCCCCCTCTCAGATCAAGGGCCAGATCCTGAATCCGGACGGCAGCAAGAGCGGAGGCGAGCTACTGTTGAGCGCTCCCGGCCTGAGCGGCTGCCAATCGGTCTCTCTCACGGCCCTGGCCGATGGCGGGTTCGCCGTAGCCTACATCGACGACATTGACGGCAGGAACTTCGCCGATGTTCGCGTCTCGGCGTTCGATGGCAGCGGCACGCGTGTCGGCGCCGACACGATCGTCGGTCGTTCCTACGAAGATGGCCAGTCAGGGCATGGCGAAGCATTGGACGTCACGGCCCTGGCCGATGGCCGCCTCGCGGTGACCTGGAAAAGTTATATCGCCGATTGGGACGATTTCGGCTTCAGCGTTCACGGCCAGATCGTGGACCTGCGCCAGACGGGCGTGACTCTTACGGGCACGGCGGGAGACGACCGGTACTACGGCTCGCGCTTCAACGATTCCATGAAAGGCGAGGCCGGCAACGACATGCTGTCCGGCCAGGCCGGCAACGATGCCATCGCGGGCGGCCTCGGTAACGACAATCTGACAGGCGGCGAAGGCAGCGATAACGTCGCGGGCGACGCGGGCGACGACATGCTGTTCGGCCAGGGGGAACGCGATACCCTGACCGGCGGAGACGGCTCCGATGCCTTCGTGTTCGACGCCGCCCCGATGGTCGGCCGGGCCAAGCACGTCGACCGGATCACTGATTTCAACGGCCGCGCCGACAAGATCTACCTGGACGACGCCATCTTCAAAGGTCTGAGCAAGAAGGTGGGATCGCTCGACTTGGCCGTGAGGATCGACAAGAAGGCGTTCTGGAAGGGTAACGCGGCGCATGACAAGGACGACCGGATCGTCGTGAAATCCTCGGGAGACGTGCTCTACGATGCGGACGGCACGGGCAAGGGCAAGGCGGTGGTGGTCGCCAAGCTCGACCGGAAGGCACTGAAGTTCGTGGATGCCGGCGACTTCTTCGAGGTCTGATCGGCCGACATGGGATCGAGCCTGCAGGCCCTGCCTGCAGGCTTTCTGTTTGGGACACTTTGGCAGTCGGCTGATGGACGATACTCTTCCTGTTCCGTCCTGGCCGAGGGAAGGGCAGCGACATCGAATCTGGGGACAGGCCTGTGCAGAACGTCCCCGCTCACTTGCCGCCTGCCGCCCTTGGCCCCAGAACAGCCTCATGTGAACGAGGAGTGGCTCCGATGGCGGGCAGTGTGAACAAGGTGATCCTGGTGGGCAATCTGGGGCGGGATCCGGAGGTGCGGCGTCTGTCGAACGGGGAGCCGGTGGTGAACCTGCGGATTGCCACGTCGGAGACGTGGAAGGACAAGGGCACGGGCGAGCGCAAGGAGAAGACCGAGTGGCACTCGGTGGTGATCTTCAACGAGAACCTGGCCCGGGTGGCCGAGCAGTACCTGAAGAAGGGCTCGAAGGTGTACGTTGAGGGCCAGTTGCAGACGCGCAAGTGGCAGGATCAGAGCGGCCAGGAGAAGTACACCACCGAGGTGGTGCTGCAGCGCTTCCGCGGCGAGCTGACGATCCTGGACAGCCGCGGCGGTGGGGCCTCCGAGCTCGGCGACGAGGAGCCGGGCCAGATCGCCCGCGGCGGAGACTTCGGACGATCGCCCGCGCAGGATCGCCGTCCGGCCCCATCCTTTGGCGGCGGAGGCAGCGGGGGAGGCGGGGGCGGTTCCCGTTACAATGACCTCGACGACGACATTCCGTTCTAGCCGTTCGAGCGTCTCGCAGGAAGGGCCATCCGGGTGGGCGGTCTTTCCGGTGAGCCACCGGAGCGCTGTTCATGAGGCAAGCAGGGCAGTGTAGCTCGGCTTGAAAACTAGATTTCCAGCAAGCTCGGTCAGAGCCTCTCGGTTGAACCATTCAGGGCGGATTCACCGGCTGATTGTCTGAGAAGGAGAAAACTCACCTTGCGTCCGATCAGGGAAGCTGCTCATCTAAAGTCAGATTTCGGGTCAAGCTGCGGCTCGGCGGTTAAGTGACAATTTCCAAGGTATCCTGTCGTGCACTGTTACTTTCATCTTGTGCACACGCACGAACGGATCGTCGACGAGGCTGGGATCGAAGTTTCGGATGTCGAAGCCGCGCATTATCAGGCCCTCAAAGCCATTCAGGAGTTGCGGCAGGAAGGCGAAGCCGACGAGGTCGATTGGAGCGGCTGGCACCTTGAGGTCGTCGACGAGGCGGGCAATGTCCTGTTGTCGATCCCGTTGAATGTGGCGCAGCACTGAGTGGTCCCACGAAGACTCCTTCGCGTGGCGAATTCCTTGAAAGCGCTTGTACGCCTGATGGGCGGCAGGACGTCGGCTCAAGAAGGCCCGGATACCCTCTGGGCACCCTCCGGGCCTTCTGCCGTCATAGGACGAAATCGGCGGCCGAGAGTTGGGCCTTCGTCACGTTCTCAAGCTTGATGGAGTGGCTCGTCCCGGACAGATGGACGAGGGAGTAGCCTGTCCGATCGGCAATCGTGAGGCTGTCGAAGGAGGCGAAGCGCCAGGCGCGCAGGTCGATCTGATCCTCCCCTGGCCGGAAGTATTGGATCGTATCCTGGCCGGAGGACAGATCAAACGCGAAGAGATCGCGTCCGCCGCCGCCGTCCATGGTGTCGTTCCCGTATCCCCCGTTCAGATAATCGGCGCCGGTGCCGCCATAGGCGGAGTCGCCGACCAAGCGATCGTTCCCGCTGCCGCCGACCAGGGTGTCGTTGCCGTAGCCCGCAAAGGCGCTCGTGACCTGAGCATCGCCATAGAGCACGTCGTTGCCGGAGCTTCCGCTGAGATAGTCGTGCCCGCCACGGCTCTGATCGTTGAGGGACAGGGCATCGCCATAGAGCGTGTCGCTGCCCGTGCTGCCGTAGAGACTGTCGTTTCCGCCCGCCGAGGAGGCGAACATGCTGTACGCGTCGCCGCAAAGCGTGTTGTTGCCGCTTTCTCCCGACAGGTAATCGGCCCCGCCGATTGCTCCGTCGTAGAGCGCATAGGCATCCCCGTAGAGCCGATCGTTGCTCGATCCGCCGGAGAGCCAGTCAGCCCCGCCGACCGCGCCGTTGCGCATCTCGTAGCCGTCGCCATAGAGGATGTCCTCGGAGCCGCCGCCCTTGAGCGTGTCATGCCCACCGATCCCGGAATGGATCAGGGAACGCGCATCCCCGTAGAGCGTATCCCGTCCGCTGTCGCCGCTGAGCGTATCGGTCCCTCCTCTCGCTCCACCCTTCAACGTGGAGGCGTCCCCGTAGAGTTGGTCGTCGTCGTTCCCGCCATCGAGGAAATCCGCGCCTCCGGTGGCGGAGCCGGTCATGGTATACGCATCGCCGTAAAGGCTATCCCTGTCGTTGTCGCCGTAAAGCCCGTCGGCGCCGCCGGTCGTCGCCGACGACAAGGTATAGGCATCGCCGAAAAGGCTGTCGTCGTCATGGCCGCCATACAGCCTGTCCGCTCCGCCCCTTGCGGAGCCCGACATGGTGCGGGTGTCCCCATAAAGCCTGTCGTATCCGGACTCGCCCCAGATCCTATCGGAGCCACCGGCCGACGAGGAGCTCATGGTGTAGGAATCACCATAGACGGTGTCGCCGTCGAACCCGGCCCAGATCGTGTCGGATCCGCCGCGCCCTGTGAGCCGTAGATTTCGCACGTCGCCGTAGAGGTAATCCGCTCCATTGTAGCCATGGAGCGCGTCGCCGCCTGCCGTGCGCGAGCTGAGCGTGCCGCTGCTGTCGCCGTAGAGGGTGTCGGAAACGCCCGTTCCTTCGAGGAAATTCCTGCCCGGAGAGCCGATCTTTCGTGCCATTCTTGTCGAATCCAATGAAGCTCGTAAGTTTGAAGCGCATAGCTTATTTTCCTGTAACAGGATATCCATACGGAACTCGTGCGGCATATGGCCGTAGCTTTGTATCGTTTCGGCGCCAGGGAGGGACATCGCAGGCTTGATGTTTCGGGCGAGGAGTGGTTAGCCAGCACGCACGATCATTCAGAAGAAGACACCATGAGCCTCTCCTCGCCGTCCCTTGAAACGCTCTTCACCTGGATCCGCACCGAGAGTCCGACCCATGACCGGGCTGGGGTCAACCTGATGATGGATCTCGTGGTTGCACAGATGCGCGACGCTCCGGTGGCGGTGGAGCGGGTCTCGGGCGAGCAGGGTCTCGGCGATGTCCTCGTCCTGCGGGCAGGGCCGCAGACGTCCGAGCCCGGCATTCTGGTCATGTCGCATCTCGACACGGTGCATCCGGTGGGCACCATCGAGAACGATCTGCCCCTGCGGGTCGCGGGCGATCGCCTCTACGGACCTGGGATCTACGACATGAAGGGCGGTGCCTGGTTCGCCCTGGAGGCGTTCAAGGATGTGGCCCGCCGGGGCACGGCGGCGCGGCCCATCGTGTTCCTGGTGACGCCCGACGAGGAGATCGGCTCGCCGATCACGCAGCCGATGATCGAGGATCTCGGACGGCGCTCGGCCTATGCGCTCGTGACGGAGCCCGCCCGCGACGGCGGCCAGATCGTCACGGCCCGCAAGGGGGTGGGGCGCTTCGACGTGCATGTGGAAGGCCGGCCGGCCCATGCGGGCTCGCGCCACAAGGACGGACGCAACGCGGTCTACGAGGCCGCCCGGCAGATTCTCGCCATCGAGGCCCTGACGGATTATGCGCGCGGCATCACCACCACGGTCGGCATGGTCTCGGGCGGCACGGCGGTGAACACCATTCCGCAGCATTGCCGCTTCCCGGTGGATCTGCGGGTCGAGACGGTGGCGGACGGGGAATCCGTATCGGCTGCGATCCTCGGGCTGAAGCCATCCAATCCGGACTTCAAACTCACCGTGACCGGCGGCATGAACCGCCCACCCTATGAGCGGACGGAGGCAACCTCCAGGCTCTTCGACCATGCCAAATCCCTGGCCGCCGAGATCGGCTTCGATCTCGTATCCGCGCCTCGGGTCGGCGGCGGTTCGGACGGCAACTTCACGGCGGCGCTCGGCATTCCGACCCTCGACGGCCTCGGGATCGACGGCGACGGGGCGCATACGCTTCAGGAATACGGCCTGATCTCGTCCATCGCGCCGCGCCAGAAGCTCATGATGCGCCTGCTCGAGACCCTGCGCTGAGGCCGATCATCATCTCGGATTTGCGGGATCGACCCGGCTTTGCCGATGCCGTCGCGGACCGCGTCTGGCGCGCCTTCTGGAAGAACAAGGGACATCCCTTGAGCCTGCTCACCGGTCTCGTGCGCGAGAGCTTCGGCGCCGGACCCATTCCGACCGCGCTCGTCGCTCAGGAAGATGATACGTTCATCGGCACCGTCTCCATCATCGCCTGCGACGAGGCGACGAGACCCCAATACACCCCCTGGGTCGCGGCGCTCTGGGTCGAGCCCGACTACCGGCGTCGCGGGATCGGTGCCGCCCTGGTCGAGAAGGCCGCCGCATTGGCATTCGGGGCAGGGGCGGAGCGCGTCTATCTGTTGTCGGGTCCAAACCGGCGATTGTTCTACGAGCGGCTGGGCTGGTCGGTGCTTGAGACGACTGACGACGGGATGTTCATCCTGAGCAGGGAAGCGTGACAGAGGTGGTTTCGGCTCAGGCTCCCGGACCCCGGAGCAGCGCCAGCACGCCGTCGATGATGAACTGCACGGCGAGGCCCGCGAGGATCACCCCGAGGAGACGGGTCAGGACCACGTTGCCCGTTACGCCGAGCCAGCGGGCGACGCGCTCGGCGGCGGAGAACACCACGAAGCAGCTCAGGATTCCCAGCGCGATCAGGATCAGCAGCGCGGACAGATAGACCACATTGCCGTCCGCCCGGCCTGCGAGCAGGATCACCGCCGTGATGGCGCCGGGGCCCGCCATGAGCGGAATGGCCAGCGGAAAGGCCGCGACGTTGCGGATGTGATCCTCCGTGATGGCGATGTCGGCCGTGTGCTGCTTGCGCTCGTTGCGGCGCTCGAACACCATCTCGAAGGCGATCCAGAACAGCAGCAGGCCGCCGGAGATGCGGAAGGCCGGAATGCCGACGCCGAGGAGCCGCAGCAGCACCTCGCCGCCGAGGCCGAAGAACGCCAGGATGCCGAAGGCGATCAGGCAGGCCCGCATGGAAACCCGGCGGCGCTCCGCGGCGGTCATGCCCCGGGTCAGCGACACGAAGATCGGCGCCAGCGCCACCGGATCGAGAGTGACGAGCAGGGTCACGAGGGCGGCGGAGATGTAGTCGAGGAGCATCGGCTGGACCTTCCCTTAAGCTTTGCGTTATGGCGTTCCCGAGGATGTTTGGCGAGGGGCGGGGCGACAATGTTCACGGTTTTGGATCGGATCAGCTGGCCGGGGCACCCGGACAAGCCCAACGAGGATATCTGCGGCGCCTCGGGCGACTGGGCCTGGGTGATCGACACGTCGATCTTTCCCGGTACGAAGCCCGTCATGGACGGGAAGAGCGATGCCGCCTGGCTGGCCCGGTTCGCGGACGAGCGGCTCTCCGACCTCGCCCCCTACGCTCAGGACGGCGTCGCCCTTCTGCGGCACGTGATGGAGGAGGCGCGCACGGCCTATCGGGCTGTAGCGCCTTCGGAGCGGCATGAGGACTTCGTTGCCTGGCCCCTGGGAGCCATGACCCTGGTGCGACGCAGGGGCAACGTTCTGGACGCCTGGACCTTCGGCGATACCACGGCCTATGTCCGGCAGCCCGACGGGACGGTTCAGGTTTTGGGCGATGCTCCCAATCTGCGCGACGCGGAGTCCGCGAAGGCGGCCGAACTGATGCAGCAGGCGGGATCCAAGCCCACGGCGATCCTGGACGCGCCCGTCTTTCTCGCGTGGCTCGGCGAGCGTCGGGAGCGGCAGCGGAAGAGCGGCGTTCCGGCCGCGCTCCTGAGCTTCAACCCGGATGCCGTGGATCGGCTTCGGCACGAGACGGCTCCGTGCGCGGACGGCACGGTGATCCTCCTGGCCTCAGACGGTTTCTCGGCCCTGGTCGATCTCTACGAGGCGATGGATGCCGGGGCCATCATGGAAGCCGCTCTCACCTCCGGCCTCGAGCCCCTGGCGAAGCTGGCACGGGAGATCGAGACGGAGCGCGACCCGGACGGCAGGCTCTATCCGCGATTCAAGGCGAGTGACGATGCGACGGCGATTTTGTTGAGGGTTTGACCAGCCACCGTCTCTTCCATCCCACCGGGTCTAGGCTCCAGCCTGATACTAGTTCTGGCGCTCTCGCCGTCATGGCCTTCCCCGGACGTGATCCGGGATCGGTCCCGGCCATCCCCTGCTCGCACGTTCCACTGATCGTTGCTTCCCTCCACCGACCATCGTTTCTCTCCCCGTCATGGTCGGCCTTGTGCCGGCCATCCCGATGCTGGGGAGCACGGCGCCTCTCGGATTGGGATCACCGGCACAAGGCCGGTGATGACGGGACGGGTAGCAGGAGCGGTGAGCAGGCGTGAGACCGTGATGTTTGAGACCGTAATGTTCTCACTTTGTTCTTGACACAGGGTTGCATCTGAGCTATACCCTTGTGCAGATCGGTTCCTGCGAGGGGCGCGCTCGCGAGGCGTCGCAGTGACGGGAGCCGGCACGGTCCTGCGGCAGGCCTCGCACGCCTGGGAGCGCAGGAGGCCGACCTTGGGTGTCGTCCCAGCTGGTCCGCCTGAAAAGAACCGTGCGCGAGGTGCCGTCCGGCTCTTCCATCTCCCACCATCATCATCGAGCCGGGCCGCCTCTCGCGCCACCCTCGATCGTCCTTCCGGCTCAGGGCTCACCAGCCCTGGGCCTGAAGGTGCTGGCTCGTTGACATCATGCATCAGCCCGCCCACGTCATGCCTCCCGCCACGTCATGGCCGGCCTCGTGCCGGCCATCCCGATCGGAGAGGCTCGGCGCTTCAATTCATCGGGATCACCAGGACAAGCCCGGTGATGACGAGGAGAAGGGCGGGTCCGCTGAGGCCCGCGGCGAGGGTGGCAGGGTCAGCCCGATCCGGTGGTTCAGGCTACACGCCCCACCGGCCTCATCCTGAGGAGCCGCGCAGCGGCGTCTCGAAGGAGGTCCAGCGGGCGCGGGATCCTCCGGGATGCCTTGTGGCAGCTTCTCCGGAGGCGGTCGGATCAGGGAGCGCAGGAGATCGGGACGAGGGTTGGGGTCCGTGTCCATGAATGCGCAGAAAAACAAAGCCAAACCAGTCCTTTAGACGTCGCAGTTGAACCGGGATCTCGTCTCTTGGGGCGCCCTGCGAAAGTGCCACAGGTGCGAGCTTGCCCGCGATTGCGTCCGACTCGACAATAAGTTGCTGAAACGTAAACGGATTTCGGCTTGCGCATTGCCTCTGGAAAACCCGTCAAAACGCTTGAAAATTGCCGCGTTCTCGCCCATCTAAGAGACTGATTTCAATTGGATTCGCGGGCCTGCCGAATGGCTTGACGAAGCGGCACCGATAAGCCGCCTCTCGCGAAAGGGCAGACCGTTTTAAGAAAGACCAACCTTGACCGATCCGAACGATAACCGCCCCGGCGGCCCCGGTGGGGACCAGCCGGCGAGCGACATCAAGCTGATTTCCATCGTCGACGAGATGAAGCGCTCCTACCTCGATTACGCCATGAGCGTGATCGTGAGCCGCGCTCTGCCCGATGCGCGCGACGGCCTCAAGCCCGTGCACCGGCGCATCCTCTACTCGATGCACGAGAACGGCTATACGCCGGACAAGAAATACGTGAAGTCCGCCCGCATCGTCGGCGACGTGATGGGTCAATACCATCCGCACGGCGACAGCGCGATCTACGACGCCTTGGTGCGCATGGCGCAGGACTTCTCCCTGCGCCTCATGCTCGTGGACGGGCAGGGCAATTTCGGCTCCGTGGACGGCGATCCGCCGGCGGCCATGCGCTACACCGAGTCCCGTCTCGCCAAGGCGGCGATGCCGCTCCTCGACGACATCGACAAGGACACGGTCGATTTCACCCCCAACTACGACGAATCCAAGGACGAGCCGTCGGTTCTGCCGGCCCGCTTTCCGAACCTGCTCGTCAACGGCGCCGGCGGCATCGCGGTCGGCATGGCCACCAACATGCCGCCCCACAATCTGGGCGAGGTCATCAACGGCTGCCTGGCCTTCATCGACAATGTCGGCATCTCCACCGAGGAGCTGATCGAGCTCATCCCCGGGCCGGACTTCCCGACCGGCGCGCTCATCCTCGGCCGCGCGGGCGTCAAGTCCGCCTACACGACCGGCCGCGGCTCCATCGTCATGCGGGCGAAGTCCGAAGTGGAGGAGATCCGCAAGGACCGCGAGGCGCTGATCTTCACCGAGATTCCCTATCAGGTGAACAAGGCCTCGCTGATCGAGAAGATCGCCGAGCTGGTGCGCGAGAAGAAGATCGAAGGCATCGCGGACCTGCGCGACGAATCCGACCGCGACGGCATGCGCATCGTGGTCGAGATCAAGCGGGACGCGATGGCCGACGTGGTTCTCAATCAGCTCTACCGCTACACGCCGCTGCAGACGAGCTTCGGCGCCAACATGGTGGCGCTCAACGGCGGCCGCCCCGAGCTGATGAATCTGAAGGACCTGATCAAGGCCTTCGTCGATTTCCGCGAGGAGGTCGTCTCCCGCCGCACCAAGTATCTGCTCAACAAGGCCCGCGAGCGCGCTCACGTTCTGTGCGGTCTCGCCATCGCGGTGGCCAATATCGACGAGGTCATCCGCCTCATCCGCACGGCGCCGGATCCGAACACCGCCCGCGAGGCCCTCATGGGCCGCGACTGGCCGGCCCACGACATCGCGCCGCTCATCGCGCTCGTGGACGATCCGCGCCACAAGATCAACGAGGACGGCACCTATCGTCTCTCCGAGACCCAGGCCCGCGCCATCCTCGACCTGCGCCTGCAGCGCCTCACGGCTCTCGGCCGGGACGAAATCGGCGACGAGCTGTCGAAGCTCGCGGCGGAGATCTCCGATTATCTCGAGATCCTGCGCTCGCGTGTCCGCATCATGGACATCATCAAGGGCGAGCTCATCGAAGTCCGTGACACCTTCGCGACCCCGCGCAAGACCCAGATCGTCGACTGGGATTCCGACGTCGACGACGAGGACCTGATCGCCCGCGAGGACATGGTCGTCACCGTGTCCCATGCCGGCTACATCAAGCGCGTGCCGCTCTCGACCTACCGGGCTCAGCGCCGCGGCGGCAAGGGCCGCTCCGCCATGACGACCCGGGACGAGGATTTCGTCACCCGCCTGTTCGTGGCGAACACCCATACGCCCGTCATCTTCTTCTCCTCCGAAGGCCAGGCCTACAAGGAGAAGGTGTGGCGCTTGCCGCTGGCGGCTCCCAACGCCAAGGGCAAGGCCCTGGTGAACATGCTGCCGCTCAGCCAAGGCGAGCGCATCACCACCATCATGCCGCTGCCCGAGGACGAGGCGTCCTGGGACAAGCTCGACGTGATGTTCGCCACCTCCCGCGGCACGGTCCGCCGCAACAAGCTGTCCGACTTCGTCCAGGTCAACCGCGGCGGCAAGATCGCCATGAAGCTGGATGAGGGCGAGCATATCGTCGACGTGCAGATCTGCTCGGAGAACGACGACGTGCTGCTCACCACGGCCAAGGGCCAGTGCATCCGCTTCCCGGTCACGGACGTGCGCGTCTTCAAGGGTCGCGATTCCATGGGCGTGCGCGGCATCAACCTGGCCGAGGGCGACGACATCATCTCCATGGCGATCCTGCGCCACGTGGAGGCCACGGGCGAGGAGCGCGCGGCCTATCTCAAGATGCGCCGCGCAGTCACCGGCGAGCAGATGGGTGCCGACCCGGACGCATCGGAGGATGCGGAGGATACGGAGGGCGCAAACTTCTCCCTCTCGCAGGAGCGCTACGCGGAGATGAGCGCGCAGGAGCAGTGCATCCTGACGATCTCCGAGAAGGGCTACGGCAAGCGCACCGTGTCCTACGAGTACCGCATCACGGGACGCGGCGGCAAAGGCATCACGGCCATGGCGGTGAACGGCCGCAACGGCAAGCTGGTGGCGTCGTTCCCGGTCGAGAACTCGGACCAGATCATGCTCGTCACCGATGGCGGCCAGCTGATCCGCGTGCCCGTGGAGGGCATCCGCGTCGTCGGCCGCAACTCGCAGGGCGTCACCGTCTTCTCCACCCGCGACAAGGAGAAGGTGGTCTCGGTGGAGCACATCGAGGGTGAGGATGAGGACGGCGAAGGCGTCGACGACGTCTCGTTCGAAGGCGGAGAGGCTGCCGAGGAGTAAGGAGCCTCCTCCCGGTTGAGAAGATGCAAAACCCGCCGGCTCAGGTCGGCGGGTTTTTGCGTGGCATATCATACAGGCGATCTGTCAGATGATTGTTACGAGAATAGCTCTTGCGCCTGCAGCGTTCTGCGGAAGGAGAGGCGCAGATTCCGGGCTTTGACAGACGTCGAATAACCGAGCCTCGTCCAGTCGGGCGATCCCTGGCAACGAAGGTTGTCGGAACGTCCTATATGTCGGAATGGCGTCTGTATTGGGATTTGCTTTCGCAGGGCGAAGTGCAAACAAAAAGTTGAATGTAACTTTATAGAGTTATATATTTGTGCCCTGGTTCATCTTTCAGGTTTGTCATGACGATTCGCACTATCCAAGAGAATCTCTTAATGAGAGAGCTCATCACTGCCGCGACTGCTGTTAGCCATACACCAACGGATATCGTGCTGGACGCGAATCGCGTGATTGAGGACACATTCAACGGCGAGGCGATCGGTCAGCTTACTGCTGCTGATCCGGATGAAGTCGATTATTTCACCTTTTCTCTCGTAGACGATGCGGGCGGGCGTTTCACCATCGATGAGTTCGGACAGCTCGTCGTCGCGAACGCAGCCCTGATCGACTATGAGACGGTACAATCACATACCGTCATCGTCCGGGTGACCGACAACAGCGGACTGACGTTTGACAAGTCGTTCGCCATCATGGTCGTCGATAGCAGTGCCGACGGTAAAGCAACTGGTCCTCTCCTCTTCGGTTCCGATGGAGCCGACGTTCTCTCGGGCACAGCCGGAAACGACACTATCGACGGCTTCTTCGGAAACGATTTCCTGCAGAGTTTCGCCGGGGACGATATTCTTTACGGCCATAGTGATGACGATGTTCTGGAAGGAGGAGATGGCAGCGATTGGCTTGTCGGAGGCTATGGCCGGGATGTCCTGTTCGGCGGCAATGGTAAGGATCGGTTCGCTTTCGATGTCAAACCCGATCGAAAGGACCTCGACAAGATCGCGGACTTCTCGGTTAAGGACGACACGATCTTTCTGAACGATGCGTGGATGACGAAGATAGCGTCGCGTGTCGGCTCTCGTGCGGTCAAGTTGAAGAAGGAATACTTCGTCATCGGCAACAAGGCCAAGGATGAGAACGACTATGTTATCTACGACGCCAGGAAGGGCTTCCTCTATTACGACAAGAACGGTTCGTCCGCAGGAGGAGCAGTGGCTATTGCCACTCTCTACAAAAATCTCAAGATGACTGCCGCGGATTTCCTGATCTACTGAATGATCGCGTTCCTGTGCCAGTAAAGGACGGGCAATGGTGCGATTTCGCTAATGGCGCTGCGGGTAGCGCAGATGAAGACTTCGGACCCTCGGGTTGGCCGCTCTCATCAGGGGTGAGTTCGACGCATATTACCGGTCGTTCGCGACCCGCATCTGTGCCGCCGCGCTGACCCCCGCGTCGCTTTCGAAGATCGGGTCGAAACGGCAGCCGCCCGGGAGGTTTCCCAATGCCCCGCCATTCCAGCTTTCGATTGTTCCGCCGTAATCCCATTCGAAGCCATAAAGAATGAACGGCTTGCCGTTTACCGTCTCGACAGCCTTGAAGGGGCTTCCGACCCGCAGCCCCTCCGGTCCGGACCAGCCCGATCCCTGCAGATCAACCGAGCCGGACGGCGGAGCGCTTTCTCGTCGGACCAAAGGACCACCAGACGCCGGGACGGATCTTTCGGGAAGACGACGCTGGCCCTGACTTCCAGGCCTTCCGGTTCATGGACCGTCTTCTGGATGACATTCTCGCGGCCGAAGGCTGCACGAGGCGCTTGTGGTCCGCATCCTTGCCGAGCGGGCCCCGGCACTCCAGCTCATCGGCATGGGCAAGGCCGGCAACCAGGAATACTCCAACTGCAAATCCTAAACGCAGGACCGGCAGCTCACGGGATTTCGTATTTCAAGTCAGACTCGCCAGCGCGGCCGGGCTCAAGACGGCAACGGCCGTGATGGCGACGATGAAAAGACGGACGATCATGGCTCTCTCCTGACTTAAGGTGAGCCCTATGTCTCACGGCGTCGTCCAGGTTGCCGTGTGCCAGCGCACGGCTTGCCGGACGGCCAGTCTCGGCGAGGCGTGGCCTCTTGCAGCGAACGAGCATCCGCCTTTCGGCGAATGAAAAGCGTTCGAATGCCAGGTTTGTATGCTCTCCCACCACCATCTCATCGTTGAGGATAGCCTATTTTGAGGCTCTCTATCCTTGGATTGGCGGCTCTCATCTCCGTCGAGTCCGAGGCGAACACCCGGCTGCCGCCGACCTTCTCCAGGATGGACATGGGCACGTTTTCATCAGGCCTGAAAATCATGCTCAGGATGCAGCCGCCGGGAAGGGTGCTCAATACGCCCTCCTTCCAGCTTTCCACGGTGCCGCCATAGTCCCAATCGAACCCGGATAGGGAGAATGGCTTGCCATTGGCGGCTTCCACAGCTGCCATGGGCATGCCGACACGCAGACCCTTCGGGCCGGACCAGCTAGAGCCGATCATCTCGATCCTTGCCGGGTAGCGGCGTGCCTTCTCATCGATCCAGATGATCTCGAGCCGCCGAGCAGGATCATTTGGAAACACGATGGTTCCCTGGAACTCGGTGCCCTCGGCTCCATACACCGTTTCCTGCGTGACATTGGCCCGGCCGAAGGCGCTGACCAGGCGATTGTAATCCGAATCCCGGGCAAAGGGTCCCCGGCAAATCAGTTCATCCGCGTATACGGGACCGAAAACAAAACAGGCGATGGTAACCGAAAGCGCATTCGATAATGGAGTGCTGATCTTCATCGTCTAATCCGATCATGCCAGAGTTAGCCAAGAAGCACATAAGCGCTTGAGATTGCTGCTGGTGTCAGAACAGCGATTGAAATCAGGAACACGACGATGAGGCGAACCATCACTGGACTTCTCCTTACTTTGAGTAAGGATATTATGGAGCAGTCCTGCAATTCCGATCGTGCGCCAACGCACGGCTTGCTCCTCGGCCGTTATCTCGCTACGCCTTAGCCTTATGACACGCACCGCGCTCTATACCGGCAGCTTCGACCCCGTCACCAACGGGCATCTGGACGTCCTGCGCCAGGCCTGCAGCGTGGCGGACCGGATCGTGATCGCCATCGGGGTCCATTCCTCGAAGGCCCCGATCTTTTCCGCCGAAGAGCGGGCCGAGATGCTGCGGGAGGTCTGCGGGCCGGTGCTGCAGGAGAGGGGCGTTGCGCTGGAGGTGGTGACCTTCAGCGATCTTGCGGTCGAGGCGGCCCGCCGCCACGGTGCGAGCCTCATCGTCCGTGGGCTCCGGGACGGCACGGATTTCGACTACGAGATCCAGATGGCCTCCATGAACGCCGCCATGGCGCCGGAGGTCCAGACCGTTTTCTTCCCGGCCTCGCCCCCGGTTCGCCCCATCACGGCCACGCTTGTGCGCCAGATCGCCGGAATGGGCGGCGACGTCTCGGCCTTCGTGCCGGGTCTTGTCGCCGAACGCCTGAAGGCCACATTCAATCGGCCATAAAGTTTCATCGTCCTTGATAAGGAGACTTCCCACCATGAAGCGTTTACTCGCCGCCGGAGCGCTCGTGCTCGCAGGCCTCGTTCCCGCCGCCGCCCAGCAGGCCGCCGACCCGCAGAACACGATCTTCCTCGACACCAAGGACGGCCGCATCACCATCCGCCTGCGCCCGGACCTCGCGCCCAAGCATGTGGAGCAGATCAAGACGCTCACGAAGCAGGGCTTCTACAACGGCGTCGTCTTCCATCGGGTGATCGACGGCTTCATGGCCCAGACCGGCGATCCGACCGGCACCGGCACCGGCAAGTCCAGCCTGCCCAACATCCCGGCCGAGTTCACCAAGACCCAGTACAAGCGCGGCTCCGTCGGCATGGCCCGCTCCCAGAGCCCGGATTCCGCCAACAGCCAATTCTTCATCTGCTACGAGGGCTGCGGCCCGCTGACCGGCCAGTACACCCTCTTCGGCGAGGTCGTGTCGGGCATGGAGGTGGTCGACAAGATCAAGAAGGGCGACGCGGCCGCCAACGGCATGGTGTCGAACCCGGACAAGATCGTGAAGATGCAGCTTGCCGCCGACGGGAAGTGATGCGCCACCTGCGATCAAACGGAGCGGGGATCGCCGCGTTCCTCCTGAGCTTGGCCCTGGCTGCGCCGGGTCTTGCCCAGGGGTTGTTCGGCGATCCGGACGAGCGTCGCGAGTCCCCTCCGTCCCTGCCGCAGAGTTTCAACGGCATCATCCGCCCTCCGAGCGGCGAGGAGATCCCGAAGCAGGTCGACACCCTCAATGATATCGTGCGGGCGATGCAGGCCTGCTGGCGGCCGGCGGGCGTGCGCTATTCCGGCCAGTCGGTGACGATCCGCATCAGCTTCAAGCGGAACGGCGAGGTGCTTGGCAAGCCTATGATCACTCATTACCGGGAGGGCGAACCCGACGCCGCAAACCGGGAGGCTTTCACGCAAGCCGTAAGGGAGGCCCTGGTGCGTTGCTCGCCCATGCCGTTCAGCGACAAGCTCGGCGCCGCGGTGGCCGGCCGTCCTTTCACGTTCCGCTTCGTTGATTCCCCGGCAACTGAAAAACAACAGTTCCTTTAACGCGGTGTGCCGAACGGCAGGCTCGAGTCAGCGACCAAGGGATCTCACTTTTGGGTCCCGCGCTCTAGTGACCGGCGACCGCATCCCCTAAATACACGCCATTCCAAGGAGATTCTCATGGCAGACCCCGAAAACACCATCATCATGGAAACCACCAAGGGCCGTGTGGTCATCGAGCTGCGCCCCGATCTGGCTCCCGGCCACGTGGAGCGCATCAAGACGCTGTCCCGCCAGGGTTTTTATGACAACGTGCCGTTCCACCGGGTGATCGAGGGCTTCATGGCCCAGACCGGAGACCCGACCGGCACCGGCACCGGCGGCTCCGACATGCCGGACCTCAAGGCCGAGTTCAATGCCGAGCCGCATGTGCGCGGCACCTGCTCCATGGCCCGCACCAACTTTCCCCATTCGGCGAACTCGCAATTCTTCATCTGCTTCGACGACGCCCGCTTCCTCGACAAGCAATACACCGTCTGGGGCAAGGTGACCGAGGGAATGGACAACGTGGACAAAATTAAGCGCGGCGAACCCGTGCGCGATCCCGATCGCATCGTCTCCATGAAGGTCGCGGCCGACGCGGCTTGAGCGCGTTCTCCCTTTAATACCGTCATGCCCGGGCTCGTTCCGGGCATCCACGTCTTGGAAGCGCTCCGAGACGTGGATGGCCGCAACTAACGCGGCCATGACGCGGACGATGAACACCATCCATGCGCGTCGACCTTTTCGATTTCGATCTCCCCGAAACCAGCATCGCGCTCCGCCCCGTGGAGCCGCGGGATGCCGCGCGCATGCTCGTGGTCCGGCCCGACACCAACCTCGAAGACCGGATCGTCCACGACCTGCCGGATCTCCTGCAGCCGGGCGACGTGCTGGTCCTCAACGACACCAAGGTCATTCCCTCCCGCCTCTACGGCCTGCGCGTCCGTGAGGAGACGGCGGCTCGGGTCGAGGTCATGCTGCACAAGCGCGAGGGCGCCGACCGCTGGCGCGCCTTCGCGCGGCCGGCCAAGAAGCTCAACATCGGTGACCGCATCCGCTTCGGCGAGGCGTCCGAGAGCACCGCCTGCGAACTGGTGCGGCTCGATGCCGAGGTTATCGAGAAGGGCGAGGGGGGCGACGTGACGCTGCGCTTCTCGTTTGCTGGCGCCTTCCTGGACGAGGCTATCGCTCGGCTCGGAGAACTGCCGCTGCCGCCCTACATCGCCGGCAAGCGCCCCACCGACGACAAGGACCTGGACGACTACCAGACGGTCTATGCCAAGGACGAGGGGGCCGTCGCCGCCCCAACCGCCGGGCTGCACTTCACCGAGGATCTCTTCCGCCGCCTCGACAGGCGCGGCATCGCCCGTCATTTCGTGACGCTCCATGTGGGAGCGGGCACCTTCCTGCCGGTAAAGGCCGATGATACGAACGAGCACCGGATGCATGCGGAATGGGGCTCCGTCTCGGACGAGACTGCGCAGGCGCTCAACGAGACCCGGGCCAGTGGAGGGCGGATCGTGGCGGTAGGCACCACATCCCTCCGGCTCTTGGAGAGCGCAGCCCGTGAGGACGGGACGATTGAGCCTTTCTCCGGCGACACGGCCATCTTCATCACGCCGGGCTATCGTTTCAAGGCGGTGGACGTCCTCATGACCAATTTCCATCTCCCGCGCTCGACCCTCTTCATGCTGGTTTCGGCTTTCGCAGGGCTGGATTGCATGAAGGCCGCCTATGCCCATGCGATCGAAACGGGCTATCGCTTCTACTCCTATGGCGATGCGAGTTTGCTGTTCCGGCGTTGATACCCCATGTCGTCCCGGCCTGCGGAATGCGCGGGAAAGGGATCCATCGGTGAGGTGCGGCGGTTATGGACTCCGCCGTATCCAGGCCGGGATTGATACTGAGAGTTTCTGAATGACAACCGAGAGTTTCACCTTCACCGTCAACAAGACCGACGGAGCGGCCCGCACCGGCGAGATCCGGATGCCGCGCGGCGTCATCCGCACGCCTGCCTTCATGCCCGTCGGTACGGCCGCCACCGTCAAGGCCATGTATCCCGACCAGGTGAAAGCGCTCGGCGCCGATGTGGTGCTCGGCAACACTTATCACCTCATGCTGCGCCCGGGGGCGGAGCGTGTCGCCAAGCTCGGCGGTCTGCACCAGTTCATGAATTGGCCGTATCCGATCCTCACCGATTCCGGCGGCTTCCAGGTCATGTCGCTCTCGGCCCTGCGCAAGATCGACGAGACCGGGGTGACCTTCCAGTCCCATATCGACGGCTCGACCCATGTTCTGACGCCGGAGCGCTCCATCGAGATCCAAGGGCTCCTTGGGTCCGATATTCAGATGCAGCTCGACGAATGCGTGAAGCTGCCGTGCTCCGACGAGGTGGCCGAGAAGGCCATGCGCCTGTCGCTTCGCTGGGCCGAGCGGTGCCGGGTGGCCTTCGGCGAGCAGCCGGGCAAGGCCATGTTCGGCATCATCCAGGGGGGAGCGGTGGAGCGGCTGCGCATCGAGAGTGCGAAGGAGCTCGCGGCCCTCGACCTCAAAGGCTACGCCATCGGCGGCTTGGCCGTGGGCGAACCCCAGGACGTGATGCTGCGCATGATCGAGACGGTCGAGCCGCATATGCCGAAGGAGAAGCCCCGCTACCTCATGGGGGTGGGCACGCCGGACGATATCGTGGAGGCGGTGCGCCGGGGCGTCGACATGTTCGATTGCGTCATGCCCACCCGGGCCGGGCGTCACGGCCAAGTCTTCACCCGCCACGGCCGCATGAACCTGCGCAACGCGCGCTTTGCCGAGGACCTGAGCCCGCTCGACGCTGAATCGAAATGCACGGCCTCCAACACCTATTCCCGCGCCTACCTGCACCACCTCGTCCGCTCGAACGAGATCTTGGGCATGATGCTGCTGACCTGGAACAATCTGGCCTATTACCAGGAACTCATGGCCGGCTTGCGCAAGGCGATCGCCGAAGGACGGCTTGAGACCTATATCGGCGAGGTCAAGGAAGGCTGGGCCAAGGGTGAGCGGGACAGCAAAGCGGAAATCGGCCAGCACGCCGACAATATTGCCATGGTGGCGGAGGGTTAGCTGCCCGGGCTGACGAAAGGGCTTCCTCCGGGCAGATTTCGAGAAACTGCAGCCTCTCTCGGCCCAAAGCTGAGGAATTACCGACCCAGACCGGGCTTTTCGATTGACCCGAAGCCCGAGAGTCCCTATCTCGGGCTCACCTCTGGGAGCGCGTAGCTCAGCCGGTAGAGCATCTGACTTTTAATCAGAGGGTCCTGGGTTCGAGTCCCAGCGCGCTCACCAAGCCTTATCAAGCGCTTAGTCGCTAATCAGGCTTGGTCTTGCTTCCCAGAAAACCGTGTTGGGAAGCACGTTGAACTGAATGAGCTTTTCCGGTGCTGTCGCATCGGTTCACCCGCAGGTCGACCCTTACTGCCAGAACCAACGAGCGTCAGGAATCAGCCTGAGAGGGGACCTTGTTACGGTCACGCTGGATAACTCAGATTGACCCGATGCAGAGCTCTATGTGCTCGACGGCTTCTTCGAGGTTGGCCCAGCCTTCTGTGCAATCACGAAAGAGACCATAAGCAGAAGCCCACCATTGAAGACATGAAGGGCCTGAAGGACACCAGAGCCCGTGTTCTGGCCGACGATGATCAGGACAACCTGAGCGACATAGATCCCCACCTGAACCAAAGCCCAGCTCCGCAGGTGCGGGGCGTAACTGCTGACCAAGGCTTTGAAGGCAACCCCTCCAATGGGCAGGGCCAGAGCCGAGCCCAGTATCGTATGGGCCGCCCAGAGTTGCGTATCATGGAAGAGAGACAGACCAGCCAACAGGAACTGGGCGAGGATTGCTCCCGGAGCACACCAAGCCAGTAGGGTGATAAAGGGCAGCCGCTGCATCAGGACCTCCCCTGGCCGTGCATTGCGCCAGAAATGTTCTGCGCCGGGCGCTCGCTCTGCTTCAGGCATCCCAAGCCCAGCAGGGTAGCCCTAACGGCCTCGTCGAGCGGCGTGTGGGGCTCTTCGCCGATTGTACTAAGCAGGCGGGCATTGGTCATTCGGACCGGCTGCTCCCAGAGATACTTCACCTCACGTAATTCCCGGAACAAGGGCACGAAGGGCGAGGCAAGAGCCATCAGCCGCCACGGCAACCGCCGGACGGGAAGGTCGAGCCTGCCGACCACCCGCTTGATGGCTTCGATCATCTGTCGACCGTCATGATCCCAGTGGCCTTCCATATGGAAGGTGGCGAAGGCATCCAGATCGGCACGCTCGACAAGGCGCACCATGGTCTCGGCGACGTCCGGCAAGTAGGCCCACTGGTGGCCGACGCCCGGCCTGCCAGGATAGGTGACCGCCGTGACGGGACGGCCCGGCTTCACGAGCCCTTGCGAGAACCAGTTGTTGCCAGCGCGCGGGCCGAAGTAGTCGCCTGCACGAACGACCAGCGCCTTTGCCCCTTGCATCGTCGCGCGGCGCAGGCGCGCCTCCATCTCGACCCTGACGCGGCCCTTGCGGCTGACGGGTTGCTGGACCGAGTGCTCATCCAGAAGCGGGAAGGCGAAAGGGCCATAGTTGTAGATGGTACCTGGAAGGAGGATGCGAGCTCCGTTCTGCCGTGCCGCGGCGATCGCGTTGTCCAGCATCGGCAGGACGACCTCGCCCCAGTTCCGATAGCCCGGCGGGTTGACTGCATGCACGATGAGAGAGCATCCCTCAGCCGCGGCGGCAACTTCGGACGCGACCAGTGCGTCGCCCGGCACCCAAACGAGACCGTCACGGCTGCCGATCCGGGATGGATCGCGGTGCAAAGCACGCACCATCCACCCACGTCCCTTCAGCCGCCGCGCGACCTCTCCGCCAATTCCTCCGGTGGCGCCGAGCACCAGAGCAGTTCTGTCAGCCATCATGTCCTCCTGTGTTCATGGACGGAGCCAAGATGGCGTGGAGCCGTGATCAACGAAATTGAGTAAATCCGTAGGGTCGCTATACTGAAATATATGAGCAAGATCGAACCGAGCTGGGATCTCTACCGCACCTTCCTGGCCGTCCTCACGGAAAACTCCCTGTCCGGAGCGGCCCGGGCGCTCGGCCTGACGCAGCCGACGGTGGCCCGTCACATCGATGCCCTTGAAGCCACCATCGGGTACGACCTGTTCCTGCGCTCGCAGCGCGGACTGGCGCCGACAGACGCCGCGCTCGCGCTGAAGCCCTATACGGAGACGTTGGCCTCCACCTCCGCAGCGCTGCTGCGGGCGGCGTCCGGTCATGGCACGGCTGTCAGGGGAACGGTCCGGATCAGCGCCAGCGAGGTTGTGGGCGTTGAGGTCCTGCCCGCAATCCTGACAGATCTTCGGGCGCGCTATCCCGAGCTCGTCATCGAACTGGTGCTGTCGAACAGCCTCGATGATCTGCTCCGGCGTGAGGCCGATATTGCTGTTCGGATGGTCGAGCCTGTACATGAGGCTCTTGTTGCACGGCCCGTGGGATCGATCACGCTCGGGCTTCACGCGCACACGCGCTACCTGGATCAGCGAGGCATTCCCCTCACCCTCAACGACCTGGGCCCGCATGACCTCATCGGGTTTGCCCGCGAGACGCCGGCAATCCGCAGCATGCTCCAGCGCGTGAGCGGCTTCGAGCACTCCAATTTTGCATTGAGGGCCGATAGTGACTTGGCGCAGCTTGCTGCCATTCGAGCGGGGTTTGGCATCGGGGTGTGTCAGGTTCCGCTGGCTGCCCGAAACCCTGAGCTTGCTCGGGTTCTGGCGGAGGAGTTCAGGCTAGATCTCAAAACCTGGATTGTGATGCATGAGGATCTCCGATCCAGCCCCCGCTGCCGCGTGACCTTTGATGCCTTGGTTGACGGCCTAACCAAGTATACAGGAGCCGCTCAGCCTCTTCCATGAGAGCGCAGTTACATTAGCTTGTTCCAGTCATAGAAACTGGCAGATACATCCGGGATGCGGACCATTGCCCTCCCGGTCTCTCATTCCGAAGTCGGCTTGTCCAACGAAACGCTAAATCAGGAAGGGCAGCTTCTGGCACATTTGCGAAGTAGACCGAATGTCTGCTGATGAAGGTGATAACAGACATTCCCGAGGCTTTCGCAATTTCCTCGGATGATCTATAGCCGATTATCCGCCTAATGCCGATATGTGGCGCGTGCTCTACCCAGACACTGCTGGATCTACCAAATGGAGCGCAGCCGTTCCGTGGGAACCACGTAAGACGCTTCGGGTTCTGCAGACCTATGGTGCATTGACGCGACAATCGCGAGATACGCATCTACGACGCAGGCTTTTCCTACTGAGGCCTAGTTTGAATCTAACGGAGATCATGTCTGAATGGCCACGAAGAACAATGCTCCGTCCTTTGAGATCGGTGAAACGGTTGTGTACCCGGCCCATGGTGTGGGTGTGATTACCGCGATCGAGGAGCAAGAGATTGCCGGGTTCAAGCTTGAGCTCTTTGTGATCACCTTCGATAAGGATCGCCTCACCCTTCGCGTTCCCCTGGCGAAAGCCAAGAACAGCGGCCTGAGAAAACTGTCGGAGCCTGATGTGGTGAACCAGGCGCTCGACCTCCTGAGCGGGAAGGCAATGGCCAAGCGCGGCATGTGGAACCGGCGCTCGAACGACCTTCAGGAGCGTATCGGGACCGGGCAGCTGACAACCATTGCTGAAGTTTTGCGGGATCTCAACCGTGGCTCAGAGCAGCAGGAGGCTTCCTACAGCGAGCAGCAGATCTTCGAAGGCGCTCTGGATTTCATGATCAGGGAGGTGGCAGCCGCCAACCGGCTGACCCAGACCGAAGCCCGTAAGTTGATCGAGCTGAGCCTGGCCAAAGCTCCTCATCTCAACAAGGCTGAGCCCCCGGCCAAGGGCCCGGAGGGACCCGATGACGAAGCGGCTGCATAGCCGAGACGTCAGGCGAATTTGCTGCCTCGCAAACACAAGAGGGCCCGCCGCTGGAACAACCAGTCCAAGCTGTCAGATGCCAGCTCTCCAGGGTTTGTCGGCGAGTGCGGCAGAAGTCATAGGCTCGGTGGATGGAAGCGTGCCACTCGTACAGGCCTGCGTTATCTCCACTTAGACTATGGATGTCTAACTTTGAGGGAACCGCGCTTCGACGGTTGTGCCTTCCCCGGCGTGCTCAGTGATCGTCGCGCCCAGCTGAAGAGCGAGGCTGGACACAAGCCTCAGCCCGGAACGCGACCGGAGGGTGTCCTCGCATTTGGCTATACCAATGCCGTCGTCCGACACGATCAGGGTGCAATCATCACCATTGCAGTCGAACCGAACGGTCACTTGCCCGGCTCTCTCCAAGGGAAAGGCATGCTTCAGGGCGTTTGTGACCAATTCGGTGACAATCAATCCAAGGGTAACCGCCTTGTCGAGATGCAGCTTGGTATCCATGAGATCGAGCCGAAGCGTCACTCCATTTTGCCGGTTGCGCAGCTCCGCCAGATTCTCGCAAAGCTTTCTGAGGTATTCGGCGATCGGAACGCGTGAGAGTTCGTCGGAAGCGTATAAGGTGTCATGAACCAGGGCGATGGCGTCAACCCTGCCTAGAACATCGGAATAATTCTGCTTGACGTCATCAGATGCAGTCTGTCGCTGCTTCATGCGGACAACACTGGAGATGATCTGCAGGTTGTTACGAACACGGTGATGGACTTCACGAAAGAGCTCGTTTTTATCGGTCAGAGCCTGTTCCAACGCAGCTGTCCGCTCGTGAACCCGTTGTTCCAATTCAGAGTTCAGACGCTCAAGATCTGAGCGCGCGATCTTCAAAGAGGCATCTTCGATTACCTCCCATTCCCCGCGGCGTCGCGATATCGCAAACTGGTGATTGCGGACCACCTCGAGCACGTCCGATGGCTTGCACCGCCCTAAGCAGTAACTGCACAAGGCAAGAATGGGCTGGGATGAGAAGCGTGAGTTGACCTTACTCTCGTAGTCGGCAAACTCGTCAAACCCATCGCATTCCAGCCAAAAGGTGTTGCCGGTGAGCCGCAAGCCGCCATAGCCCTCATCGACCGCTGTACGGGCCCGGCCGAGCCATTGATCGACCGTTTCATCCGCATCCAGATGGCCGGAGCGGAGATACCAATTCTGGAAATCGATGATTTCGATTTGCCCCCGTTTCTCACGCTGCTCAAGATCCGGAACAGCTGCTCGCAATGAGGCCCGGGCATCGTCTCGGCCGAACGGCTCGGAAGTCACCCAAAGGCACTTCTCGTTATTTTCCAGTCCTGCTTTGAAGAAAGGGACAAGAGCTTCAGCCAAGTCATTGCGATCATCGTAGAACTGGCAGAAGTGGGTGCCCCAGGGGAGGTCGCCCACAGCAGTAATGCCACTTGGGGTGCGATTCATGGACAGTCTCGTGGTGAGCAGCTTCGGAATTGGATCTGCGCAAGCAGGCTCACGGTCCAATTGTGTTCTATCAGATTAACAGGAACAATGGCAATCCCGAACGGGACCTCGATAGCACCTGCCGTACACGGCATGCCTTGAAACAGCTAAGCCAAGGAAGGCGATTCCGGTTGCTGTTGCCCTCGTGGATCCGCTCGTCCCGCTGACCGAGTATCCAGTTGACGTTGAGTGTTGCCTTATGGATCTTTGATGCGTCGGATCGACTCGGAGCGAGTGCATGGTGACACGAACTGCCCGTTTGAAGGATTTCACAACCGACGGATATCCGGGCTATGGGCTGCCGGTGCAGGTTCTGGCTGAGGATCATGTCGGGACCTACATCCTTCCATTCCCGTGTGAGCGCATTGACGGGGAATGGCGGAATGGGACGACCGGGGAGGCAGTCCAGGCCAGCATCATTGCATGGCGTGAGTTTCGGGCGGGGAGCAAAGATCATCAACGTCGCTCAGGCGTCGAGCGAAGCGGGAAAAGACGCTGACCGCCCTCATCCGACCGCCCGGGGAGTGACGCCGCACGCAACTCGGCGCCGACGCGAGAAAGCCGCAACTTACAGACTCACGCATGATGGCTGAAATTTCCATGGGCACTTCGCTGTTCCGCCGGGCTTCTGCAGGTGTTACACTCCGGGACAACCCTAGGAGATGCGGATATGGCCAAAGGTGAGCAGCGCGGTAACCGGGAGGCGAAGAAGCCAAAGAAGGAAAAGACAAAGACGATTGCCGCTGCGCCTTCGACGAAGGGGACAGTGGGTTCGAGTACCGGATCCAAGAAGTAGCGTCCGCTGAATCAAGTCCAATTCGCCTTGCCGCTTCAGTAGCCATTTGCCGCGGCTTGCTTCGGATGTCGCAAGCTTCGCCGCAATTTGCGGAATGGTGAGGGCGATGCTGGCAGGAGTCTTCTGCATGTTCCACCCGATCGTCTGGCGGTGATGGAGGGGGCGTCTGGGGCTAAGGAGCAGGCATCATCATGCCGAGGCTTGCGCACCAGCGCTTCACCGAGCAACGCTCAATGCTTGCGAGCTTGGACCAAGTAAACGGGCACGGTTGTTTCCCCGAGTGCCTTGCAGGCTTCCAGTCGATGCAGACCCTCAACCAGGACAAAACGCTTGCCATCGGGCCGTACGAGGATAGGTGCCTCTTGCCCTTTTGCCAGCATGCTCTCGGCAAGGGCCTCAACCTTCTGCCGATCAAGGGTCTGACGCCGTTGGACAGGCACATAGACATCCTGGATTGCAACGATCTGCTTCTTCATCATCTCTGCTGCTCCAGTGTCATGACATGTTAAACCGGAGCTTAGGCGCTGCCGATCGGGTTGCATAGGACCCGTTCCCACATGAGACGTTCATGCTGGACAACGGGTCCGTTTGTGATGAACCAAGTGCGAACTTCCTGCTGGCGCGCTATTTCCCATGCCCAGTGAACGAACTCCTCCTTCGACAGGCGCGATTGTAGGTCTTGTGCCTAGTAATCAGGTCGACGAAGCCCTATATCAGATATGTCAGGTTCGCCTGACTATGATCGTAGAGGCAGAGTGGAATAGGCGTTTAGGACGCGGGTTCGATTCCCGCCGCCTCCACCACAAGCACACCGGCCGTCCAGGTACCGCAAGGCGGGTTTTGGGCGGACTGGCCTTTCGTTGAGGTCAGGCCGCTGTCCCGGTGTGTTTGTGATGGGGGCGACATGGGTTCGACTGGGCGCAATAAAGGCTAGGTTGCGATTGGGCTGAGCTACGGCCTTGATAGTGCAAATTCATAAATGCCAACGACAACGTTGACATGGGTGCGGTGCGCCTCGCGGCGTAACCATCCGGGGCTCGGGAAAGCCTAGCAACAGAAACGGCACCTTCGGGTGCCGTTCCCATTTTTGAAATGCCATGCCGGTTCCAGCAGCCAGCGCTGGCCCTGCACAAAAGGAAGACCCAATCAGATGTCGGAGATCCAAGTAGACGGCTATGTCCAGATCCCAAAAGGGACGATAGTTTACCCGACAGGAGATGGCATAGAAGCTCCATCAACTCGGAATATGGTGGTGAAGGTCGCCAAAATCGTGGACGTGGATGTCAAGAGCAACAACTTCTACCTGCTTCTTCCCGACGAGATGCGCTTGCGCTACTTCGAATCCAGCGGCGGCAAGCATCCGATTGATCGTGATATTCTGGAATTCACGGATCGCTTGACCAAAGGCGACTACCGAGCTGTGGAATGGTCGAAAAAGTGGGCATTGATCGCCAATGTTCAGCCTGCCGAGACCCCGGTCAGCGCCAAGACCTCGAAAAAGACGGCGAAGCCGGAGAAGCAGCCTCTCACCAAGTTGCAGCAGATGGCTGCAGGTTCGGTGTGGCGGTTCATCCAAGATGCAGAAATTCGTTACAAAGTTCGCAATCCGGCTTATGCCACCATACGTGACGATGTCGTGAGCAGCCTCCGTCAACAACCTTCGCACGCTCGGACTCAAACAGTTGAATCCAGGTTGAGCGATCTCGGCGTGATCGATCATCTCGATCAACCCTGGGGTCCTGTGACGGCCGGCGAGATCTTCACGGTACGCAGCAAGCTGACGTCCGGTTTCGCAGGCGGCCAGGATGTGCCGATGATGTTCCGAGGCGAGAAGTTCACGTTGCCTTATGCCAGCCTCGAGCCCTTCGTCGAATTGGTGAACGGGCCGCAGACCTGAGGGGCAATCTCAAAGCTACTAAAGATTGCGGGTCAGGTGAATAGGTGCGCATACAAGCGAACCGGTTGCGCACTGTCTCTGCCGACTAGCTTCGCACCTGCGAGGCAGGTGAGGCGCGTTACTTGATCGCAATCCAGATCGTGTGTCTTGCGCCTCGATGTGTTCCATGGGCGCGAGCGCCGACCTCATTCACGCCGAACCCTACCGTGCGCAGGCGCTGGGTGAAGGCTCGATCCGGTGCCGACGACCACACGGCCAGGACCCCGCCAGGCGTCAGCGCCGTCCGGGCGAAACTCAGTCCTGGCAAGTCGTAGAGGCTATCATTGGCCTTGCGTGTCAGCCCCTCGGGCCCGTTATCAACGTCGAGCAGAATAGCATCGTAAGCAGACCGGCCAGACCTTATCAGACGCCCAACATCCCCTTCGACGATGCTGACGCGCGGATCTGTCAGGCTATCGCCGAATACTTCGGCCATAGGACCCTGCGCCCATGCCACAACAGCCGGCAGTAGTTCAGCCACGGTAACCTGAGCATCGGGGCCAAGTTCGACTAGCGCAGCGCGAAGCGTAAAGCCCATCCCCAATCCGCCAATAAGGATCTGCGGCTTCCGACGATCCTGAATCCTCAGACAAGCCAATCGAGCAAGCGCCTCCTCGGAACCGCTGAGGCGGCTATTCATCAGCTCGTTGCTGCCCAACATGATGGAGAACTCGGCCCCACGCTTCTTGAGGCGCAGCTCGCCGCCGTCACCGGGGATCTTTGCCGTGTCAAGGAGGACCCAGGGGATCATGAACAGCTCTTCAGAAAGCACTACTGATTCTACGTGCCGAGTAAATGGTCGAAGTCGGCTAGCACCCGTTCGATCAGCTTGCGGCGGCGTAGATCGCTTGCATCCAGACTCTGCGCGAGGAGGCCAAGCAGATAGCGTGCCTTATCAGCCGCCTCGTGCCAATCAGTGGCAGGCGCAGCGGCCAGGAGCTCCTCGAGTTCCGCTTGTCTTGCCCGCAACGCTTCCTGGTCGGCTTCGACCTCGGACCGCAGACGCCGAAGGTCAGTGGCCTTCTGGGCTGCCATGCCGCGATGTGCATCGAGATTGGTCGGTTGATCAGCCATGGTCCGTTCCTCCATGTCCGTTATCTGCGCATCCACTGCTGAGTCAATCGCCTAAGCACGTTCGATCAGCAGGCGAGCCAGGGTCTTGGCCAAACGCTCGTTCTGTCCAACGGGCTCAGGCGTCACGTCGTGCCATTCATGTGCTCGAAGCGCCCAGGCGATATCCGAGAGGCTGCCGAGAGGCTCATGCGGCCAAGCAGGCTCGCCCGTGGGTGTCAGGATCATAAACTGCCTTGAAGCCTTCATGCCCACGCGGGCGACGTACAGGTTCTCGTCACCGCGTCGAAGCAGCGCAACCGGATCGTAGATCTGTGATCCCTGAAAGAAAGCGTCGCCGCTGGTCAAATGGTCGACGCCCCGGCCGTGATCTCGCTTTCGCGCACGGCGCGCTCACCGAAGCCGGACGACCTGATGCGGTACGAGACCTCACCAGTCTGATCGGCGGGCATGAGGCGCGTCACCTCGTAAATGCCGCTTGCACTTGCACGCTTGTCCGAAATGCGCGGATGGGTGATGCGGACCAACTGATGAACTTTATACTTGTGAGACATTCATTGCTCCTGGAGCTTAACTGTCACGGGGCAGGGTAAGGCATATAACCGCTATGGCGTGTTCGCGGGCCCAAACGAAAAAGCCGCCCCACGCGGGAGCGGCTTCAAGGCTTAGCGGCACAGGCTCTGTCTTGAGCCGACCATCAAGATTACGCATTCTCGATGTTGTTGACGGCGATCTTGCCCGAGCGGCGGTCCTCGGCCGTGTCGAAGGCAACCTTCTGGCCTTCAACGAGGTTGCGCATGCCAGCACGCTCGAGAGCGGTGGCATGGACGAACACGTCCTTGCCGCCGTCATTCGGTTGGATGAAGCCGAAGCCCTTCATGTCGTTGTAGAATTTCACAGTGCCCATAATCATAGGGGTAACCTTTCGCGATTGCTGCAGATGCACGTGAGCGAAGGCGCGCAAAAGCGCGGCCTCAACCCGGTTCGTCGATGTAATGGTAAGAAAGTCCGAACGTGCGCCTGGAAAGACCAAAAGCGAAACGACCCGATTGTCCGGCCAAAATCCGATAAAAACTATATAGGTCTTTTCTATGAGAATTGCAAGTGTTGGCTGTTTTTACTTTGAATTTGGGTGGATCCGGCTAGCAGCGGATGAAATTCGAAGAGAGATCTAGCGCATCGTGCGGGAAAGTTAGACCCCAATTTCCGCGGCCAGCGATGCGCTCACCTAAACCCAACTGAAGGGCCCGCTCGTTGGGTAAATGCTACGCATCCCGGATTTTCCGGTATATTCGCTGGTACTCCAAACTTGCGATGGAACCCAGCGACGTGCGAAGTGGGATGCAAAACAACGTGTTAGATCCGCTCAACGTTTCAGCGTACGACACGTCCTTTATGGCCAGCTGATCATCGAGCTATCACCGCTCTGGTCAGGGAAGCCCGCGCGTGCCATAAGCTCTGCATGAACACCGAACCCATGTACCCTTATTCACTAGAGGTCTTTCCCTGCGAGAAACCGGCAGGCCACTTTCAGTGGAGCATTCGAGAGCGCGGCAGGCTGATCCAGAGATCCGACCGGCTGCACCCATCCGAGACTAAAGCCCGCGAGAAAGGGCAAGCCGAGCTTGAACGTCTGTTCTTCGGTGGACGGGATCGACGGTAAAGCCAATCCGAGCGACGCTGCGCAAAGGCGATCTTCGTGGCACTGATCCTCCCCTAGGAGGATCCAAATCCTCATGAAAGTCACCCTCCGCGTCGACCATTCTGACGGGCCAAGATCAATACTATGCTGCGGGTCCGGATGGGAGTTCGCAGATCAGGTCCAATTCAGAACGACGTGCTCACGGCACCTGTCGCAAAGCTGGATATCCTGATCCCGTCTTAGTGACCGTTGCGCCATCTCTCTCCTTTGACCAATCAGCCTCGTTGGATCCGGGCGAGCAGACCGCCAATGGCCAAGGCTGAATCATGCCGCCATTCCGAGAATGGTTCCACTTTTCCGAACCCCGGTACCCTTGTGCAGGAGGGATTGTGGTGCAGACGTATCGAGTGGTGAGGCGATGCGGCCACGGATGATGCAAATGGGCTTGATCCGCGGATCCAAGGACATGATCAGGTTTCTACTGAAACCGCAGGAGAGTTCGCCGGGAACAACTAGGCGTGAACTATTGACCTAAACATTCTCATATGAGGCTGTTGGGGACGTCCACCATCACAACCCATTCAACGATGGATCCGCATGCGCAGGCCGTAGCCCGGGCTGGGAAGACAGAGTTGCGACAAATCCAACGGTGCTCCTTGTGCGGCTCCTAGCGATGATCGTTCTCTTTCTTGGCTAGCGCAATCTTGCTGCGGGCTCTGCTTGTCTTGTGGCCGGCCAGATCGTCGATAAATGCTGCCGCCCACCGTGCAACATCGGAGTCCCACAGAATGTTCAACATCGCCTGCCAACGAGCCACCCGCTCCTCCCGGCTCATGTGCAACGCGTGCTGAATAGCTTCTGCTACTTCGACCTTGTCGTTTGGGTTGACGAGGAGTGCATCAGTGAGCTCCTCAGCAGCCCCGGCAAATTTCGACAGAATGAGAACACCGGGATCCTCCGGGTCCTGGGCAGCCACATATTCTTTGGCCACCAGATTCATCCCGTCCCGAATAGGGGTCACGAGGCCGACCCGAGACAGCCGATAAAGGCCAGCGAGGACTGCACGAGAATAGGTGCTGGTTACATAGTGGATCGGCACCCAGCCCGGCTCACCCACGGAGCCGTTGATCCGCCCCAGCGTCTCATTCACAACTCGGCTGAGGGTCGCGTACTCGGGCACTTCGCTGCGGCTGGTTGGGGCGATCTGCAGATAGGTCACCCGTCCTCGCTGATCCGGATGGCTGACGAGAAAGCGCTCAAACGCCTCCATGCGCTCAGGGATCCCCTTTGAGTAATCCAGCCGATCAACCCCGATGATCAGCTTGCGGGTTCCAAGACCAGCAATCGTCTGCTTGAGAAGCCGGCTCGAGCCAGAGCGTTGGGCCGCTTGCTGAAACCCTTTCACGTCAATGCCGATCGGAATGCTCTTGATGCGGACGCGTCGGCTTCCGACGTCGAGAAGATCCGCCCGGCGGTGGATGGCGCCAAGTTCCTGGACGAGGCTGCGCCGGAGGTTGTCGGCATCCCGCTCTGTCTGCACGCCTACAAGATCATAGTCCGGGATGACGCGCAGGAGCTCTGTGCTGCCTGGAAGAGCTCCAAACACTTCAGGAGCGGGCCAGGGAATGTGATGAAAGTATCCAATCGGATTGGTGATCCCGGCCGCCCGCAGCTCGCTCGCGAGGGGGATGAGGTGATAGTCATGAACCCAGACAAGATCGTCAGGCTTGATGAGATGGGCTAGTGCACTCGCGAAGCTGCGATTGACCCGCAAGTATCCTGCGTAGTCAGCCCGTGAGAATTCAGACAAACCAATCCGATAGTGCATGATCGGCCAGAGGGCCCGGTTGGCGAAGCCGTTATAGTATTCCTGCCGGTCGAGCGAAGTCAGGTCCATGACGGCATACTGCACCTGCCCCTTGTCGATAATCTTGGGCTGTGCTGCCGGATGGGCTGAAACCTTACCGCTCCAGCCGAACCATAGCCCCTGATAAGCTTGAAAGGCCTCGTGCAGGGCCACGGCCAAGCCACCGGCGGCGGCTTTTCCGGTGGCATCTGGGATGGTTACGCGATTAGAGATGACAACGAGCCGTCGCAAATGGGCCTTCTCTCTCGTAGCATGCTGGAGGGTAGCCCAAGGACGAACACGCTGGCAAACACCGCACATTGGCTTAGGCAGATCAAGCAGATAGAGGCCATTCTGGACCAGGACACAGGTACCTTCTCATTTGGCTATGGTGGCTGAGGAACTGGATCGGCAGGGCCAATCCGAACCGCTGACATGCTTCAACAAGCGGGCCGCTGCCACAGACCTGCCCACAGCAGGAACCGTACCCTTGCTGCTTCTCTGAAGGTGACTGACTAGACACGTTACTTAGCATCGTAACACCACACTTAACCTTCCACTGCCGGCCTTGTCCCGCCCCGCCACGGCTACCACGCGGACGAAGGCATCATCTTCTACGACTGGAATTTTCATGATCCTCCCGTCGCATAGAGTGCCTCCATGGACTACCAAGTCATCCCATCGAGCGTGTCGCGTTCCATAAAGGCAATTCGCGGAGAATTGTCTGTGGTCCCAGGGAGCCTTCCTGTCGGTGACGGCGATGCAATGCTTCCATGGAACACGTTAGGCATCCGGAACCCTGGAACCTTTGGGGAATTGAACACCCTCTTACCACGGCGAAGCTCGACGAGATGCCTAACCAAAATGACACCGACCAGGAGGAGTTGCTGGAGCAACAGAGGGCTTTGGCAGAGTTCGGGGACTTCGCGCTCAAGTCCGAGACCATCGATGACATCCTTAATAGGGCCTGCGAGCTCATAAGCCGGGCGCTCGAAACCGACCTGGCCAAGCTCATGGAACTCCTGCCTGACGGTCGGACCTTCGTAGTTCGCGCGGGCGTCGGGTGGAGACCAGGGATCATCGGAGAGGTGACCGTCACGGCGGCCGAGAACTCACCGGAGGGGCTGACTCTCAAGGAGGGAGCGGTCATCTCTGCGACCATCGATGAGGAGGATCGCTTCGAGTACCACGACTTCATGAAGGAGCACGGGGTCCAGGCGTTCGTGAACGTGCTCGTGCTGAGCAGCAAGGGGCGTCCGCCCTTTGGTGTCCTTCAGGTGGACAGCCGCGAACCCCGGGCCTTCACGCAATCGGACATCGAGTTCCTCCGCAGCTACGCCAATCTACTTGGCGCGGCCATCGAGCGCCTGCGAGTTGTGGACGAACTGCGAGCGGCCGTGAGGGAGAAGGACCTTCTGATCGGCGAGCTCAATCACCGGGTGAAAAACACTCTGACGACGGTGCAGTCCATCGCCTCGCAAACGCTGCGGAATGCGCCCTCGCTTGACCACGCGTCGGACGCCATCGAGAGCCGTCTCATCGCGCTGTCGCAGGTTCACAATGTTCTGACCGACCGCAGCTGGGCGCATGTCGCTCTTCACGACATTGTTGCACAAGCTGTCAAGCCGTACCGTAGCCGTGGGGAGAACCGCATCCACGTCCAGGGCCCGAGCGTACAGGTCCCGCCGCGCATGGCGCTGCCGCTTGCGATGGCGCTCCAGGAACTGGTGACGAATGCCGTGAAATATGGGGCACTGTCCAACGCAACGGGGCAGATCAGGGTACACTGGACCCTGTATGGTACGAACACTCCCTCGCGATTGCGCCTAGTGTGGGAGGAGACGGAGGGACCGCCTGTCCAGAGGCCCGTTCACCGGGGCTTCGGCACGCGGCTCATCGAGCGCAGTCTGGCTCAGGAACTCGCGGGCGAGGTGCAGATCGAGTTTTCTGAGACAGGCGTCGTATGCTCAGTCAACGCTCCACTGGCGAGCTAAAGCGACCGCATATGGCACTCCTGAGACGTTGGCCGAAGGGCAGCAATCCTCATCGAACCGGACGTTCCGAAGGCGCAGGAAATCTCGGCTCCTGACCCAAAGCGATCCTCCATAGAAGGAGCAACTGACTGGGCAGCCTCTCGAGGGCTATGGAACCTTGGGGTCGGGCGCGACGACTGAATGAGCTAAGGCATGAGCACGCAAGGGAACTTCAGAGGCTGCGCCGAATTCTGGTCACCCTTGGGCTCACCGTCCGGCCTCAAGGCCGCCGAAGCGGGGTCTGGTCTCGCTCGCCGAAAGCAGGCCTTCGTGCAGGCCCTCTCGTTCTCCGATCCGGCATGCGGCCGTCGACCACGACCACGTCGTCCTGGGCCGCGAGAGCATGCTCGACGTGGACGGCGAGATCCGCGCGTTGCCGCTGTGCGTTGACCGCATCACCCGAGAGGAGCCCCGTTCCGTGCTGCTCATGCCGGAAGCCTGGGGTAAAACTGCCCCAGGCGCCGCTGACACGCCGCAGGATGCCATCCTCGAGACGGCAGGGGCGCTCGACGCCGGCACGATCGCCATGGGAACCTACGGCACGCGCGGCATCCGCGAGATCTTCGGATCCTGCACGCGCCGTGTCGCATGCCGCTCCGGTGCTGCTGTTCCTGTACCACTGACGTCCGGTCACGAGCGGCAGTTGTCGCCTTCCGCGGCATCAGGGTGTCCGGTACGGTGCCCTGTCGATGGTCTCGGCCACCCTGCGCTCGATGTACGGGTAGAACGGGTTCGATGAGATCCGCACCAAGGCATCGAGGGGAACGACGCGCTCGCCCGCGTGGCCGGCGTCGGCGAGGCCGGCATCTTCGGTCCGGTCTACAGCATGCGGGTGTGGATGAACCCGGACCGCATGCAGGCGCTCGGCATCACGGCCTCGGACCTGACGGCGGCGATCCAGGGCCAGAATGCCCAGGCCTCGGCTGGCCTGATCGGCTCGGCGCCGGCCCAGCCAGGCCAGCAGCTCCAGATGACCGTCATGGCCCGCGGGCGCCTCGCGACCCCGGAGGAGTTCGGCGACATCGTGGTGCGCACGAACCCCGACGGCGCCATCGTGCGGCTGAAGGATGTGGCCCGGGTCGAGCTCAGGGCGCAGTCCTACGATTCCACCTCCCGGTTCAACGGGCAGCCGAGCGCGACCCTGGTCGTGTACCAGTCGCCGGACGCCAACGCCCTGGCCGTGTCCAGGGCAGTGAGGGACGAGATCCAGCGCCTCTCGACGCAGTTCCCGGAGGATCTCGCCTACACGGTGGTGTTCGACACCACCGCCTTCGTGAGCGAGACGATCCGCGAGATCATCGTCACGCTCATGATCACCTTCGTGCTGGTGGTGCTGGTCACCTATCTGTTTCTCCAGGGCTGGCGCGCGACGCTGATCCCGACTCTGACGATCCCGGTTTCGCTCATCGGCGGCTTCGCGGTGCTCTACCTGCTGGGCTATTCCGCCAACACGATCACCCTGTTTGCCATCGTGCTCGCCATCAGCCTCGTGGTCGACGACGCCATCATCGTAGTCGAGAACGTGCAGCGCGTGATGAAGGAGGAGGGCGTCGATGTCACGGAGGCCACCCGCCGCACGATGCGGCAGGTCACAGGCCCGATCGTCGCCACCACCCTGGTGCTCGCGGCCCTGTTCGTGCCGATCGGCTTCCTGGCCGGGATTACGGGCCAGCTCTATCGGCAGTTCGCCGTCACCATCCTGGTCACGATCACGTTCTCCACCATCAACGCCCTCACGCTCAGCCCGGCGCTGTGCGCGCTGCTGCTGCATCCGCCGATCGAGAACCGCGGCCGGGTGTTCGGCGCGTTCAACCGTGCGCTCGACACCTCCCGCAACTGGTATCTCGGGTTGCTGGCGCGCCTCGGACGGTAGCTCGTGCTGGCCTCGGTGCTGGTGCTCGCGATCTTCGGCGGCATCTACGGCCTGTTCCGCCAGCTGCCCACTGGGTTCATCCCGTCGGAGGATCTCGGCTATCTCTTCGTGAACGTGCAGCTGCCAAATGCCGCCTCGATCAACGGCCAAGCGGCCCCGGGCACCAGCACCGGGCAGGCGCTCGCCGCGATGGAAACCGTGGCGCAGGAAACCTTGCCCGCAGGCTTCGGCTTCGAGTGGACGGGTCTTGCGTTGCAGGAGCGGCACGCCGGCAGCCAGACCGCCATTGTCCTCGTGATGGGCATCGTCTTCACCTACCTGTTCCTGGTCGCCCAGTACGAGAGCTGGAGCGTGCCGGTGGCCGTGATGCTGTCGGTGTCGGTGGCGGCGCTGGGGGCGCTCGCAAGCCTGGCGCTCGCGGGGATCGCCATCGACGTCTACGCCCAGATCGGCCTTGTCCTGCTCATCGGCCTCGCGGCCAAGAACGCGATCCTGATCGTCGAGTTCGCCAAGGCGTGGCGCGAGGAGGGGATGGGCATCCGCGAGGCCGCGACGGCAGGAACGAGCCAACGCTATCGTCCGGTGCTCATGACGGCGTTCGCGTCCATCCTCGGCGTCATCCCGCTTGTGATCGCCACCGGCGCCGGGGCGGGCAGCCGCCGGTCCATCGGCATGACCCTGTTCGGCGGATTGCTGGTCGGGACCGTGATCGGTCTCGTGCTGATCCCGGTGCTGTACGTGATGGTCCAGAGCGTCCGCGAGCGCGCGAAGGCACGCCTGTTCAGCGGATCAAAGCCGGACGGCTCGGATGCTGGGATAAGATCCATTCAGGAGGAACGACATCAATGGCCGTCTCAATGATCGGCCTCCCGAAGACCATCCTCCTTGCGACGGACCTGAGCGCCCGCTGCGACCGCGCCACCGACAGGGCGGTGGCTCTAGCCGAGGAATGGCAGGCGATGCTCGTGGTGCTGCACGTGCTCGAGAATCTCGATACGGGTGGCCTCCACGACTTTGGACCCGTGCCCTCCTGGCGCCGGCCACCTGATCCAGTGGCGGTCGCGCTGGATTTCCATCTCGGATTCCGTGTCGAGCGCCGAGGTCGCCTCGTCCAGAATGATGATCGGAGCATCTTTTCAGGAAGGCCCGCTCGTTATCCCAGCCAGGGTAGTCGGCCACCGGGTAAAGACAGACGCCCATGATCGGCACACCGGATCCAGGGCGGTATGCACCTCCGAGCAGACGTAATGAAACCAGGAGGATCGACCGCAACCTTCGGCGCCGGTCTCCGCGATGAGATGCGGGCGTCCATAGCGCAGACGCACCTCTTCCAGCAGGGTGTGCAGAGGCCGGTAGGCATGATGGCCCATGGGGATCGTCGACCCGCCATGATACCATTGATCATCAGGATAATAGTTGAGCCCCACGATATCGATATAGTCCGGCGCGCCACCAAGTTCAGGCTCCTTGGTACCGCACAGGATGTCGAGGGCCTCAAACTGCACCTGCTGGTAGGCTTGTGCGCTTCTGACATGCTCCTCGTCACCAAGTCCGGCTTCCACATTGATCAGGGGCTCCGCCGTGATGAACCGGGCTCTGGGGTCAACCGTTCGAATCGCCTCGATGGCGGCGATCTTAGCCCGCACGAGCTGGCGCTTGAGCTCGACGCCCCGACCATGACAGTACGGATTCAAGCGACCGGCCTCGCCGCCGGCCTAAGCCCAAAACGACATTTCGTTGACGGGGCAATACACGGGTACATGGCGGCTTTTTTCCTTGATCAATTGGGCTGCCGCGGAAGCGAAGCGAGCGAACCGATCAATGAAGGCGGTCGACCAGATGTCGAGATCGTCGGGATAGCCGTAATGGCACAGGTCCCAGATGACGCGCTTACCGACAGCCTCAGAGGTCCGCAGCATCGGTGGAAAGCTGCTCCAATCGTAGTAGCCGGGCCTCTTCTCGATCAGATGCCGTCGCAAGCCGTCTCGAACAGCCCGTATGCCATGCCGTGCGAGAAGCTCGTAATCCATCGCCGCAAGCCGGTCATGTTGCGTGCTCGCCAGGAGGTCTAGCCTGCGGCCGTCACTTCGCCAGTGGCTTGAACATTCGAAGCCACCCAGGAAGAAGCTCCCGAATGTAGAAGCTCTGTCAGATACGACCATATGCGTGACTGCTCCGACCCTGCGCAAGGCGGGTAAGCTTAGCGACTTGGAAATCTTTACCGGCTAGCCGGCAAAGAACAGCCGGCAATGCATGCCCAAACGTACAAACTTGGCTGGGCTACAACCCGGCTACCAACAATGAGCATGCCCCTTTGTTCCCACGCCTTTCGATCGGCCGTTAGCCGTTCCTCGTTCGCATCGACTAAGCAACAGGCCTGTCGGTAACTCAATTACTCCGGATGCATTCCAGGTCGGGGCGATAAGCTTTTCAGCTCTTTTTAGAACTTCTTACCCTATTGAGGCTGTCGGCATGCGGCGTCGCCGGTGATCTCTTCCGCGAATGTAGGATTGAGTCTGGTGTTCTTTCATGCGGCAAGGAACCTCCGGTTCGCTCATAAGCTTTTACGATCGAATGCAATCATGACGTCGGGGTGGCGGGGGAATGGTCAAGCTGGAGAAAGGTGCCCCATGCGCCATAAGTTCGAGATTGGTCAAGCCGTGGTGCCCGCGAGTCCCCGCAAGGACCGGCATCACGTGTACTACATCGTTCAGCTGATCCCCGAGACCTCCTACGAGCCGCAATATCGCATTCAGGAAGCGAAAAGCGGGATCACCTGCGTCGTTGCCGAGACAGACATCAAAATTCCAGAAATGCACCAGGCCTGAGCTTCAGGCGCGTGCCTGAACAATAGGACGGAGCTCCATTCGGTCTCGGCCTGTGAACGCTCGGTGGCCGCCGCGTGAACGGTCGGCCAGGACATGGATTCGCTCTCGGTCGTCGTCGTAGCCGATCACCATGGCGGACGAACGACTTCGGTCGCATTGGGCTGTTACGACCCTTGGCTTGAACAACGTCGGCAGGCTAACATGGACGACGATCTTACCGACCTTTCACGGGAAGCCCTCATTGCGGAGGTGGTCCGGCTCCGCAATGGCATCCGCGCGCATCGCGACAGCAGCGGTCACGAACTCTGTTGGCATCATCCGCAGTTATGGGCATTGCTGCCCGAACCGATACCGGATGACATCAGGGTCCCGGCATGGCCGCAATTCCTCCGCGGCTGCCTCCGATACCGTGAATCCCTTGACCGTCAGCTTCCGAATGCGCCCCGCAGCGACGCTGAATTCGGTACCTCGACTCCCGACCCATAGGTATAGGTCGGCAAGAATGCCTAGGCTTGGCCTTCATTCTGCCTCCGGGGAGACAAGATTGGAACCTGCGATAGAAGTCCGCTTCAGCCAGGAGCAGAACACATGTCGCCGGATGAGCCCTTTCCCCTGAACCGGTTTTCTCCGAGGCTGCAATGCGTCATTCGGAATGAGTTCGAAGGACGCTGTCCCAGTCACCAACAGGTGGCCGAGATCACGGATGCCCAATGGCTTGCGACGCCTTCCATCGGGCCAGCCATCCTGCGGAAAATCCGGGCGTTCGGGCAATGTGACGAGTGCTCCATCCGAGGACTGACGGATGTTGAGTTGCTCCAGCGCCTCACGGATTTGCAGGAGGAACTGAAGCTGATCCAGCGGGCCATACGGATGACGATTCCTGACTGCTCGCAACGGGGTCGCCCGCGCCGATCATTGCCGCGTTCCTCAGTGAGCCGAGCAGCTTCGGACGACCGCGGTCCAATCGGGCGACCGGACGCCAATCAAGGCATATCTACAAATTGTTCCTGATAGGATGCTGCAGACGATGGCTCAGGACCGGATGCGACTGTCGGAGTTGCCACCGGTTGCTTGCACAGGCCTGACATCTGGATGAGGCCGACGCCGAAGGTCGGATCGCGACCCGGCTGACCAAGGTCGCGTGTGTGCGCTTCGAGCTGAGATTGAACCGCTTTGGCGTCCAATGCCGGATTCCATGCGAGCGCCAGGCTTGCGGCAGCCGATACGAAGGGAACTGCATAGGATGTTCCTGTTCTCAGCATCGCGCTGCCCTTAGCCGAGGCCGTCCAGACATTCACCCCAGGAGCGGACAGATCGACATAGGGGCCACGGGTGGCGCGCCGATAGACGTTCAAATCATTGTCGATGGCGGTGACGGCGACGACGCCCGGATAGGCAGCCGGATAGGAAGGCTCGGCACCGGCTCCGTTGTTGCCGGCCGCCGCAACGATCACGATGCCTTTGGCCTGGGCCGCCGCAATGGCCTTCTGTAGAACCTCATTGGAAGGTCCCGACAGGCTCATGTTCATGACCCTCACTCCGCGCTCGGCCAGCGCTTCGATGGCGGCCACAAGCGTCATCACGTCCGTCCGATCAGCCGTGCCGCCATCGCGGTAGAAGGCGTCAACCGCAACGATCCTGGCTCCCGGAAGGAGGCCGGGCGTCTGGCTGGTCGGCCGTCCGACGAGGAGCGCTGCGATGGCCGTGCCGTGATCCTGCAGCGAAGCCATGGCGCGGCGCTCAGGCAGGGATATGACCTCGACAGCTTGGCCCTTCAGAGCCGCATGCTCGACATTCACCCCGGTGTCGATCAAGCCGATCAGGGGGGCCGGGCCGCACTGGGGCGAGTCGGCGTCCGACCAATTTACGAGCGAGGCCCAGTTCACGGGGGAGGGAACCTGGCACTCGACACCCGTGCAGGCGGCGTGATGTTCATCGAGGTAGTAGAACTGATCGAAATCCACCGACGCTCGAGCATCGGCCAGCCGGACCAACTCTCGGGCCCGCGCGACCGAGACACCCGCTGGAACCTGCAGCCGGACTACCTGGGGCGCAATACTACCTTGGGTGCGGGCCTCGACGCGAAAGCCTTCTGCCGCCAGCTTATCCAGGTCTGCCTGGGATAGGCCCGACGCTACGATGGAGCGAGTGGATCTCCGTGGTTTGGGGCGACGATCAATCTCTTCAACAATCGGAATGACTCGTGCCAGCCGAGCCTTGGCCGGTTGAGCAGCCTTCGCTGCCTGCGGTTGTGCGGCAGCCTTAACTTGACCGGACCGCTGAGGAGCAGCGCCAGCGGCCTTGCTGCGGCTCGCTTGTGCCTTACCGTTGCTCCCCTGGGTCTTGTCAGCGGCTTGCGGGGGCTTGCCGCTCGAAGCCTTGTTGCCGCCGAGTCCACCAGCTTGCGAATGGCCCTTGCTGCCGCCCACGCCTCCATTCGCTCCCCCGTTGGAACCGGCTTTTCCGCTATTGCCCGAATTTGCCGGGCCGCTGTTGCCGCCGGAATTGCTGTTGCCATTGCTGGCGCCAGCACCGCTGCCAACGCCGCCACCGGCGCTGTTACCGCGTCCAACATTGCCATTTGAGCTACCGCCCGAGCCACCATCGCCTCGGCCGAGGCCGCCTCCGGCACTTCCACCGTTTCCGCGGCCGGCTCCGCCGCCTATTCCGCCGCCTATTCCGCCGCCAAGCCCGCCACCATTGGAGTTGCCTTTGCCGCCACCGTGGCCATTGCCCGCATCACCGCCCGACGAGCCATTGCTTTTCCCGGCACCGTTGCCTTCGCCACCGTTGCCATTCCCCCCAGCATTTCCCCGGCCACCGGCATTGCCGCCGCTGTCCCCTGTGCCTCCCTTGTTGCCTCCGCCGCCGTTGTTGCCGTTCCCACCGCCATTGCCTTGGCCGCCAGCGCCGCCGTTGCCGTTTCCGCCATCGCCTTTGCCGCCGCTGTTCCCGCCGTTCCCGTTGCCCCCGCCATTATTACCTGAACCGTCGCCACCCTTTGCGAGTGCCGCCTCGTTCAGAATGGGCACGCTCGATCCATGTCCGAATTCAAGTTGAACCCGCAGGGGAATTGCCGCAGCGCAGCTCGCAATCGCGATGAGGACGGGTCGCCGCCAGGATACCTTCATTCTCAATCGTCTCCGCAATTCAGCCGACCACCAGTTAATCCGGGCGGGACTGGAGCGTATAAGCAAAAGTCAGCTCGGCAGGTTGCTTGCGCAATACGTTCGACCACACCTCTTGTATCGTACCTGAGATGAACACAGGTGAACCAATCACGAAATATGTCCGATCATAAGCTTGGCAATACCTGTTCGCCCAATACCTTTGCGGCGACGAGCATTGCAAATGCCTGAAATGGATCATTGAGATCGCCGGAATTCCGCGCAATACCTCTAAGGAACTTATCCCTCGGAGCGATCCCGTCAGTAACAAGGGGATTTCTGATCACCTGCAGTTCGATCCAAACCGGTGCCTGATCCGGCTGAGGTCATGGCAATCATGGCCCTAAGCTAGAAGTTCTGCAAAGCCCTCTTGTTCCCATGCGGCTCGGTGGAAGGCTTGTGGACGCTCCCCTGATCGCCCTGGACAAGGACCATCTCGACCGTGACGGAGATCATGCTTGACGGAACGGGAGGAGATGACCCAAATATAGTACACTATAAAAATAGATATTTCGTATTTATGGAATATGCATGGGTGACCTGCTTGTCAGTCTCTACGATCCGGGCCTTGAAAGGCTCGGGCAGCGCACCGAGCGAACGGATCTGACAATCCGGCCGGTCCTCGCTCCGGAACGGCACATCGTCGTGGCTTGGATCCAGCGGCACTTCAGCGAGAATTGGGCGAGCGAAGCCGCAATCGCCATCGGACGCCAGCCTTCCTCCTGCCTCATCGCCCTCAGCAACGGCCAACTGGTCGGCTTTGCCTGCTATGATGCTATTGCGCGCGGGTTCTTCGGACCCACCGGGGTGGCGGAGGCTTCTCGAGGGCAGGGGATCGGCGCCGCATTGCTGCACCGGACGCTCCTCGCCATGAAGGCCATGGGCTATGCCTATGCGGTCATCGGCGATCCCGGCCCCGCCCGTTTCTATATCGACGCTGTCGGCGCCATCGAGATCCCGGTTTCGGGCAAGGGGATCTACGCCGACATGCTGCGAACGCCAAGGCCGGCGGTCGTGACATAGGCGGCGTTGCCTCCAAAGACCTTTCACTCAAACACGCAGAGTCTCATGTCCCAAAACGTTCCACTTGCTCTCTTCGTCGGCATTCCAAATCCGGTTCTCGATGCCGATGAAGTCGCGTTGTTCCGTGAGACGAATCCGTACGGCCTCTTCGTGGGACGCCGCAACCTGAAGACGCCGGATCAGGTCAAGGCATTGGTGGAGCAGTTCCGCGAGGCGGTTGGACGGGACGATGCGCCGGTCTTCACCGACCAGGAAGGAGGGCGCGTGCAGCATCTCGATGCCGGCCCGTGGCCGTTGTTCCGCTCCTTCGGCGATTTCTCGCGACTTGCGGATCGTGACATGGATCTCGCCAAGCACGCCTTGCGCCTCTCCTCGCACGCCATGGGCACCATGATGACAGAGCTAGGACTGACGAGCGGATGCTCGCCCGTCCTCGATCTCGTCTTCGACACGACAAGCGCCGTGATCGGGGCGCGCTCGTTCGGCCCGGACCCGGAGCGGGTAGCCGCGCTCGGCCGCGTCGTGGTCGACAGTCTGCTCGAGGTGGGCAACCTGCCCATCATGAAGCACATCCCCGGCCACGGGCGCGCCACGACCGACAGCCACAAGGAGCGGCCGGTGGTGCTCGAAAGCCGCGACGTCCTTACTGCGACGGACTTCAAGCCGTTCCTGGATCTGATCGACACCCCTTGGGCCATGGTGTCCCATGTGGTCTATTCCGCCTATGACGAGGAGCAGCCGGCCTCGATCTCGCCCGTCATTTGCAATGACGTGATCCGGGGCGAGCTCGGTTATCAGGGCGTGCTCATCTCCGATTGCCTGTTCATGGAATCGCTACGCGGACCGCTGCCTGAGCGCGTGCGCCAGACGCTCGATGCCGGATGCGACATTGCCCTGCACAGCCATGGCACGACCTCGGAAAGCCTCGCGGCGGCAAGGGTTGCCCGCCCGCTGTCGCAACAATCCCTGGAGCGGATCGAGGCCGGAAAGCGACGCCTCGGTTCGCTCAAGGTCGATGTGCACCAGCTTCATGCGGAGGTTGAGGAAATCTTCTCCCGGCATCTGTAGGAGTGCTGTCCGCGTGCGTAAAAAGTTCAATAAAAAGAGGGAACTGCAATGAAACCATTTTCCGCGCTTCTGGCCATGACCATGCTGGGAGCCCTGACGCTCCCTGCCGCCGCCCAGACCGTGCTCACGGTCAACATCGAGCCCGCGACCACCTGGGTGCGCAACTTCAACCCGTTCAATCAGACATCGGCGCGGCAGAGCACGCTCGACTTCATCTACGAGCCCCTGGTCGTCTTCAACCGTCTCGACAACAACAAGCCGAACTATCGCCTCGCAGAGAGCTACAAGCTTGCCGAGGATCTTAAGAGCATCGAGTTCAAGCTGCGCGACGGCCTGAAGTGGTCCGACGGGCAGCCGCTGACGGCAGCCGACGTCGTTTTCACCTACAATTACATCAAGCAATATCCGGCTCTGGATTTCGTCTCGATCTGGCAGTTCATCAGCGGTGTCGAGCAAGTCGACAAGCAGACCGTGCGCTTCACGCTCCGCCAGCCCAGCGCGCTCGCAGTCGACCGTCTCATCGCCCTGCCGATCGTGCCGGAGCATGTCTGGAAGGGCATCACCGAGCCGGTGACCTTCGCCAACGAGAACCCGGTCGGCAGCGGCCCTATGACGGAGGTGACGCGGTTCACGCCGCAAACCTACGACCAGTGCCGCAATCTGCATTACTGGGATTCAACACGTCTATCCGTCGACTGCATGCGCTTCCCGCAGCTTGCCGACAACAACCAGATCCTGGCCGCCTCCGCCAGCGGACAGCTCGACTGGGGCGTCGCCTTCCTGCCGGATGTGGAGAAGACCTTCGTCGCCAAGGACCCGCAGCACCACAGGTATTGGTACGTGGCAGGCAGCATGGTGGAATTCCTGTTCAATCAGGAAACCTCCAACGAGAACAACCGCAAGGCCTTCAGGGATCTCAACTTCCGCCGCGCGGTCAGCATGACGCTTGATCGCAAGGCCATGGTCGACGTGGCGGGATACGGCTACCCGACGCTGAACGAGGACCCGACGGCCTTCGGGGACGTCTACAAGATGTGGCTCGATCCGAAGGTGAAGGCCGAGTTCAGCAAGTACACGACCTACGATCTGGATGGCGCCAAGGCGCTCCTCGACAAGGCCGGATACGTGGACAAGAACAAGGATGGCTTCCGCGACAATCCGGACGGTACGCCGATCGCCTTCAATATCATCGTGCCGAATTCCTGGAGCGACTGGATCGACACGGTCCAGATCGCCATCGAAGGCATGCGCGAAGCCGGCATCAATGCCAGCATGGGCACGCCCGAGGAGGCGGTCTGGTCGCAGAACCTGATCAGCGGATCCTTCGACGCCGCCATCAACAGCATCTCGGTGGCGGCCTCGCCGTACTATCTCTATCAGCGGGCCTTCACCAAGGCGGATGCCGGCAAGACGCGGTTTACGGCGCAGCGCTGGTTCAATGAAGAGCTCGAAGGCCTCCTGGCAAGGTTCGCCCAGACGCCGGATCAAGCCCAGCAGAAGACAATCATGAACTCCGCTCAGCGGATCGTCGCGGAGAATTTGCCGATCTTCCCGGTCTACAACAGCGCGACCTGGTACCAGTACAACACCAAGCGCTTCACGGGCTGGGCCAGCGGCGAGAACCCCTTCGTCAACCCGACGATCTCGCGCCAGAACCCGGCCCGGCTGCTCCATCTCTTGGCGCTCAAGCCGGTGAAGTAATCTAGCGCAACGGGGAAGCGGCCCGTCCGCTTCCCCGCTCTGAGGTTTCGATGGCATTTCTTTTCAGGCGTCTAGGGTTCTATCTCGCGGCTTTTCTCGCTGCTGCGACCGTCAACTTCTTCCTGCCCAGGCTCATGCCTGGCGATCCGATCGAGATCATGTTCTCGAGCGCGGGGAGCGATCTCTCTGTGGAGAATCTCGAAGCCTTGAAGCTAACCTTCGGCTTCGTCGACGGACCTCTCTGGCAGCAATACCTGACCTATCTCCAGAGCGTCTTCACGGGCGATCTCGGCCGATCCATCAAGTATTATCCGCTCGCCGTGACGGAACTGCTGGGCCGCGCGCTAATCTGGACCGTGGGCCTCATGGGAACCGCGACGCTCATCAGCTTCACCCTCGGCACGGTGCTCGGCATCATGGCTGCCTGGCGGCGGGGGAGCACCTTCGACGTCGTCTTCTCCGTCGGCGCCATCATGGCGACATCCATGCCCGCCATGGTCCTGTCCCTCGTGGCCCTGTTCTTCTTCGGCTTCGAGCTCAACTGGTTTCCGACCGGCTACGCGGCCGACCCTGCGCTGGATCCCGCCTTCTCCTGGCAATATGTCTCCAGCGTCGTCCGGCATGGCATCCTGCCGGTCCTGACCTTGTCGACCGTGCTGACGGGCGGGTTCCTCGTGACCATGCGCAACAACATGATCAATCTCCTGGGCGAGGACTATATCGTCATGGCCCGTGCCAAGGGTCTGTCCGACAGCCGCGTGATGTTCTGGTATGCCGCGCGCAACGCCCTTCTGCCGACGGTGAGCAGCCTCGCCATCGCCATTGGAACCGTGCTGGGCGGCTCCCTCGTGACGGAAGTCGTCTTCAACTATCCCGGGCTCGGCAACACCCTGTATCAGGCAATCCTCGCCCGGGACTATCCCGTGATCCAGGGGCAGCTGCTGATCATGACGCTTGCCATGCTCACGGCCAACTTCATCGTGGATATCAGCTACGTCCTGCTGGATCCGCGCCTGCGGAGCGCCTGACATGGGAGCCGTTCTGAAAAGCTTCGCGCACAACAGGAAGGCGCTGACCGGGCTCGTCATCGTCGCGATCATCGTGGCGTTGGCGATCGCGGCGCCCTGGCTCACCGAATACGATCCGACCCGGCGCGTAGGGCGTCCCCATCAGCCGCCGAGCTGGGACCACTGGCTCGGAACGACCCGCATCGGTCAGGACGTGTTCGCCCGTCTTCTTTACGGAGCCCGCACGTCGCTGGCGGTCGGCTTCGGCGCCGGGCTGCTGATCACCGTCGTCGGAACCATCTTCGGGATCCTTGCCGGATACAAAGGCGGGCGAACGGACGAGGTCATCAGCTTTTTCACAAACATGGTGCTCGTGGTGCCGAACCTGCCGCTGCTTCTCGTTCTGGCAGCCTTCATCGGACAGGCGAGCCCCTGGGTGATCGCCCTGATCCTCGGAGCCACGTCCTGGGCCTGGGGCGCGCGCGTCACGCGCGCCGAGACTCTGTCCGTCAAGCAGAAGGACTTCGTGAAGTCGGCCGAGATGCTGGGCGAGCCGTCCTGGCGCATCATGCTGTTCGAGATCTTTCCGAACGTGATCTCCATCGTGGGGATCAACTTCGTGGGCAGCGTGATCTTTGCCGTTATTACGGAGGCAACCCTCGAATTCCTCGGGCTCGGCGATCCCAAGACGGTCTCCTGGGGCATGATGCTCTTCAACGCCCAGAACGCGTCCGCTCTGCAGGTCGGAGCCTGGTGGGACATCCTGAGCCCCTGTTTCGCTCTGATCGCCCTGGGCGCGGGCCTGTCGCTCCTGAATTTCGCCGTCGACGAGGTCGCCAATCCGCGCCTGCGCACGGGCAACACCCTGTCGCGCTGGTCCTTGCTGATGCGACGTGGGGAGGGCCGTCTATGACAGCCGATCCTCTTCTTTCGGTGCAGAATCTCACCATCGACTACATCGGCGCGGAAGCCGACTTCCGGGCGGTGGACGATGTCAGCTTCGATATCGCGCCCGGGGAGGTCTTCGGCCTTGCCGGCGAATCCGGCTGCGGCAAGAGCACGATCGCTTACGCGATCAACCGCCTGCACAAGCCGCCGGCCCTCATCCGCCGGGGCAGGATTCTGTTCGAGGGGCAGGACGTCCTCGATCTCGACGACAGGGCCTTGAGGGAATTCCGCTGGAGTAAAGTCGCGATGGTGTTCCAGAGCGCCATGAACTCTCTCAATCCCGTCCTGAGAGTCGAGGCGCAGTTTCACGATCTGCTGAAGCGGCATCGTGGCTACTCGAAGGAGCAATCGCGGGAGCGCGCGGCCGAGATGCTGCGGCTCGTCGACATCCCGCCTGAGCGCCTGCGTGACTACCCGCATCAGTTCTCCGGCGGCATGCGCCAGCGCATCGTCATTGCCATCTGCATGGCCCTGGACCCGAAACTCGTGGTAATGGACGAGCCGACGACGGCGCTCGACGTGGTCGTCCAGCGCGAGATCCTGCAGAGGATCGACGAGTTGCGCCGCAGCCGCGGGTTCTCGGTCCTGTTCATCACCCACGATCTCGGGCTTATGGTGCAGTTCTGCGACCGGATTGGCATTATGCTTCGCGGGAATCTGGTCGAGCAGGGCACGTCGGAACAAATCTATCACCGGCCCCAGCATGAGTATACGAAACAGCTCTGGGCCTCGTTCCCGTCGCTGCACGGGCATCCAGTCAGGCTGGAAAGGGCATCGGGATGATTCAGGAGCCGATCATCGCACTGGAACAGGTGAGCAAGAGCTTTGGTCATAGCGGGAAGGCCGTGCGGGCAGCTCATGACATCACCTTCGCGCTGCACCCCGGCCGGACCGTGGCGCTGGTCGGCGAGTCCGGAAGCGGGAAGACCACCTGCGCGCGTCTTGTCATGCGCGAGTATCGGCCGGACAGCGGAAGAATCCTGTTTCGCGGAAAGGACCTGAACGCGACGGGAGCCGTCGGCCTCAAGGAGTACCGGCGTGCAGTCCAGATGATCTTTCAGGATCCCTTCGCATCGCTCAATCCCGCCCACACGGTGGATTTCATCATCCGGCGTCCGCTCGCGCTCGGCCAGCCGGATCTCAAGGGCGGTGCGGTGGACGAGACGATCGCCGATCTTCTCCGCCGTGTGGAGCTCGATCCCGGCGCGGTCACACGCAAGCACCCGCATGAGCTGTCCGGCGGGCAGCGCCAGCGCATCAACATCGCCAGGACGCTCGCCATGGGCGCTCAGGTGATCGTCGCGGACGAGCCGACATCCATGCTGGACGTGTCTGTGCGCTTAGGGGTCCTGAACCTGCTCAACGACATGAAGCGAGATCTTGGGGTCGCGCTGCTCTACATCACGCACGATCTCGCAACTGCTCGCTATGTCGCCGAAGACATTCTCGTGATGTATGCGGGCCAGATCGTCGAGTGGGGCGATGTTCACCGGGTGCTGACCAATCCGCAGCATCCCTATACGCGCCTGCTTCTGTCGGCCGTGCCCAATCCCGAAATCCGCTTCGACAATCCGGACGCCCGATTGGACCCCCACGCGGTCGAGGCCATTCGCAGGGAAGCCCGGCACCTCCAGGACCGCATCGTCGAAGTCGGGCCGAACCACTTCACGCGTCGAGCCGCCTGATCCTGAAAGTGGGCATCAGCCCGTCAATGAGCATCGGGAGCGGCGAGCCGGTTCATCGGGTATCCCATTCCTGGCTCCCCGCCTCTTGTCGCTCTCCCGATCAATCAGGCCAGCGCATGATCGCCTGGGAGGAGCGGTTGCGCCGCCCCTCCAGCGGTGTCGCAATGATCTCGTTGGACTGCCGGGCCTTCTCCAGTTCCTCGACGAGCCGTTCGGCCACGACGGTTTCCTGTCCTGGATGAAGATTGCACGGGTCGAGATAGAAATAGCCGTGCTCGACCTCGTGGTCGCGAACGATGATCGGCGTGCGCCCCGAGGCGAGCGCATCGGCGAGATCCCAGGCCGTGATGTGGGCACCCTTCGGCTCGATGGCGACCTTCAGACGATCGAGCGGATTGTTGGTCGGATCCGCCTCGCGGATCGGCGTCACGCCGGGGCGGCCGGACAGGGTCTGTTCCCAGAGTTCCAGATAGCGCGTCTCGCGCTCGCGGATGCCCGCATGGTCGCGCTTCTCCCAGGCCTCGAGAGCCGCGATCGTACCGAGGATACCTTCTTTGCCGACCTTCATGCCGCGACCGATGCCCATGTTCTGAATGTAGGTCGCGCGCACGAGCTCAGTTCGGCCGGCCACGATGCCGCCGGTCAGGCCGCCGAGGAACTTGTGCGAGGAATAGAGCGCGATATCGGCACCGGTGGCGAGGAACCCCCTCAGATCGTATTCGGAAGCCGCATCGACGATCACGGGCACGCCCCGTGCATGGCAGATCTCCACGAACTCCTTGAGCGGGATCAGGCCGTACTGCACCGTATGGTGCGAGACGACGTAGACTGCGGCGGCTGTCCGCTCGGTGATGGCTCCGTCGAGCTGATAGCCATAGGCCGAGGTGGCTTGGCCCACCGGCACGACCCTCGCGCCCGCAAGGCGAATGCCCTGCTCGACGGGCGCGCCGTAGCTGACCATGTGGCCGGTCATGAGCAGCACTTCGTTCTTGAGACGGTCTGTATCGGGAAGCCGCTCGACCGCGGCAAGGTCGCAGCCTGTCATGGCTCCGGCAACGGCAAGCGTGATCCCGGCCGAGCAGGAGGCCGTCACGAAGCCGGCCTCGGTGCCGCAGAGGCGCGCAATCACGCGGCTCGCTTTCTTCTGCAGGTCGCCGATCTCGACGAATTGCGGAAGGATCGCCGAGACGGCTGCGACGGCTTCGGGCACGACGATGGAGGCGCCGAGCGACGTCATGGTGCCTGATACGTTGATGATGGGGCGGAGGCCGAGGTCAGGGCGAATGTCTTTCTGGGTCATGGAGCTCGTTGTCTCAATGTTTTATGGTGGCGGAATGGGGTATATTCCATTACTGAGGAAGTACGTGAGGGCATGCGGCCCACCGTAACGGTGGGCCGCAATTTCTGAAGATCCGGGAGAAGATCCAGTGGACACCAAGTTTTCCGAGGCTGCGGATGCGTCCGTTCCCGAGAAGCGTAGCCGCGGCGCCCGCGTCAGCGGCATCGATCGCGCTTTGCAGATCCTGGATTTCCTTCAGGCGGAGATGAAGCCGGCCGGCGCCTATGCGGTGGCCAAGGCGGTTGGAGCGCCGCTCTCGACAGTCTACGTGATCATCGAGGATCTCGTGGAGAAAAGGCTTCTGCAGCGGCGCAGCGACGGAACTGTCTGGCTCGGGCCGCGCCTGTACCATTACGGCCTGGCTTATGCCGAATCCCTCGACTTCCTGAACGTCGCCACGCACGAGATGCAAGACCTTTGCCGGGAGGTGGAGGAAACCATCCAGATCTGCGGCCGGGACGGGGATCATATGATCGTGATGGCCATGGCGGACGGACCTGGGCATTTCCGCGTCACGTCCAAGGTCGGCTCGCGCGTGCCGCTGAACTGGACGGCCTCGGGCCGACTGCTCCTCGGTCATCTTCCCGACGAGGAACGCCTGAAGGTCTTCCGTCATGCCGCGAAGGTATCGCCCACGGGGCGCGCCAACACGAACCCGGAGACGCTCTCCGAGGCGTCTGCGGCTGCGCTCAGGGAGCGCCTGTCGATCCAGATCAATGAATCGGACTTTTCCGTCGCCTGTATTGCCTCGCCGATCTGCCAGCCTTCGGGTGAGTGCATCGCGACGATTTCCATCGTGCTGCCGGAGCATCGGGTCGTGCAGGATCGCGACCGCTACACCAACGCGGTGCGCAAGGCAGCCGAGCGGATCGAGGCGACGTTGGGCTGGCGCTGATCCGGGCATGAAGGAACGCCTCAATCTTCGACCGCGATGATGGCTTCGATCTCTACCGTGATGTTGTTGGGCAGGGACCCGAAGCCCACGGCGGAGCGGGCGTGACGGCCCGCCTCTCCGAAGACAGCCATCATGAGATCGGAGCATCCGTTGATCACCCTGGGGTGCTCGCCGAAATCGGGCGCTGCATTGACCATACCGAGGAGCTTCACGACACGTTTCACGCGCGACAGGTCACCTAGCGCGTCCTGCATGACGGCGAGCAGATTGATCCCTGTCAACCTGGCGTGTTCATAGGCCTCCTCCGCATCGACATCGAGGCCGACCTTGCCGGTATGGAGATAGCCGCTGGCTTCCTGCGGCCCCTGGCCCGACAGGAACAGAAGGCTTCCTTCCTGAACATGCGTCACAAAATTGGCAATCGGACTTGGGGGCTTGGGCAATGCGATGCCCAGTTCCTTCAGACGCTCGTAAGGGTTCGACGCGGTCAGATATTGAACTTCGTTCACAATGTCAGTCCTTGGGAAATCACTTCGGAGTCGCCGTGACGAATGCAGGCGACGTGATGGTTCGAGCCGACGTCTTCCAGCGGAGGAACGATCTCGGCACAGGCCTCGATGGCGTATCGGCAGCGGGTCCGGAACACGCAGCCGGACGGTGGGTTGAGCGGGCTCGGAATATCGCCCTTCAGGACGATGCGCTGGCGGCTCGCTTTCGGATCCGGCAACGGAGCCGCGGAGAGAAGCGCCTGCGTGTAGGGGTGGCGCGGCATGGCGTAGATTTCGCGGCTGGGACCCCGCTCCATGACGCGCCCGAGATACATCACCACGACCTCGTCGCAGAGATACTCCACCACCGACAGGTCGTGCGCGATGAAGAGCATCGTCAGGCCGAAATCCTGCTGCAGATCCTGGATCAGGTTGAGGACTTGGGCCTGCACGGAAACGTCGAGGGCCGAGACCGGCTCGTCGGCCACGATGAAGTCGGGCTCCACTGCCAGAGCACGGGCAATGCCGATGCGCTGGCGCTGTCCGCCGGAGAACTCGTGCGGGTAGCGGCGCGCCGCATCGGGATTGAGGCCCACTCTCTGGAGAAGTTCGGCGATCCGATCCCGCCGGGCACTGCCCCTGACGGGACGATGAATATCGATCGCTTCGCCGATGATCTGGTCGATCCGGAGACGGGGGTTGAGGCTCGAATACGGATCCTGGAAAATGATCTGGAGACGACTCCGGTAGGCTCTCATCTCCCGCTCAGGCAACGTGCGCAGGTCGACGCCGTCGAACACGATCCGCCCCTCGTTGGGCTCGACGAGACGGAGCGTGCATCGACCGGCCGTGGTCTTGCCCGATCCGGACTCGCCGACGAGGCCGACGATCGTGCCGCGCTTCACGTCGAAGCTGACGCCGTCCACCGCCTTCACGGTGCCGCTGCGGGTCTGGAACTGCTTGGTGAGTCCCTGGACGCTCAGGAGGGTTTCACTGCTCATAGGGCTTCATGCCTCCAGCATCGGCTGAGATGCGAGGGACCCGCCGTCATGAGCGGCGGCGCCTCGTCGCAGAGCGGGATGCGATAGGAGCAGCGCGGGGCGAAGCTGCATCCCGGCGGGAGCGCCGTCACAGGGGGCACGTTGCCCGGGATAGGATTGAGGCGCAGCCTTCCGCCGGCTTCGTCGCGATCGCGCGATGCATTCGGGATGCAGGCCAGCAGGCCGCGCGTATAAGGATGCTTCTGATGCTCGAAGAGGCTCCCGACCGGGCTCTTCTCGACCACGCGGCCGGTATACATGACCACGACGTCATGGGCGATCTCCGCCACCACGCCGAGATTGTGCGTGATGAACAGGATGCTCATGCCGATCTCGCGCTGCAGCCTGCGGAGCAGATCGAGGATCTGTGCCTGGATCGTCACGTCGAGAGCGGTCGTCGGCTCGTCCGCGATCAGGAGGTTGGGGTTGCAGGACAGGGCGAGGGCGATCATGACGCGCTGGCGCATGCCGCCCGACATCTGATGCGGATACTCGTCGAGCCTGCGGTCGGCCGCGGGAATCTCCACGAGGTCCAGCATTTTCTTGGCACGCCGGCGCGCCTCGGACGTCGAGAGCGGTTCGTGCAGCCTGATCATCTCCACGATCTGGTCGCCGACCGTGTAGAGAGGGTTGAGGCTCGTCATCGGCTCCTGGAAGATCATGGCGATCTCGCGCCCGCGGATGGCGCGCATTTTCCGCTCCGGCAGGGCCGCGATGTCGATCACCTGACCCTGGCTCGTGCGGTAGAGGATGCTGCCTCCCACGATCCGCCCTGGAGACGAGAGAAGGCGCATGACCGACAGGCTGGTGACGGATTTCCCAGAGCCGGATTCGCCGACCACCGCGACGGTCTCTCCGCGCTTCACGTCGAAGCTCACGCCGTCGACCGATTTGGCGACGCGGCTGCCGAGCTCGAAGTGCGTGTGCAGGTCAGAGACCTTGAGCACGGTATCGTCGGGAAGCTCCGTCATCGGGCGTTGATCCAACCGCAATGCGGACAGGCGGAGCTCTCCAGGGCGGATTTCCGCGGCGGGACGTAGCGGCTCGCCTTGACGGCTTCCTGTCCGAGAATGGTCCAGATAGGCTCGATCAGGCGCGGTAGGTGCGCGTTGTAGCCCATGGAATCAACGATGCGCAGATCGCTGTCGTTGACCTCGAACACCGTGAACTCGGCTCGCGTGCCGGGTGAGAGAAGATTCTCCGTCGGAAGGCCGATCACCTCCATGGGTGCCCTGGTCGAGGCGTCGATGACGGCCTCGAACGGCATGCCGACCGAGAGAAGCTTCGACATGGTCGTGCCCATGTCCCAGACGGGATTGTCGAGGGAGCGCGCATGAAGGTCGGTCGAAATCGAGAAGGGCAGGAGGCCGCGCTGGATGGCGAGTTCGGCCACTTTGAACGAGAAGGAGGCGCCGCCGTGGCCCACATCGAGGCGGATGCCGTCGTTGGCGCAGCGCTGCGCCAGCTGGAACAGATCCTCGTCCTCCATGATGTTCGCCGCAGCCTTGCCGTTGAAGCAGTGGGTCACCACGTCGCCGGGACCCAGGACCTCGAGGACCTCGTCGAAGACCGGAGGCGGCTCGCCCACATGCACCATCAGCGGCAGCTTGAGGATCTTGGCGACCTTCTTGGCGATCTTCACCGGCGTGATGCCCCAGGCGCCGACGATGACGCCGCTCGCCCGCACCTTGATGCCGATGATGATGTCGCGGTTGGCCTCGACGCACGCGATGGTGCGGTCGATGTCGATGGACCGCATGTCGATGAGCTCGCTCACGCGGTTGCAGGCGACAAGACCGATCGACCCGATATTGAGGAAGGCCTTGATGCGCTCCCTGGCAGGCTCGATGATGTATTCCCGGAAGCCGTGGAAATTGGCTTCGCCCGCCGAGCCCGCATCCACGATGGTCGTCACGCCGCGCTCGATGCCGCAGACCTGCGGCTTGATGGAGATGTCGGTGCCGCCGTGCCACACGTGGGCATGGAGATCGACCCAGCCGGGGGAGACGTAAGCTCCCTTGGCATCGATGCGGCGCGCTCTCTCCGGTGCCTGAAGAGAATGACCGACGCCAGCGATCTTTCCGTCACCGCCGATCAGGATATCGGTCGTCTCCTGCGGCACACCCCGGCCGAAGCCCACCGGCTTCACGCCCGAGATCAGAAGGGGCGAGGAGTCTTCTTGAAACGTCATGAGATCAAAGGTCCTTTCTCAGGCGCGGATCGAGGAGATCCCGGAATCCGTCGCCGACCATCTGAAGGGAAAGAACGGACAGGATGATCGCGATGCCGGGGAACAGCGTCATCCAGTCGGCCTGTCCGATATATTGCCGCCCGGCCGCAATCATGGTGCCCCAGGTCGGCACCTCGGGGCTGACGCCGAGGCCCAGGAAGGACAGGCCGGCTTCAGCCAGCATGGCATAGGCGAAGATGAAGGTGCCTTGCACGAGGATGGGCGACACGAGGTTGCGAAGCACGTGCCGGGACATGATGCGCCAGGTCGGGACTCCGAGCGCACGGGCCGCTTCGACATAGGGCAGCTCGCGGATAACCAGCGTGGAGGCCCGCACGATGCGAGCGAGGCGCGGCGTGTAGACAATCCCGAGCGCCACGATGACGGTCACGAGGGACGGGCCGAGAGCCGCGACGAGCGCGATGGCCAGAAGAATATCCGGGAAAGCCATCATGGCGTCGATGATGCGGGCGATCGGCGTGTCGAGGCGACGGAAGAAGCCGGCCACGAGGCCGAGCGTCACCCCGAAAACGGCCGCGAATGCCACGACCGAGGCGCCGACGAGGAGTGAAAGCCGGCCCGCATAGATCGTCCGGCTGAACACGTCGCGGCCGAACTCGTCCGTCCCGAACCAGTAGATGCCGCTCGGCGGCTTGAGCCGGTTGACCACGGAAAGGCGGCTTGGCGAGTACGGCGCGATCAGCGGCGCCAGGATCGCCAATGCCGCGACGATCACGAGGATGAGAAGCCCGACCATGACGGTCTTGCGGGTCACCAGCCGCGAGACGAAGCTCGCTTCGGAGACGGCAGGGGTGCTGACGGCGGCCATCAGTAGCGCACCCGCGGGTCGACGAGCAGGTAGAGCATGTCGATCAGGAAGTTGATGAGCACATAGAGCGCCGCCACGATCAGCAGCGCGCCCTGAATGACGGGATAGTCGCGCCGCAGCACGGCCGAGACGACGAGGTTGCCGACGCCCGGAAGGCCGAACACGGTTTCCGTCACGACGGCGCCCGACACGAGGAGCGCGGCCGTCAGGCCGATCACGGTCAGAACCGGAATGAGCGCGTTCTTGAAGGCATGCTTCATGACGACCCGGAACTCGCCCATGCCCTTGGAGCGGGCGGTGCGCACGTAGTCGTCGTTCAGAACGTCGAGCATGCTTGCGCGCGTGAAGCGCAGGATCAGGGCCGATGACACGATGCCCAGCGACAGGGCGGGAAGCACGAGATGGGAGAGCCGTGTGCCGAGCCCGGCGCCGGGTCCGCCGTATCCGGAGACCGGGAACACGCCGAGGCGCACGGCGAAGAACTGGATCAGAAGCAGCCCGAGCCAGAAACTCGGAACGGAGGCCGCGAGCATGGCCAGCGTCGTGGCGGTCTGGTCGAAGAGCGAGCCGCGCCAATAGGCCGACAGGATGCCGACCGGAATGGCGATAAGGCCGGCGATGACGATGGAGAATAGCGTCAGGAAGAAGGTCGGCTCGGCGCGATCCGCCAGGGCGGAGAGGACCGGGCGGTTGAGAAAGATGGACTCCCCGAGATCGCCCTGCAGCAATTGCCCGAAGAAGATGCCGTACTGCACGATGAGCGGCTGGTCGAGGCCGAGGCGGGTGCGCAGGCTCGCCACGTCCTGGGCCGTCGCGTCGGGGCCGAGCATGACGGCGGCCGGATCGCCGGGGGCGATGCGCACGATGATGAACACGATCGTGACGACCACGAACATCACGGCCAGCATGCCGAGCAAGCGTTGGAGGATGTAGCGGCTCATGTGTCGATCTGCATCAAGTGAATGTTCGGGGAGCGCCAGGAGAAGCGCTCCCCAGCTTGCCGTTCGCTTACTTCTTCAACGACACGTTCCAGAAGTATGGCCAAGGCGCGGGCACGATACCTTCCAGCTTCGGCGACTGTGCCGACAGGGCGTTGAAGTCGCCGATCTTGATGCTGGGCGTTTCGTCGTAGATGACCTTCTGAACTTCGGCCCAGAGGGCAGAGCGCTTCGCCGGATCGCTCTCCGTGTTGAAGGCGTCGACGGCTTTCTTGCGCGCAGGGCTGGACCACCAGCCGGGCGAGCTCTCGGAGAGCTGGCCGATGAGGGCCGGTTCCGGCAGGAACGGGCTGTGGGTGATGTAGATGTCCCACAGGGCCGGATCGCCGCGCCTCTGCGTCAGGGTTGCCCAATCGACCACCTGCAGATCGACCGTGAAGCCGGCCTGCTTCAGGTACTCGGCCGCCACCTGGGCCATCTTGTAGTGGAACTCGTATTGGCGGCTGGTGAGGATGCGCAGCGGTGCGCCGCTGTAATTGGCCTTCTTCAGGAGCGCCTTCGCCTTGTCGGGATCGGCGACGTTGTACCGGCCTTCGACGCCGGCATCCGTGTTCCAGACATAGCCCTTGGGATACATGGCTCCGTCGAGGGAGTAGAACTCGGGGTTGCCGAAAGCTGCGGCCAGCATGTCCTCCATGCTGAGAGACAGGCGCACGGCCATGCGGGCGTCGGTATTGGCCATCACGCCCTGTTTCGTGTTCATCACGAAGACCGGCCAGCCGAACGGCTTGAGGATGACGGGCTTCGATGTCTGCAGATTCTTGATGCGGTCATAGGATTCAACCGGGATGGAATCCACGTAGTCGAATTGTCCGGAAATCGCGCCCTCGACCCGGGTGTTGGGATCCGGCACGGGCACGAAGCGGATTTCGTCGAGGATCGGCTTGCGCGCGCCGCCATAACCGTTCCCGGCGCCATCGAGCGGCTTGTAGGAATCGTTGCGGACGAGCTGGATATACTGGTCGGGCTTGCGCTCCTTCAGCTTGTACGGACCCGTGCCGACCGGCTCCTTCATCGGCACGTCCATCTTCTCCGACGGCATGATCACCGCAGCAGAGTTGTTGAAGGACAGGAGCGCCAGGAGAGGGGCGTACGGCGTCTTCAGGGTGATGCGCACGGTCGACGGATCGACGGCCTCAAGCTTGTCGACATTGCCGGCAACCTGCTTGCCGCGCGAGCCCTGTTCCATCCAGCGCTTGAGCGAGGCGACGACGTCTTCGGACGTCATGTCGGAGCCGTCGTGAAACTTGATCCCGTCCCGCAGCTTGATCGTATAGACCTTGCCGCCCTCGGTGACCTCCGGAAGCGACGCCGCCAGGAGGGGCGTGACCTTCCAATCCTTGTCAAAGGTGAAGAGAGTCTCGAAGAAATGCTGGGTGACAATACCGACCAAGTCGGCCGTGGACACCATAGGGTCGAGGGTCGGCGGTTCGCCGATCGTCGCCACATTGACGACCCCTCCACCTGATTGAGCCAGAACTGGGCCTGATGCGAGTATCGCCAAGCCGGAAAGCAACGCTTCTCTGATCCTCATGGTCACCCTCTTGCTCTATAATTATGTATTATTTGCTTTAGTTATGTCATAGTGAGCGAGCTAAAGTCTCAGGTCAATAGGCCTGAAGGGGTGCAGCCTTCGGGGAAGAGAGCGGGTGCTCAGCAATGGATGGCGTCGGTCCCGGCCTGTCAGGATCTCCGAACGGCAAGGGGACCACAGGATCGAGGTAGCGGAAATCCCGTTGATCGACGTTTCAGACTGTTGCTGCACGATCCTGGTAATCACTCGGGCGCCAGGGGTTCCCCGGTGTCCTTCCAGTATCGCGCCTGTGCGACGCCAGGAAGAAGCACCGGGGTCGACTCGCCCTCTGCCGTCTCGCTGCTTCGGGCTTCATGGAAACATCCGATCTTACAAGCAGAGGTGTCGCAGCGTCTCACCGTCCCAGTATGGCACTTGGATCAAGCTGATCGCCCAGAAATTCGCATCATGGGAGCCATTAGCGCTCGGCCAGCGCAAGTTTCACTCCAAGTGCCATGAAGGCGGCAGCGAAAGCGCGGCGCATCCAGGCCAGCACGCTCGGGCGCGAGGTCACGTGCCGGCGAACCGCAGCGGCGAACACGCCATAGAGGACGAAAACGGTAAGAGTCATGACCATGAAGGCGAGGCTCAACTCGAGCATTCTCCTCAGAGGCTGGGGCTCAGTCGCGCCCACGAATTGCGGCAGGAAGGCGAAGAAGAAGATCGAAAGCTTTGGATTGAGCACGTTGACGAGGACCGCAGACCAGATGACCTGCGCGTCCGAGCGCGGTGTTCCCTCCGCTTCCACCCGCAGCGTGCCGCGTTCCTGAAGCGTCATCCAGGCCATGTACAGCAGGTAGGCTACTCCGGCGTATTTGATGATCTGAAAGGCGAGGGCGCTGGCGTGCAGGAGCGCAGCAAGCCCCGTGATGGCTGCCAGCATGTGCGGCACGATTCCGAGGGTACAGCCGAAAGCTGCCACGATGGCCGCGCGGGCACCGCGCGACAGTCCGGCGGCGAGCGTGACGAGCACGCCGGTGCCAGGGGAGGCCACGACGATCAGGGAGGTGAGGATAAACTCGGGGCTCATGGCTGGCGCACCTCCAGGATGGTCGCGGCGGGCCAAGCCTCAGCCAGCATGGCCTGGAGTGTCCGGGTGAGTCGGCTCACGTCCTCGCGGGCTGTTCCGTGCAGGGCCTCGGCGACGATCAGAGCGGCCGAAGTGCCGGCACGCACGGCGGAGCGCCCGCTCTGCCGGTTGGTCCAACGACGGGCATGCGCGGATCCTGCCTCGTCGGCGAAGATGATCTCGCCAGGATTGGGGTGCTCGACCTCCCCGGCGAGCGTCTCATAGCGCTCCGTGCCGGTCGCGTGGCGAACCTCCAGCGCGCCTTCGACCTGACCGAGGTCGAACACCGCTACGGGAATAGCGAAGGCCATGGAGGCGGCGTTGCAGAGGTCCACGAGGGGGTGAAGGGCAGGCAGCGTGCCCTCCTTGCGGAAGCGCCGCAGGAGCGCCTCGGAGGCGCAGCGGTATTGGGTGGGCTTGAGGCCCATGCGGGCAAAGGCGCGCCGCCAGGCCTGCACCTCGGGCAAGTCGCTTTCCGAGCCGCCCGCGAGTCTCCCAGTCGCGGCAGCGTGGAGACGGGCCACCGACGCGGATGCGTCCGCGGCCGGGGTTATTCGCTCGACTTGCAGCATGCCCGTGGCGAGTTCGGGGAAGTCGCGCAGTACGGATGGGGAGTAGCGAAGGATCATGGGCAGGGCTCGGACGTGGAGGATGTCGCACCGTCTATCCCTGCCGTGTACTCTGCCGCCGTGTCTTGAACGAAATTGCAGGCCCTGTCAGAATCGGGTTCACGCCGCCGCAGCAAGGGCGCCGGGCGGAAAGCCGAAGCGACGCACGAAGTGCCGCGTCATGTGGCTCTGATCGGCGAAGCCGCTCGCTGCCGCCGCATCCGCCAGGGGCATCCCGCCCGTGATGAGGTGGCGCGCGAGGTCGATGCGCCGCTGGACGAGGTAGGTGTGAGGCGTCAAGCCGAATGCGCGCGAGAAACCCCGTACCACCTGGTACCGGCTCAGACCGCTCGCATGTGCCAGTTCGGCCAGGGTGACTGAGGCCGCCGGATTGTCATCGATGACCTCCCGCGCGATGCGGATTGCAGCCGGAGCGGCTGGCACATCGTCCGAGGGGCGCTCGCGCAGGAGCCGATCCACCAGAACCGCAAGGGTTTCATCGCGGCGCAGTTCCGTCCGTTCTGCCGCGGGTGCCGTCAGTGCCTGGTAAAGCGCCCGGAATGCCTCGACGGGGGTATCATCTCGTAGCACGGGATGGACGAACTCGCAGGTGCGCATCCGGCCCTCGTGCACGTCGCAGGCCGTCTCGGCGATGAGGGACGGGTCAAAATAGAGCATCCGCCACGTGCGCCCGGCGTCCCCGATGGGCGAGCCGTCATGGACCTCGCCCGGGTTGACGGTGATGAGGTCGCCGGCCCCGGCTTCAACGACGCCACGCCCGCTCAACGAGCGCTGCGCGCCCCGCTCGATGAGGCCAACCCCAAACTGCTCATGGGAATGGCGCGGGAAGGCATGGGCCGTCTGAGCCTCCACGGCCAACACGCCCGCCATTCCGCAGCACACGACCTGAAATCGTCCTCTTGCCACCGGTTGCCTCCATCGCGCCTCGTCCGCCGCAGGCTCCATGGCAGGCAATCTGCGTCAATTGCCGACGAAGGCCAAGCGGGGAAGACTGACGACGGGAAACCAGGGCATGCTCGCCGGCCCGAACCGGACACCGTCGGAACAGGAGGAGAAGTCCCGGCGGGTGCGAGCGGCAGTGCGGCTATCGAATCCCGTTCAGGGCAAGATAGGACCGGATGACTTGGCTGTCGTCTTCGTGGCCGTCTCCACGTCCCGAGGCTGCCAGGAACATCTGATGGGCCGCCGCTGCCAGGGGAAGTGCTGCCTTCGTGTCCCTGCCGGCGTCGAGAACGATGCCGAGATCCTTGACGAAGATGTCGACGGCGCTGGTGACCTCGGGATCCGACTGAAGCATGCGCGGTCCCCGGTCCTTGAGCATCCAGCTCGAGGCGGCGGACCCGCTCATGATCTGCAGCAGGATGTTGAGGTCCACGCCGACCTTCGAGGCCAGGGCGAAGGCCTCGGCGACGACCGCGATATGCACGCCGCAGAGGAGCTGGTTGACGGTCTTGACCATGGCGCCCTGGCCGGGACGTTCTCCCACATGGAAGACCTTGTCGCCCATGGCGTCGAAGAGAGGCTTTGCGGCCTCGAACGTGTCGCGCGGTCCGGCCGCCATGATCGTCAGCGTTGCGGCCTTGGCACCCGCGACACCGCCCGACACGGGAGCGTCGATCAGGCGCCGTCCGGCGCGGCGGACCGGCTCTTCGACGGCCTCTACGGCCGATGGAGGGCAGGTGGCCATAAGGGCGACCACGCCACCCTCGCGCAGCTTCTCCAGGGCGCCCCCGCCGAAGAGCACCGCCTCGGCCTGCGCGGCATTCACCACCATGAGGATCAGCGCATCGGCTCCGTTCGCCGCCTCGCCCGCACTTCCCGCCCGCTGTCCTCCGGCCGCCTCGAGGGCATCGAGCGCATTGGCATTCAGATCGAACCCGGTGACCGCGAACCCTTTTTTCAGGAGGTTCGACGCCATCGGCAGTCCCATGGCGCCGAGGCCGACAAAAGCAACACGGGTCATCTCGTTCGTTCCTCGCGGTTGTCTTCAGGTTCGTTCGCCGGCTCGATGGAAGGGCAGCGTCCTACTCCTGCTCAAGTAGGACGCCGGCCCTTTCAGTAAATCGTCAGCGCGGGAATGTAGCTCACGGCCAGGAGGACCAGCATGGCCACGCCGAAGAACGGCCAGAGCTCGCGGGTGGTGTCCGCCAATGTCGACCGTGCAATTGAGGACGAGATGAACAGGGTTGTGCCGATCGGCGGCGTGTAGAGCCCGATGCCGAGGTTCAGCACCATGATGATCCCGAGCTGCACCGGATCGAGCCCGATCGTCGCCGCCAGGGGGACGAAGATGGGGCCGAGGAGCAGGATCGCGGGTGGCAGATCGAGCGGCATGCCGACGATCAGCAGCAGGATGTTCATGGCCAGGATGACCAGCAGAGGATTGCTGATCGTCGTCGAGACCCAGTCGGCGAAGCGGGTCGGCACCTGGTCGAAGGTCAGGATCCAGCCGACGATAGCGCTGCCCATGATCACGAGCATGACCACGCCCGTCGCGATACCGGCCTCGATCAGGCTGTGATGGAAGCGCTGCCACGTCAGGTCGCGGTAGAAGAGAGCGCTCAAGGCAAGCGCATAGATGACCGCGAGAACCGAGATCTCGGTCGGCGTCGCGATGCCGAAGCGCAGTCCGAGCAGGATCAGGATCGGCATCAGGAGGGCAGGGGCGCTCAGCACCGCGAGCTTGAGAAGCTCCATCCGGCTGACGGAGGGATCCTCCGAGTGGATGCCGCGCCGCCGCGCGATCCAGCTGCAGGTCAGGATGAATCCGCCCGCCATGAGGATGCCCGGGAGGATGCCGGCCGTGAACAGATCGGCGATGCTGACGCCGCTCACGAGGGAATAGAGGATGAGCGGGATGGACGGCGGAATCAGAATGTCGATCACCGCCGAAGTGGCGTTGTTGGCGGCGCACAACCCGGCCGGATAGCCCTGGCGCTTCTGCCAGGGGATGAGGACCGATCCGAGGGCGCTGGCATTGGCGACCGCGCTGCCGGAGACGCCGCCGAACACCACCGAGGCGACGACCGTGGTCGAGAGCGGACCGCCGCGCCAGCGCTGCATCGACTTGGTGGCGAAGGACAGGAGTTCCTGTCCGAGCTTGCCGCCGAGCATCAGGCTGCCCGCCATCATGAAGAAGGGCAGGGCCAGCATCGGGAAGGACTGCGTCTGCTGGTACATCTGCTGCGCGACGATCATCAGGGGCAGCTCGCCCTGCCAAGCGAGCGTCGCGCCGGCCGCGATGACCAGGGCATGGCCGACGGGGATCGCCAGCAGCATCAGGATCGTGAAGACGATGACGAGAATGATACTCATATGCCCGTCTCCTCCGGGTCAGGGGTCGGCATGGCTTCGGGACCGATCAAGGCGACCCGTAGGGCGAGCGCGAAGGTCGTCAGGATGACGGCGGCGCATCCGAGGGCGAGCGCGTAGTAGCTGTAGCTGCTCGACAGGCCGAGCACGGGACTTTTTTCGATGGACACGATGTCGGCGACGCCGAGCGCCTCCCAGCCGAGGATGGCGTAGGACGCGATGATGATCGCGAAGCCGACGAGCAGCATGATGCGGGCCCCGTTCCGGCTCAGGCGGGAGAGGACGGATTCGACCGCCATGTGGCCGCCCTTCTGAACGGCGAGGGCCACGCCCGCCATGATGAACCAGGGAAAGAGGCGCTCCGGCAGTTCCTGGGCGAAGCGGAAGCCGCCGCTTTCCAGGACGTAGCGGGCGACGACATTCGCCGTGAGGATCGCGAGCAGCGCGATCCCTGTCAGCAGAATGATCGACCGACATGCGAAGCCGACCGCGCGGTCGATGACGTTGGCCACGGCGAGCGTGCCGCCCCCCGTGGCCAGCTCCTGTTCGTGGTGGGGGACCGGGGCGACACGCGTCATGACGTCAGCTCCGGGCTGTCTTGGCAAGCCGGTCGACGAAGTCGCCGAAAGGCTTGGCGCGCCAGGTGTCGACCACCTTGGCGGAGGCCTCCCGGAAGGCCGCCCTGTCGACCTCGTTGACCGCGAGCTTCGGATTGGCCCGGAACTCGCTGTTGTACTTGGCCTCGTTCTCGGCGAAGAGCCTGCGCTGCAGATCGCCCGCCTCTTTGGCAGCGGTCTTGATGATGTCCCGGTCGGCCGCGGGCAGCCGGGTCCAGGTGATCTGCGACATCAGGAAGGGAGAGCTCTCCCACTTGTGGCCCGACAGGCTGATGAACTTGTTCACCTCGAAGAGCTTCGAGCTGGCGATGTTGGTGAGCGGATTCTCCTGACCGTCGACGACGCCCTGCTGCAGGGCGACATAGAGCTCGCCGAAGCTGATCTGCTCGGTGCCGGCCCCCAGGGCCTGGAAGATGTCGATGGTCATCGGGTCGGGCGGCGTGCGGATCTTCAGGCCCTTCAGGTCGGCGGGCTTGGCGATGGGCCGCTTGCTGTTGGTGATGTGGCGGATGCCGTTGTCCCACCAGCCGAGGGGAACCATCTGGACCTTGGAGAAGCGCTGGGCGAGCTCCTCGCCGATGGGGCCCTCCAGCACCTTGAAGGCCGCAGCGCTGTCCTCGAACAGGAACGGCAGGCCGAGAGCGGCGATCTCCGGCACGAGAGCCGAGCTGGAGCCCTGGCTGTTGACGGTCATGTCCACCGCGCCGGTGCGCAGGCTCGTGAGCAGGGACTGCTCGTTGCCGAGCTGCTCGGAGCCGGCGACGCGAACGCTGATGCGGCCGCCGGACCGCTCCTTGACCAGTTCGCCGAAGCGTTCGGTCGCGATGCTGCGTGGGTTGCCGGGAGCCGCGTTGTGGCCCAGCGTCAGATTGGTGGCGGCCTGGGCGCCGCGGGGCAGCGTCAGGACGGCCGGCGCCGCGAAGGCTCCGGCGATCAGGGTACGGCGTGAAATCGTGCTCTTCATGTGCGTTCTCCTCTGGATCCTGCCCGTTGGCCGGGCTTCTTGACCGTTATGGTGTTGGGCAACTGCCTCCTGGCGATCGCCGAAGCCCTGGAGCGGCTTGAGCGCTCCGAGGGAGATCGTTCTAGAGCCAGCCTTTGATGCTGCGCGTCATGGCGCCGACGGAAATGCCGTAGCGATCGTGCAGGGTGGGCAGGGCGCCGGCATCGAGAAATTCGTCGGGCAGGGCGACTTGGCGGAAGGCGGTCGGGAAGACGCCTGAGCGCATCAGCAGGCCGGCCACCGCCTCGCCGAGGCCGCCGACGATCGTGTGGTTCTCCGCCACGACCACCATGCGGCCCGTGCGCGACGCCTCCTTCAGGATCGTCGCCTCGTCGAGCGGCTTGATGGTGGGCACGTGCAGAACCGCGACGTCGACATTGTCGGCGGACAGCGCTTCTGCGGCTTCGAGCGCGCGCATCGTCATCAGGCCGGACGAGATGATCAGCACGTCGTTCCCGTCCCGCAGGGTCTTGGCCTTGCCGAACTCGAACGTGTAGCCGTACTCGTCGAGAACGAGCGGAACGTTGCCGCGCAGGAGGCGCATGTAGACCGGGCCGTTATGGGCCGCCATGGCCGGCACCACCTGCTCGATCTCATGAGCGTCGCATGGGTCGATGATGGCGATGTTCGGCATGCCCCGGAAGATCGCAATGTCCTCGGTAGCCTGGTGGCTCGGCCCGTAGCCGGTCGTCAGGCCGGGCAGGGCGCAGACGATCTTCACGTTGAGGTTTTCTTCGGCGATCGCCATGCAGATGAAGTCGTAGGCCCGGCGCGCCGCGAACACCGCGTAGGTCGTGGCGAAGGGCATGAAGCCTTCCCGCGCCATCCCGGCGGCGGCGCTGATCAGGAGCTGTTCCGCCATGCCCATCTGGTAGAAGCGGTCGGGATGCGCTTTGGCGAAGACGTGCAGGTCCGTGTATTTCGCGAGATCCGCCGTCAATCCGACGATCTCCGGACGGCTTTCAGCCAGAGCCGCGAGCGCGTGGCCGAACGGAGCCGGCTTCGTGCGCTGATCGGGACCGGCGAGCGAGGCGATCATCGCCGAGGTGGTCAGCCGCGGCTTGTCCGCCGTACCCTGTCCTCCCTCGCCCTGCTCGCCGAGCCAGGCCGGCCGCGTGTATTTCGAGCGCCTCATGATGTCCTCCCGGCGTCAAGCAGTTCGATGGCCTTTCGCCATTCGTGCGGCTCCACCCGCAGGAAGTGGTTGCGCTCGCGCTCCTCGAGGAACGGGACGCCCTTGGCCATCTTGGTGTCGCAGATGATGATGCGGGGCTTCGGCTCCGCGAGGTTCTTGGCCGTATCGAAGGCCGCCACCAGGGCGTCGATATCGTTGCCGTTCACGCGCTGCACATGCCAGCCGAACGACTCGAAGCGCCTAGCGAGCGGCTCGAAGCCTGTGACCTGCGAGGCAGGGCCGTCCGCCTGCTGGTTGTTGACGTCGACGATGCCGATCAGGTTGTCGAGCTTCCAGTGGCTCGCCGACCAGGCGCCTTCCCAGATGGAGCCCTCGCCGAGCTCGCCGTCAGAGAACAGGCAATAGACGAACGACTTCGACTGCTTGCGCTTCAGGCCGAGGCAGAAGCCGACCGCGAGGCCGAGTCCGTGTCCCAAGGACCCTCCGGTGATCTCCATGCCGGGCGTGTAGGCCGCCATGCCGGACATGGGCAGCCGACTGTCGTCGGTCCCGTAGCTCTCGAGCTCGTCCTCGGGGATGATCCCGGCTTCGATCAGGGCCGCGTAGAGCGCGATGGCGTAATGGCCGATGGAGAGGAGAAAGCGATCGCGCTCCTCCCATTCCGGATCCTCCGGCCGGTATTTCATCGCGTGGAAGTAGGACACCGCCAGTACGTCCGCGATGCCCAGCGCCTGGGCGATATAGCCCTGGCCCTGGACCTCGCCCATGCGCAGGGCGTTGCGGCGGATGCGGTAGGCCCGGTCCGGAAGGGATACGTTGGACAGGGGAGGCTGCGGAGCCCGCGGCGTCGCTGTGCTCGTGGTCATCGATCTCTCCAAAGTTTCAAGGGCGCAAGCAGTGCGGCGCCCCGTGATGCCGATCAGTGGATCAGCATGCCGCCGTTGACGTCGATGACGGCGCCGGTGATGTAGGCGGACAGGTCGGACGCGAGGAACAGGTAGGCTCCCGCCACATCCTCGGCATCGCCGAGGCGATTGAGCGGGATGCCCTTCAGGATGTCCTGGCGCATCTCGTCCGTGAGCTTGCCGCCGGTGATGTCCGTCTGGATCAGGCCGGGGGTGACGCAGTTGACGCGGATCCCGTCCGGGCCAAGTTCCCGGGCCATGGCCTTCGCGAGTCCCAGAACGCCGGCCTTGGCGGCCGAGTAGTGCGGGCCACCGAAGATCCCGCCGCCGCGCTGTGCCGAAACGGACGACATGCAGGCGATCGAGCCCCGGCGGCGGGAGCGCATATGTGGAATGAAGGCTTGGCTCAGGTAGAGAACGCCGGTCAGGTTCACGTCGACGATGCGGCGCCAGCTGGCCTCGTCGATCTCCATCGTCTTCACCGGCTGGGTGATGCCGGCATTGTTGAGGAGGATGTCGACCTGCCCGAAGGCCGTGATGGCGCTGTCTGCGGCGCGTCGGCAGTCGTCGAGGTCCGTGACGTTGCACCGGATGCCGATGTGATGGGGCCCGAGCGAGGCAGCCGCTTCCTTGGCGCCCTGTTCGTCGATGTCGAGAATGGCGACTTTCGCCCCGTGGGCGGCAAAGAGGCGGGCGGTCGCCTGTCCGATTCCGCGCGGGCTCGCCGCGCCGGAAATGACCGCGGTCTTTCCTTCGAGAAGCATTGTTTCCTCCAACGGGAATTGTCGGTTTTGTTTTTGTTGGAAGAATTATTTTCCACATTGAGCCGGCGGACAAACGCGCGGTTTACACCCTCTGTTGAATCTGATTCACTAATCCCATGCTCCAGCAGGTTCCGCTCTCCTTCCTCCGAATCTTCGAAGCGGCTGGCCGGACCGGCTCCTTCCGGGCGGCCTCCGCGGAGCTGAACTTGACGCCCAGTGCGGTCAGCCACGCGATCCGCAAGCTGGAGCAGGCTCTCGGAATCCCTCTCTTCGACCGCGATACGCGCAACGTGCGCCTGAGCTACGAGGGCGAGGCGCTGATGCGCCATGTCAGCCGGGCATTCGAGGAACTAAGGCGCGGCATGGAGGTCGTGTCCACCCGGGGCCCCATGTTGCTGCGCCTTCACTCCGCGCCGAGCTTCGCGGCGCAATGGCTGACACCGCGTCTCGCCGCTTTCCTGAAGCATCATCCGGGAGTTGACGTCCGTCTGGCGGCGGGAACGGATTACACGCGCTTCACCTCGGACGAGTTCGACGCCGACATCGTCTACGGGGGCCCGCGCGTGGAAGGGCTGATCGTCGTGCCTCTCGGGGAAGAGACGATCACGCCGATGTGCGCGCCGGACCTCGCGGCGACGATCGACACACCGGCAGACCTGTTCAACCATGTCCTGATCCAGACTGACAGCAAGCAGATCCAATGGGCGGACTGGTTTGCGGCCAACAACATGGTTGGGCCATCGCCGAACGGGAGCCGCTTCGACCGCAGCTTCCTGGCCATCGCGGCTGCCACGGAAGGTCTCGGCATCGCCTTGGAATCCACGCGCCTCGCGGAAAGGGAACTCGCCTCGGGACGGCTGGTCATGCCTTTGGAGGGCAAGTCCAACGCCGTCCGTTATGTCGGGCACAACCTGGTCTTTCCCCGCTATGTGCGGCAGCGCCGTCCCTTGAGGGCCTTCGCCGAGTGGCTTCTGGCAGAACTCGACATCAAGGCTCAGCTTCCGCCGAGCGGGGGCTGAGTCCCTTCGAACGGTCGGACGCAGGCAGCCTCGACATTGGTCAGTCTCGGTGACCTATGTGCGGCGTTGATCGACCGCTTATGAACGCCGCCGACTTGACTGCTTGATATGAAGCGGATCTTCCTAGAATATTCATTCCAACAACATCCGAAGCCTGCGTGAGACGGGCCGGAGGAACGAACGGGGGCCGGGAGGAAGCGCATGCTTGGACGCGAGGGCGCGACTTGGACGTTCCGAAAGTCGGCCACCGATCCGGATGAACACGTCCGGACAGATCATCCTGCCGACTTGCCAACATCCGGCCAGCTTGAAGCGGCGCGTTCATGAGTTCCTGCAGGAGCCGCTCCACGTCATTCGCTACACCCTGGTCCGGTGATCTCATTCTCATCCCATTCCATTCCGCTCTCGCTGATGGGAGCCCCTGGAGGCCGCAGACGACGAGCGACTGAGTTCAAGTGCGCGGCTCAACCGGGGCGGCCTCGCATGTCACCAGAGATCCCGGATCATGGAGGAAGCGAACGATGACCCTGTCTAGACGTGATCTGCTCCTTGGAACGGCGGGCCTCGCCGCCGGCACGGCGGGAGCCGGGCTTCTGAATGGCGGCCCGGCCTTCGCGCAGGGAGCAGCCCCCCAATACAAGCCGGAGCAGGGCGCCACCTTGCGCGTGCTGCGCTGGACGCCCTTCGTGAAGGGCGACGAGGATTCCTGGCTCGCCAACACGAAGAAGTTCACCGAGGCCACCGGCGTCGAGGTGCGCGTCGACAAGGAAAGCTGGGAGGACATTCGCCCCAAGGCGGCTGTCGCGGCCAACGTCGGCTCGGGCCCGGACGTCATGCTCGTCTGGTTCGACGACCCGTTCCAGTATCCGGACAAGCTGCTTGACGTGACGGATATCGGCAACAGCTTCGCCAGCCGGTACGGCGGCTATTATCCGGGTCCCGAAGGCTATGCCAAGCAGGGCGACAAGTTCATTGCGCTCCCTCTCGCGGCGATCGGCAACGGCATTCTCTACCGCGACAGCATGGTCAAGCAGGCGGGCTTCTCGAAATTCCCCGAGAAGTCGGACGAGTTCCTCGAATTGTGCAAGGCCCTCAAGGCCAAGAGCAAGCCGGCCGGTTTCGCGCTCGGAAAGGCCGTCGGCGACGGCAACAACTTCGCGCATTGGATCGTCTGGAGCCACGGCGGCAGGATGGTCGACGAGAGCGGAAAGGTGGTCATCAACTCGCCGGAGACCATCAAGGCGCTGCAATACGCCCGCGAGCTCTACCAGACCTTCATCCCGGGCACGGAGAGCTGGCTCGACATCAACAACAACCGCGTCTTCCTGGCAGGAGACGTCTCCGTGACGGCCAACGGCGTCTCGCTCTACTACTCGGCCAAGAACGATCCGAAGATGGCCGAACTGGCGCAGGACATCCGCTCCACGACCCTGCCCGTCGGCCCCGTCGGCCAACCCGTGGAGCTGCACCAGACCACCTCGGCGGTGATCTTCAAGTACACGAAGTTTCCGAACGCGGCGCGCGCCTATCTGCAGTTCATGCTCGACAAGCCGCAGATGGATGCGTGGATCACCGGGTCGAGCGCCTATTGCTGCCCACCCCTGAAGGGACTGATCGAAAGTTCGGTCTGGACCTCCGATCCGGTGCACGAGCCCTACAAGAGAGCGTCGTCGACCCTGCGCCCCAACGGCTATGCGGGTCCGCTCGGCTATGCCTCGGCGGCCACGATGGCGGATTACGTGATGGTCGACATGGTCGCCGAGGCCGCCACGGGGCAGCGGACGCCCGAGGAGGCCGCCAAGCGCGCGGAGCAGCGGGCCAACCGCTACTACCGCGTCTGACGAACCAGAAGGGGCGGTGCGCGTGCGCCGCCCCTTGTCCTGTGTTGACGATTCCGGAGGCGCTCCATGGTCGATGCCGCCCTTTCCCGCGCCGGCGCGACGGATGCGCCCGCCCGCACGCCGCTCATGCAGAGCAAGCTTTTTCTCGGCCTGCTCTTCATGCTGCCGGCGGCCATATTCCTCGTGGTCTTTCTCTCCTACCCGCTCGGGCTCGGCGTTTGGCTCGGATTCACCGACACGCGCATCGGCCGCTCCGGCATCTTCGTCGGGCTGGAGAACTACCAGCTCCTCTGGGACGACAGCATCTTCTGGCTCTCGGTGTTCAACACCATCCTGTACACGGTGGTGGCGTCGATCCTGAAGTTCATGCTGGGTCTCTGGCTCGCGCTTCTCCTCAACGAGCACATCCCTTTCAAGGCCTTCATCCGCGCCATCGTGCTCCTGCCCTGGGTGGTGCCGACGGTTTTGTCCGCCATCGCCTTCTGGTGGATCTACGATACCCAGTTCTCGATCATCTCCTGGGCGTTCATGTCCCTCGGATGGATCGATTCTCCCATCAACTTCCTGGGCGATCCCAACAACGCCCGTGCGACGGTGATCCTCACCAATGTGTGGCGCGGCATCCCCTTCGTGGCGATCACGCTGCTCGCCGGCCTTCAGACGATCTCGCCCTCGCTCCATGAGGCGGCTACCCTCGACGGTGCGACCTCCTGGCAGCGTTTTCGCTTCATCACGCTGCCCATGCTCTCGCCCCTGATCGCCGTGGTGATGACCTTCTCGGTGCTGTTCACCTTCACGGATTTCCAGCTCATCTACGTGCTGACCCGGGGCGGGCCGCTCAACGCCACCCACCTCATGGCGACCCTGAGCTTCCAGCGGGCCATTCCCGGCGGCCAGCTCGGCGAGGGCGCGGCCATCGCGGTGGCGATGGTACCGTTCCTGCTCGCCGCCATTCTCTTCAGCTATTTCGGGCTGCAGCGCCGCCGCTGGCAGCAGGGAGGGACCGACGCATGACCACGAGCGCCAGACCCGTCGATCCCGTCACGGCCGACGACAGCGTCGGCATGAGCTATCTCAACCGCACGCCGCAGCGACTGCTGACGGTGTACCTGCCCCTCGGGGTCTTCGTGTTCGTCCTGCTGTTTCCGTTCTACTGGATGACGATCACGGCTCTGAAGCCCAACGCGGAGCTCAACAACTTCCGCGACTACAACCCGTTCTGGCCGTCCAACCCGACGCTGCAGAACATCCAGTACCTCCTGTTCGAGACGTCCTACCCTGGCTGGCTCGTCAACACGATGGCCGTGGCGGTGGGCTCGACGATCCTGTCGCTCGCAGCCTCCGTGTTCGCCGCCTATGCCATCGAGCGGATCCGCTTTCCAGGCTCGCGCTGGACGGGCCTGGCGATCTTTCTCGCCTATCTCGTGCCGCCCTCGATCCTGTTCATTCCGCTCGCGGTGATGATCTTCAAGTTCGGCATCTACGACACGAAGCTCGCCCTGATCTTCACCTATCCGACCTTCCTGATCCCGTTCTGCACCTGGCTGCTGATGGGCTATTTCCGCTCCATTCCCTACGAGCTCGAGGAATGCGCGCTGGTCGACGGGGCGTCGCGCTGGCAGATCCTGACCAGGATCATGCTGCCGCTCGCGGTGCCGGGCCTCATCTCGGCCGGCATCTTCGCCTTCACGCTGTCGTGGAACGAGTTCATCTACGCGCTCACCTTCATCCAGTCGTCCGAGAACAAGACCGTCCCGGTGGGCGTGCTGACCGAGCTCGTGCGCGGCGACGTCTACGAATGGGGAGCCCTCATGGCGGGCGCGCTCCTGGGCTCGCTGCCGGTGGTGCTGCTCTACTCGTTCTTCGTGGACTACTACGTGTCGTCCATGACCGGTGCGGTGAAGGAATAGGCGAGGGCGGGCGGACCGCCTGGAGCGGGTTCCCAGCCTTTGAATAAGGTGTGAAGCCTGGATGGCTTTAAGGAGCGGGAAAGCTCTAGCATCTGCATTGCTGGCTCGGAATGGCGTTGGCTGGCCCTCCATGACGAGAAATCAGGCTATTCTCAGACATCCTGAGCACCCTGCGACAGCAACCATGTGATTGGACGTTCACGGACAAAGGGTTGGCATATCGTTCCGATAAGATGCCTAAACCCAGAAATCTGCCTCCGTCAGCTTTAGTCCTTTTGAGAGACGTGCGAATGTAATCGGCTTGATGTCTCCGGTTCCGTCCTCATCATAAGACAGCTTTCCTGATCGCTTGTTGTAGATGATCCGATCGTCCGCATCCTGAGCTTTCGCAGCTATGCAGAATGTCCCTTCAGCCAAGATTTTATGGTTGCCTTCATCTTCGGCAGTGAGTTTCTTGAATATGGAGCGGCTCAATTGAAACGCGTCGTCCTTGACTTTGAAGTCTAGGATTTTATCGATGTTTTTCTTGGACAGTTTCGTATTGAATACAAAGGTATCCTGGCCCCGTCCGCCTTTCAGTGTGTCCTTTCCACGGAGGCCGTTGATGATGTTGGCGCCAGCATTCCCTTCGATGATGTTGGCAAAGCCGTTCCCTCTGAGGTCTATGGCGACCTTTCCTTTGGGATCCGATGCCCGCAGCAGCTCAATCTCTGCAGCAGCAGTCAAGAAGTAGGACGTGAGAGTGAGAACAACGTCGTATCCTTCACCGAACGCATCAAACAACATGTCGTTCGAGTCATCGATATAATAGAGATCATTGCCCAAGTTCCCCAACAGGGTATCTGGACCGACTCCCCCATCCAAGATGTCGTTGCCGTTACCACCCTCGATATTGTCGGCACTGGATCCACCGTTCAAGGTATCGTCCCCGTCGCTCCCCGAGAGATAATCGGCCTCGGCACCCCCATCGAGAATGTCGTTGCCTGGGCCACCCTCAAGAACATCTGCGCCGAGGTCTCCGCTCATCGTGTCATCATCGGAGCCGCCGTCGATATTGTCGGCACCGGAGCCCCCGTTCAGGATGTCCCTGCCACTCCCGCCGAACAGGTTGTCCGCTTGTCCACCTCCGTGCAGTGTATCACTGCCGCTGCCGCCATCGAGCTTGTCGAGACCTTCCTCGCCGATGATTGCGTCGTCACCCGCTCCACCATCAACGTTGTCCGCGCCGTCGCCACCTGACAAGGTATCATTTCCGCCCCGACCGCTGATGCTGTCATTTCCGGCACCTGCGCTGACAATGTCGTCTAAGTTCCCTCCGGCAAGTTGATCGCTTCCCGAACCGGCGTGAAACTTCATTTGTTCGAACCCGCTCAGCCGTGTACCATCCAGCATCGCCGTGACATCGTTGACCATGATGTCGAATACAAAGGCGAGAGCTTGGTCGGAGCGATCAATGATCAGCGAATCGATCCCTTCGCCGCCGAAGAGGCGTTCGACAGCTCCACCGGCAGGGCCTTGTCCGAGGCTGCTGATGACGAGATCGTCTCCTTCGCCCGCGACTACATAATCGGCGCCGGCTCCTCCGTTAAGCGTATCATCGCCACCCTCGGAAAGGATGGTTTGATCCCCGGTTCCAGCAGAGGCGACATCGTTGCCGGACAAGAGATACCTGAGCAGAGATCCGGGAGTGCCTTCTAGGCGCAGGGCCTCGGCCTGTGTCAAGCTTAAGAGCGGCGGCAATCCAGTAACGGTGACGGTCGTCACGCCTCCTTGTTTGAGCGAGAAGCCCGTGATCATGCCTGCACTCGGCACTCTCGGAGCTGAATAGATAAAACCGGTTCCTTCAAGTCGTAGAACGGTGAACCGCGGATCCCCGATCTCAAAGAACGTAGAGCCTGTTATTCCGACGGAGTCGATTTCAGTGGGAATGTTGAGAAGCGCGCTGTTCGCATTTGAGTTTCCATTGAATGTGATCGTCGCCATCGATTGGTCCTTTGTGCTCCTCAGGGCCGTAGCTGAAAGCGTAGATACGGCCTCGTATGTTTTCAGTGCGTCGAGACGAAGCCGTTACGGATTTTTGATCCGTGCGACTCCCGTCATGCCCGCCTTGATCTCTTCAGTGATACGCAGAAGATCGACGCGATTCGCGATCACGGTCGGCCTGATGATGACGAGAAGTTCCGTCCTGCGCTGATCGTTGACGGCGTTGCTGGTGAAAACCGCACCGAGGATCGGGATGTTCTTCAAGCCTGGAACGCCATCCTTGGCGACTTGCTTGTTCGACGAAATCAGGCCGCCGAGGACGATCTCCGCGCCGCTCTGGACGGCAACTGAGCTGTTGATCTTGCGCTGCCGGATCGTTGGCGAGTCGATGGCAGAAGTGGAGGTTGGCACGACGTCGCTGACTTCCTGAGAGATATCAAGCATGACGAGGCCGCTCGCATTCACGCGGGGCGTGACCGTAAGGATAATGCCCGTATCCTTGAGCTCGACCTCGTTGACAACAGGGGCATCAGGATTCGTGACGCTGCGGGCAGACCGTGTTGCGATCGGAACTTGGTCGCCGACTTTGAGGGTTGCGGTTTCGTTGTCGAGAACCGTGAGGGCCGGCGAGGAAATGATTTCGAGATTCGTGACCTTCTCGAGAGCGTTAACCACAAGCCGGCCTTGCGGAACGTTGAACACGTAGTTGAAGCCCGGCAAGTTTGCGCCGGCGTTCGGAGTGCCGTCATCCACCGATGCGCCATGGAGACCCTGCTGGAAATACCAGCGCACACCGTAACGAAGAGCGTCGTTCAGCCCGACCTCGGCGATGGTTGCCTCGATTAAGACCTGCGTCGGCAAGACGTCGAGTCGACGAATCGCGGACTCGATGAGCCTGTGGGCTTCGGGCTGCGCCATGACAACGAGCGAGTTTGTGGCGATGTCGGCGCGGACCTGAGCGCCTTGCAAGGGGCTGCCGGCTTCCGGGTTCACCCGATCAGGGTTCGATGTGAAAGCCGCCGGCTCAATCCTTCCGGTTCCATTCGCCGTAAGAGTTGCGCCTGCGTTGGCTCCTGCGGGGGGAGTTTCGCCGGGCAGAGCATCTTGCCCTGTAAGCATGCCGCCGAGAATTTTCGCGAGATCGGTTGCGCGGCGGTTTTGAATGGCGAAGACTCTCATCTGCCGGTTATCGCTTCCAGCCTGGTCAAGACGTTCGATCCACTCTTTGGCGCGATGAAGCGAGTCCGCTGATCTCGTCATGAGCAGGACCGCGTTCATCCGCTGGATCGGCAGCACGCGGAACGCGCCTTGGCTGTCCGTTCCGAACATCTGAGTGACTTCTGTTGCGACGGTTGCGGCGCTCGCATCTCTGAGCGGCACAAGGGCGAACGACATACCCAGCATCTGGTCGACATCGAGCGTGTCGAGAAGCTGGTTCATCGGATCGAGATCCGCCGGTGATCCGGACAGGATGAGATAGCGCCCTTCCGTACTGGCGACGATCTGAGTGCTTGCCGTGGCGAAGGGTTGCAGGGCCGCGCGCGCTTGGTCCGGCTTCAGGAACCGCATTGGAACAATGCGAATGTTCTCGCCAACCGCTCCTTGCTCCGCTCCATTGCCGCGGCTGCTGATGCGGAAGACGCCATCGGCCTTGGCCAGCGTTGCCCCATGGAGATGAAGAACATTGCGCACCAGGGACAAGGCCGCCTTTCTCGTCACCGGTTCGGTGGTGCGGATCGTCACTCGTCCGCTCAGAGAAGGATCGACGATGACACCTTCCTTCAGAACATCGTCGAAGACGACCCTAACGAAATCCTGCAGCTCTGTGTTTACGAAATTCAAACTGACTTTCGAGCCATTCTCGGTGATGAGGGCTGGCTCACTTCCAGTCCCCTTGGCTTCAGTCGCCTCGCGTCCGAGATCCACGTAATCGCTTCGCGGGTTGGATTCCCTCGCCACGATGGGCCCCTCGTTCGCCGGTTCCGGACGGCCTGACGTTAGGTAGCGGGCATTGGGACCCAAGAGACTGTACCGACCGTCTCTCTCAGACGTCGATGATTGTGCGACACATCCGGCCAACGCAATCGTCCCGGCAATGGCGACAACGCCGATTGCGCCCTTCATGGAAATTCCTCGACACAATTCATCTGACGTGAGGCCGCGCAGTCTTTCAGCGGCGGACTATATTCAACTCATCCATATGTGCTCCGAAGTTGCCATCCAGAGTTGTCAAAAGGCTGTGGATAAAAGATACATTATAGCATTATACGGTTCTGAACGCAGCTTGGCGGTGTCAGTCTAGGACTAAAGACCTTGGTCATAACAACCGAAGGTGGTCTCCTGTGCCTGCTGCTTGCCGCCCGATCCATATTGCCCTCCTGCTTTGGCTTGCCGGCTCGACGGGCCCTCTGCTCGTCGCTCCGGCCCTTGCGCAGGTCTCGAGGCAGAGCACTGCATCGGAGGATGTCGTCGTCCCGGACCAGGGCGAGGCGGCACAGCTCCCTGCCGAAGCACCGGATTTAGAGGGCCGGACGGGCCTAACGGTGCCGTTGAGCCCTTCGGGCGGGCTCATGCCGGAGGATACGGCTCCAGAACCTGCCGATGTGGAAGCGGCATCCCAGTCCGATCCGCCATCGGGCAACACTCCCTCGGCGGCTGCGAAACCTCCTGCCTTGACCACGAACGCCGACACGACGCCGGATCCTGCCAAGGGCGAGGTGGACGACAGGTCCGCGCTTCTGCCGGATGCGCCCTACAACGGGACTTACTCCACCTCTCTTCCGATCGCCGTTCCGGGTTTCCGGGGGCTTGAGCCGAAGCTGCGACTTTCCTACGATTCGGGCCGTGGCCTGCGGGCCGGCGGACCGCTCGCGGGGTTCCTGGGCACGGGCTGGTCCCTGGAAGGGATCTCCAGCATCGTCAGGGCCTCGCCGGGGCGCGGCACGCCGCGTTTCGATAACAGCGACATCTTCCTGCTCGACGGGGAGGAGATCGTGCGCTGCCCGAGCAAAAAGGCCCCGAGCTGCGCGAACGGCGGCACCCACGTGTCCAAGGTGGAGAGCTACCGACGCTTCGCCTATTCGGGCACCGCCAGACGCTGGAAGGTCACGGCTCGGGACGGAACCGTCTACGTGTATCACGCCTCGGGCGTGGTGAATCCGAACCTGTTAAGCGATTCAAAATCGGGCGATACCAAACTCAAGGACCAATACCTTTTCGTCCTCACCTCGGTGACGGATCGGCATAACAACGTGGTCAATTACAGCTATTCGTGCCCGTCCGGTGCCGTCTGCTATCCGACCAAGATCACGTACAACGGCACCGAAATCCATTTCTACCGGGAACGGCTGAAGACCCCCGCCATGCTGCTGGCCAACGGAGGCAAGAAGATCGGTCAGGTTGCGGCCCGGCTGAAGGCGATCGTGGTGAGCACGGGCGGCCAAAATGTGCGGGCCTACAGGCTTGTCCACACCCCTTCTCCGGCGACCGGCTCGGCCCGGCTTTCAAGCGTGCAGGAATTCGACAAAAACGTCGTCGTGGACAGCACCGGCACCGTCACCCAGGGAACGGCTTTGCCGGCCACGACCTTCGATTACTCGTCCGAAGCGCTCGGCTTCCAGGCCTCTAGCAAAACGATTGCAGCCGCCTATCAGCAACTGATCCTTGATCTCGATGGGAATCAACGCAGCGACTTGCTCGGCTATTCATGCCTACCGAAGGACAATACCTGTACGATCATCTATTCGAAAAATCCGGCACAGGGTACCTATACAACGACTTTGGTGCCTAACATTGCCTACAGAAAAAGAGTCGAGGAGCTGAACATCAATGGCGACCGTTGGCTGACGGGGGATTTCATCGGCAACGGCAGCCAGCAGGCGATGCGCATCGTCTCGTTGACGGTTAAGACCTGCGACGCGCACGGAGAATGCACCACGACCGAGACAACTGAGGCGGTTGTCTACGGCCTGAACGGCAGCGGGCAGCTTTTCGCGACAGGTTGGTTCCTCATCGAACGAAACGACTTGGCAAATCGGGCCATCGCAGGCGATTTCGACGGGGACGGACGCAGCGAGATCTTGTTTGACCAAGGCCTCGTATCCACGGACAGTCGTCGTTACATCTACGGCACATTCCCGACCTGCAACAGCATGTCCGGCTACCAGGTCCAGACCGGCGACTTCGACGGCGACGGGCGCACCGACCTTGTCTGCTACACCACTGTCGACTCGAAAACCTACGCGGCCATCCTGTTCTGGGACAAGGCCGGCAAAAGGTTCAAGGCGCAGGACTTGGTGCTCATCACCAACTCCGTTGAAACCACCACGGAATTCGTCGTCGGGGATTTCAATGGCGACGGCAAGAGCGACGTGACACTTCTGAACGAGGATCGGAAAACAGCCCGGGTGATGCTGTCCAACGGCAAGGTGCTGGTCCAGGGTCCTAAGGTACTCCTGTCGGCCGTTGCGCCCGGTGCCCGGGTGGGCGATTTCGACGGGGACGGACGCAGCGATATCTACATTCCCAAGGAGACCGGCAAGGTCGCCGGAACGATCCTGCGCTACAAGGGATCGACCTTGGTGAAGCTGGCCCTGCCGGACGTCAAGGATGCGTCTCCGAACCCGGTGTCTCTGCGCGCCGGCGATTTCAACGGCGATGGCAAGACCGATTTCTACACCAACAAGGTCTGGACCTCCACCGGCGGGCCGCAGGACCTGCTCACGAGCCACACCAATGTCTGGGGCGGCACCGCCACCATTGCCTACGAACCGTCCACCACCACGCCGAACGACCGCATGCCGTTCGTGCTGCAGCGGGTCAAATCCATCCAGCGCAACGATGGGCGCGGCAACAGCACAAAGACCAGCTTCGCCTATTCGGGCGGCCTGTACAGCCACAACCAGCGCCGCTTCTACGGCTTCAAGACCGTCACCATGAAGCTGCCGTGCAACGCGGGGGAATCCCAGTGCCCGGTGCGCGAGTATGTATTCCGCCAGGACGTCGCCTCTGCCGGCCGGATCGAAAAGCTCACCGTCAAGGCCGGCACGACGACCTTGCGGGAGGTGGACGAGGGGTGGACCATCCACACCGAAAGCGTTCCCTACTGGGCCCGCAACACCGCCACCACGACCACCGATACGCTGGCGGGCGGCAATCGCACCCGCAAGGTCGAGCGGACCTTCGACACTTACGGCAACATGACCAAGCTCATCGAGCGCGGCCGCACCGATCGGACCGGCGACGAGCGCACGACCGTCTGGAAATACAACCCGAATCTCACCGCCTATATCGTGAACAAGCCCGCCTGGGAGACGGTCTATGAGGGCGCCGAGGCGGTTACGGGCCGCGAGATCGCCCGCACCGTCTACTTCTACGACTACAAGACCAGCGAGATCCTGGCGCCTTTGGTGGGCGACGTGACCTTGACCCGCCGCTGGCTCAAGGAGCAGGGGACCTATGTGGACCGCGCCGCCACCTACGATAGCTGGGGCAACCGGGTCACGGTTACGGACGAGGTCAACCGAAAGACGGTGACCGAATACGATTCCGTCCACCACATCTTCCCGACCTCCGTGAGGGTCGAGGTGCCGAACGAGAGCATCACGGTCAAGACCGCCGAGTGGGACGCCCGTTGCGGAAAACCCACCTCGACCAAGGATCTCACCGGCCAGGCGACCACTTACGTCTACGACGAGTTCTGCCGCCCCACATCCGTCACCAAGCCGGGAGGCGAGTTCACCCGGTGGGCCTATCACGACTTCGGCAACCCGGGCGCCCAGCGTATCGACACCGTGACGCCCCTCGGCGGCGGCACCCTGGCCAGCACTGCCTACCGGGACGGCTACGGCCGGGTGTGGAGCACCCTGCGCAGCGCTCCCAACGGCCCCATCCGGGTCGACGTGGACTACAACGCCCGCGGCATGCCGGAGAGCCGCAGCTTGCCCTATCATGTGGGCGATCCGCGCCACCTGACCCGCTTCGCCTATGACGGCCTCGACCGGGGCGTGAGGATGACCAGGCCGGATCAGACCGTGGTGACGAGCGCCTACAGGGCCAGCCCCACGGCTTTCGACCTCACCGAGACAAGGGACGAGCTCGGCCGTGTCTCGCGCCTGCACCGGGACGCCTACGGCCGCACGGTCCAGGTGGACCGGCCCTATGAGGGCGGCGCCTTCCTGACCACCACCATGACCTACGACCGGCTCGGGCGGATGACCGGCGTGCGCGATCCGCGCGGCAGCACCTGGTCCTACACCTATGACAGCCTGGGGCGCCGCACCGGCGAGACGGATCCCGACCGGGGCACGTGGGCTTACGTCTACAATCCGGCCGGGGAGCTGGTGGAGCAGAAGGATGCCCGCAACGAGCGGACGACCTTCGTCTACGACCTCCTCGGCCGCCTGACGACCCGGACCGTGCGGGCGGGCCTGGAGCGGCCGGACGTGACCGAGAGCCGCTACGGAGACGCGGGCAGCGGGCCCGACGGCGGGCGCCTAGTGAGCCTGTCGAACGCTCACGCCACGATCCGCTACGCCTATGACGGCAGCGGCCGCAAGGTGCGGGACACCTACGAGATCAAGCGCCCCGACGGCGGGGTGGAGACGCATGTGCTGCGGACCGCCTACGAGCCGGGCGGGCGAGTGACCGGGCGGGACTGGGAGCTGCAGGAGGGGCAGCAGACGGTCGGCGGCAAGCTCGAGGGCTGGAGCTACGATGCCGCCGGGCGCCTGTTCGCGATCCCGGGCCATATCGCGTCGATCACCTACGATGCGGGCGACCGGCCCCTGGCCACCGTCTATGCCAAGAACGGCGGCACCGCGCGCCGCACCTACCATCCCCAGCGCGGCTGGCTGACCAGCCTGACCGGGCCGGGGCTCGACCTGACCTACAACCGCGATGCGGCCGGGCGCATCACGTCGATCCAAAGCCCGAACGCGGCGGAGAACTCCATCTTCGAATACAACCCGGCCGACTGGCTGACCTCGTCCACGCTCGGCGGCAATCGCCAGGGCTTTGCCTACGACATGGCCGGCAACCTGGTGGCCAAGACCGGCCCGGCCTCCATGGCGGCGACATTCCCCTCGGCGGGCTCGGCGCGTCCGCATGCGCCGGCCACGGTGAACGGCCAGAGGCAGGACTACGACAACAACGGCAACCTGCTCTGGGACGGCCGGCGCAGCTTCACCTGGGACGGGCTCAACCGGCCGGAGCGGATCGTCACCGCCACCTCGACGGTGACGTTCGTCTACGGGCCGGACGGGGCCCGGCTGACAAAGACCGTGCGCGACGACCCGACCGACCCGGTGGGCCGCACCACGCTCTATCTCGGGCCCGGCATCGAGCGCTCGCCGGGCCCGGCCTCGGTGGCGGTGTGGAGCGTGTACCCGCATCCCGACATCCGGCTGCAGGCGGGCGTGGGCGGGCAGGCCGCCGTGGTGCAGCGCGATCATCTCGGCAGCCTGCGGCGGCTGACCCGTCCGGACGATGCGGCGCCGCTCGCCGCGGTGGTGCACCGGGCCTATGGCGAGAAGGTGCTGCTGTCGGACGAGGCGTCGCAGAAGCGGCTCGACACGCACGGCTACATCGGCGAGCGCGAGGATGCGGAGACCGGCCTGGTCTACCTCAACGCACGCTACTACGACCCGGCTCTGGGCCGCTTCCTGTCGCCCGACAGCCTGGATCCGACGCTGCCCGGCGTGGGCACGAACCGGTACGCGTATTCAGCGAATAATCCTGTGAACCGTCGGGATCCGACAGGGCAGGCGGATGCTGGTGAAACGCAGATCGACGCTAAAACGGGTAAGGAGTTGGAACGCGACGAGAAGGCGGAAGGTGCAACTGCCGGACCAGAAGGGGAAAGAAGCGGTCGTGAAGATACGGACTCAGGTGAAGTTGTTGCCGGACAGGATTTGGCGAATAGTTCTACCGCTAAGGAACTAGGGATCAGCAAGGATAAAGAGGATTATCACGAGTACACCGTCAAAAAGGACTTATGGGATCCTCAGCAAGGGAAGCCATCTACTGTATCGCGGCTCGCGGCGTTCGAAGACTTGCGAAATGGCAAGTTTGCACCCGGCCTAAGCCCGAATATTCGTGTTGAGACAGGTCTAGTTTCTATCCCTTCTCTTTTCGGAATCAGCCTCGGGCCCGTTATGAGCGTCGTCGATAAGAAAAATTTCTCAGTTACAAATATTACGCTTGGGGACCATCATCTCGCGCCTGGGATAGTCAGCAGGCAAGTCGTCATTGATGGAGGAATCACATCGATCAGGACAGTTGGAATTGGAAATGGAATCGCTGGAACAGCAAACAATTTAATGGCACCTTCAACATGGAATGCTCTTGATGATCAAATACAGAGCTCAATATACGGAGGAACTGTTTGGGATTACAATGCACAAAGGGGCAAATGGTGAAATACATTAATTTTACTTTTGTCGTAGTAATGATTGTCAAATTTATAAGTATAAATACTTTGGTTGTTAACCCATTTGTTGCGCTATGGATTACGTTTGTATTCATGATTCCGCAGATCGTATCGACTGTATTATGGATTGCATCCAGTATCATTGTTGCAGCTCTTATACATATCCTGATAGCGATTCCACTATGGCGCATTTTAATACTCGGTGGATTTGAATCTTACATTCAAGGGCATTATCAGCTGGTGAAAGATTCTTCTATTACACTGCATGGTTGGGTTTTCCTATGTATATTGGCTTTTGCTGATCTAGTGTTAATATTTTTTGTGTACAATGTAATCAGGCTTTTTTCTTCAAAAAAAACTTGAGTAATGTCACTGTATACTAGTTTGTATTGCCTAGAACTACAGTATCTAGCGAGAGTTGCTGAATGCATTTGACGGGCAGGACGCCGTGGTGCAGCGCGATCATCTCGACAGCCTGCGGCGGCTGACCCGGCCGGACGACGCGGCCCCGCTCGCCGCGGTGGTGCACCGGGCTTTTGGCGAGAAGGCGGCGGTCACCGGCGCGGGGGCGCTCGACACGCACGGCTACATCGGTGAGCGCGAGGATGCGGAGACCGGCCTGGTCTACCTGAACGCGCGCTACTACGACCCGGCGGCAGGCCGCTTCCTGTCGCCCGACAGCCTCGACCCGACCCGGCCGGGGGTGGGGACGAACCGGTATGCGTACGCGCTGAACGATCCGGTCAATCTCAAGGATCCGAGCGGCTATGCGATCGATGGGCCCGACGACAAGGCTTGGGGGGATTCCTGGAGTGGGACAAGTAGTGGAAGTTCGTCCGTTGGTTCGGGGACCTCAACGGGGACAGCCAGCTCAGGCACCAACTCGGCACAAACGTCCGGAGGAGGCTCGGCAAATGGGATGGCAGAGTCTCTAAAAGATTATGTCAGAACAAGTTTTAGTAGCTTAAGTCGGGCCCCGACAGACATCGGAGTTGTCATCGGAGACTTTGTAAACAACCCCTTTGGCACTCTAGCGAGCTTGGGCCCTAGCTTTGCCTTCCCTGGGCCGGGAATCGTCGGTCACGGCGCAACTCTCGGGGCCGAGCTACGCGGATTGGGGAGAGCTGCCCAGGCCGCCGACAAATCCGCTTCCGATGTTGTGACTTCTACTGCGCAACCGCAGACTTCTGCTACTCCTCGCACAGATTGGTCATTCGGCAGTAATCATACGGCACAGCAATGGTCGAATAGAATGGACGCGCGCGGATGGACCACAGATAAAATCGATGATGCCATTCGCAGCGGAAAGCAGTATGAGGCTCCTAACAATATAAACCCGGCAAATGGAGCAACACGATTTGAAAATCCGAATACCGGACAATCTGTCGTCATTGATAACGTCACGAGAGAGGTAATCCATGTCGGTGGGCCAGGGTTTAAGTACTGAAAATAGGACAATCTACATTCGCCTTCTGGGTGAGGGTACAGAGGTCTGGCGTCCCGTGAACGCTAAACAAGTGGCAAAAGATCTTTACTGTATCAGCGAAGAGTACATGCCCCCTGAAGAGGATTGGGAATATCGCCCAGGTACAATAGTCCTCGTCAGACCACATGTAGGACAGAACGGCGAGTTTCTTGCTGCGGTAAGTGCTTTTCTTTCTGATTGATCAGTCTATTCGGTTCCGTGCGGCGGCTGACCCGTCCGGACGATGCGGCGGCGCTCGCCTCGGTGGTGCACCGGGCCTATGGCGAGAAGGTGGTGGTTACGGGCGCGGGGGCGCTCGACACGCACGGCTATATCGGCGAGCGCGAGGATGCGGAGACCGGGCTGGTCTACCTCAACGCGCGCTACTACGACCCGGCGCTGGGCCGCTTCCTGTCGCCCGACAGCCTGGATCCGACGCTGCCCGGGGTGGGGACGAACCGGTATGCGTATGCGCTGAACAACCCCATCAACGTGGCCGATCCGGGCGGCCAACAGGGCAGCGACCGCAGTGATCCGGGACCGGGTTACGCGGGCGAGAGCGTCCATGACGCGCTGCGGGATTACGAGGCCGCAGTTGAAAGGGGAGATATCAGCCTAGGTGACAGCGGAAATTCATCCGGGAGCCCTCTCGGGGATAAATTTGCAAATGTGAACACTGCTTACGCCTGCGGACCATGTGCTGTCATAGGCGCTGGTGCGATAGCGATCGGCGGCTACATCGCAGGCAAGAACATTGAGAAACAGTACAATGAGAAGAATCGACAGGGTCCCGACCTATCTTCCGGCCCGCTCCTGAATGAGCAGTCACAGGGCAAACCGAGCAAAAACCCGAACGGCACTAATATTCCTGGCGATGCGTGGAATCCAGAAGGCGCTAAGGCACCTGGCAAACCTGGTGCTGCGGAAGGATTTAAGGATCCCAAGGATGGTCCAACCTGGGGAGACCCATCAAACAGCGGTCGGCCGGGATGGGTTGACAGTGATGGAAGTACATGGAGCCCGACCGGACAGGGTTCGCTCGCTCATGGCGGCCCACACTGGGACGTCAAAGATGCTAACGGAAACGGCGTAGGTAACGTCTACCCTGGTGGTCACACTAGACCATACTAAGAGGAATAAAGATGTCGGAGCGGCGAAACATACAGATCATTGACGATATGCCAAACTGTGCATACGACATATTTAGCTGTACTAAAGAAGATTTCGAGCGATTATTTCCTGATGGCATAAATATTCAATTTATAGAAGATCTTGATGAACTTGACGGCGTAGATCGAATATTTCACGATTTGTGGAACAATCCAGTCCGGAAGCCAGAAGTTACGGGTATACATGGAACTCTGTTTTATGGCCTAGAGCATGTAAAGAAGAAATTCTATCCAAGAAAACGTGAGTCAGATCTCGATCATAAAGGTCGAGGATGGGCACACGGAGATCGGCGCTAGTTAGCCCTGGTGCAGCGCGATCATCTCGGCAGCCTGCGGCGGCTGACCCGTCCGGACGACGCGGCCCCGCTCGCCTCGGTGGTGCACCGGGCCTATGGCGAGAAGGTGGTGGCCGCCGGCGCGGGGGCGCTCGACACGCACGGCTATATCGGCGAGCGCGAGGACGCGGAGACCGGGCTGGTCTACCTGAACGCGCGCTATTACGACCCGGCTCTGGGCCGCTTCCTGTCGCCGACAGCCTCGACCCGACCCGGCCGGGGGTGGGGACGAACCGGTATGCGTACGCGCTGAACGATCCGGTCAATCTCAAGGATCCGAGCGGCTATGCGATCGATGGGCCCGACGACAAGGCTTGGGGGGATTCCTGGAGTGGGACAAGTAGTGGAAGTTCGTCCGTTGGTTCGGGGACCTCAACGGGGACAGCCAGCTCAGGCACCAACTCGGCACAAACGTCCGGAGGAGGCTCGGCAAATGGGATGGCAGAGTCTCTAAAAGATTATGTCAGAACAAGTTTTAGTAGCTTAAGTCGGGCCCCGACAGACATCGGAGTTGTCATCGGAGACTTTGTAAACAACCCCTTTGGCACTCTAGCGAGCTTGGGCCCTAGCTTTGCCTTCCCTGGGCCGGGAATCGTCGGTCACGGCGCAACTCTCGGGGCCGAGCTACGCGGATTGGGGAGAGCTGCCCAGGCCGCCGACAAATCCGCTTCCGATGATGTCGCACCTGTATCGAATCTTCCTAATGGGCGTCCGTCGCTACCAAATAACCCCTCGGAATTAACAAAGGCCGGATATATCGAAACAACACACCCGCAAGCGGGTCAACATGGTGTTCGAACATTCGAAAACCCAAAAACAGGTGATAGGATTGATTTGCACGAAGGCAAACCAAATCAACCCGGATGGGGAGGCAAAGATCATTATCACCAGCTGAATCCAGAACGGACAGGGAAGCTAGACCATTATTTAGACAGCTGTGGGGCGAGTTGCCCTAAGGGGAGCGATCCGTCTCATCTGCTCCCTGGCCAGTGAGGTATCCATGGACAAGTTTGATCGACTAGATTTCCATGACTCGGAAATTGATAGCATCTCATTTGATGCTGCTGGTTTTTTGCTTAGAATTGTTGAAGTTCAAGATCTAAAAACTAAAAATCTCGTTGATGTCGGAATTAAATTCCATCAACCATACAAATTATACAATAATGATCGTGAAGTTGATCAAATTGAATTAGTCAGTAGTATGAACAATATAATTAGTATTTCGCGTGAAATAAGTAAATTTAAGATATTCATTCAGTGGGATATGGGTAAATCATATGAATATTCAGATATTGCAATAGAATGCGATAATATTGAACTCCTTATTGATGCTTAAATAAGGTTGAATCTGTCTATCAACAACGATCTCGGTTGTGTGAACCAACACCGGCGATGGATCGCCTGCATGATGTGGTGCAGCGCGATCATCTGGGCTCGGTGCGGCGCCTGACCAAGCCGTCCGACGCGGCGGCGCTCGCCTCGGTGGTGCACCGGGCCTATGGCGAGAAGGTGGTGGTGTCGGACAAGCCGTCGGAGAAGCTGCTCGACACGCACGGCTACATCGGCGAGCGGGAGGATGCGGAGACCGGTCTGGTCTACCTCAACGCGCGCTATTACGACCCGGCTCTCGGCCGCTTCCTGTCGCCCGACAGCCTGGATCCGACACGGCCGGGGGTGGGGACGAACCGGTACGCGTATGCGCTGAACAACCCCATCAATGTGGCCGATCCGGGCGGCACTACTTCTTGTTGAAAACTCGACATCTAAAATGACGTTACAACGTATCGGTGTTTAGACTGCCCGGTCTCAGATCGGAGTCTGCTCATGAGCCCTGTGTCGAACCCGCCTGCGGTCGCATTCCAGACCATCGTGACCATAGACGAACTCGATGGCGACAGTTTCGATTATGTGGAGCAAGCCGAGGCCACTCTGATCGACCAGGAAACACCGGTTTCCGTCACGGCCAATCCATCGAGCTTCATGGGCCTGGTGCTGACGGTATCGATCGACGTCATGTCGGCGAGCCAGATTCTTTCGGTGAAGCATGAAGGCAATGGACCCGACCAGATCGGCTTCGAGAACGGAACCGTCACCTTCTCGGGCTTGACGATCGGGGAGGTGACCGGCGGGGAAGGGGAGCCGCTGACGATCGTTCTCGCGACGAACAATGCCGACGCGGTCACGGCCCTTCTCCGAAACCTCACCTATGAAGACACGGGCGATGCCCCGGCGGCATCGTCCGAAATCACGATCGCCTTCTCGAATGACGACGAGGGCGTGCTGGCGAGCGCCGTCGTGACGGTGAATGCCTTTCCGGTGGACGACGCGCCGGTGGCCGAGAACGACGGGCTAGCCCTTGGCGTCGACGAGAGCGTCACGGGGTCTCTTGCCAGCAACGACTTCGATCCGGACGATCCCGACAACGGACCCCTGAACGTCGTCAGCCTGACGGATGCCGCCGGCACCGATCACCTGGTCCCGGATACCGGAACCATCGAGATCGCAGGCATCTACGGCACCCTGACGATCGACACGACCGGAGCATTCACCTACACGGCCGACAATGCGGGCTCCGTGGCTCCCGGCGATACGGTCACGGACGTGTTCACCTACACGATCGCGGACGGGGACGGGAGCGAGGCGACCGCGGAGGTCAGCTTTTCGGTGACGGCTCCTCCCTTGTTCCGGTTCGCAAATCTCGACGGCGATGCCCTGACCTATACGGAGGGATCCGCGCCGCTTCTGCTCGACGCGGCGGCGGACGCTCTCGTGGAGGGCGCCCTGCCCACCCTCGACGGCATCGTCCTGATCGTTGCGGCGGACGATGGATCGGGGTCCGAGGTCTTCTCCGTCCTCGGCGAGGGCAGCGGGCCAGGTCAGATCGACGTGCTGGATACCGGCATCGTCCGGTACGAAGGGGCGGAGATCGGGATGTTGTCCGCCGACCCGGGCGGCGCTCTCAGCGTCACCTTCTCGGCCGGCGCGACGAACACCGCGATCGCCGCTCTGGCCCGACGCATCGCCTATGCGGACACGAGCCCTTCGCCGTCCGACAAGGTCGTGAGCTTCACGCTCCTGGGCGGGGCGACGCTTCTGTCCGTATCCCACGTTTCCGTGAAGGCGGAGCCCGAGTCGGACGACCCGGTCGCGAAGGGCGATATCGGGACCGTGACGGCAGGAGGGTCTCTGACGGACAATGTGATCGAGAACGATACCGATCCGGACGATGACGAGGCTGTGTTGACCGTCACGGGCGTCAATGCCGGCGCGGACGACGCCCACCCACAGGTTCCGGCCGGCACCTCCGTGCAGGGGACGTTCGGAACCCTGACCCTGAACGCGGACGGCAGCTACGTGTATCTGGCCAACAATACCGCGGCCATTCCGTCGGGGGGTGCCGGGCAGGATATCTTCACCTACAGCATCACGAGTTCGGCCGGCGGAGAGGCCACGGCTCAACTGGCCATCACGGTCGAGAATCCCGTGCAGGATCCCCTGTTCACGTTCTCCGACTTCGACGGCGATGCGCGCGACTACAAGGAGCAGTCAGGCGCCGTCGTCATCGATCAGGATGTCTCTGCCCTCGGGGGGCAACTCGGATGGGACGGCATCGCGATCCATGTCGATCTTGGCGGAGCCGGTGCGGGGGAAAGCATCGGGTTGCGGCATCAGGGCATGGGTGCGGGTCAGATCGGCCTGGCTGGCTCCGACGTGCGATATTCCGGCATCACCGTCGGCAGCATCACGCAGCTGTCGCCAGGATCCTTCAAGATCCTCCTGAACGGCACGGCCAGCGACGAGATCGTCTCGGCGATCCTGCGCAACGTCCAATACGCCAATCCTCACGAGATCCTCCAGTCGTCCGCACGGACTCTGACGGTCACGGCCCGGCTGAACGAGGAGGCCTTCGGCGCGGACACCACGACGTTCCAGATTGCGCCGGTCGACGATCCGCTGCTCGCGGCGGACGACCCATTCCCGGTTGTCGAGGAGGCAGCCGTCACCGGCAACGTCTTCACCAACGACGTGGACCCTGACCGGCCGCCCCCGCTGGGGAAGGAGCTGGTGATCCGCGGTGCGAGCGTCGGTACGGTGGTGCCGAATTCTCAGACCTTGAAGGGTCCGCTGGTTCTCGTGGGAACCTACGGCACGCTCACGATCAATCCGGACGGGAGCTTCACGTACAATGCCAATCTCTCCAACGACCTGATCGCCGGCGAGACCGGACGCGACGTTTTCACGTATCTGGTCAGGAACGAGACCGGCGACGAGGCTGCGGCGCGCCTCGTCTTCACCGTCAACGGATCGGATGAATCCCTGACCGGCGGGGTCTCTGCGGACGTTCTTGCAGGCGGTCGCGGCGCAGACCGGATCGATGGTCTTGGCGGCGACGATCGTCTGACGGGCGGGGATGGGGCCGACCTTCTGACCGGCGGCGCAGGGAACGATACGCTGGATGGTGGAACAGGCGCGGACCGCTTGGAGGGCGGTGCGGGCAACGACACCTACATGGTCGACCATGAGCAGGACATCGTTGTGGAATCGCAAAAGGGAAAGGACACGATCGTCACGACGGTCGGCTTCACTCTTTCGAAGAATCTTTCGATCGAGCTGCTTCAAGGGAGCGGCCCTGCCACCAGCTCTCTGCAACTCGTCGGAAACGAACTCGGCCAGTCCGTTTTCGGGAGCCTGGGAGCCGATTTCCTCAATGGAAAGGGCGGCGCAGATATCCTCAAGGGCGATCAAGGACGCGATGCCTTCGTTTTCGACAGCCGCGGCGGCGGAGCGGACACGATCCTCGACTTCAAACCCAAGGAAGACAAAATTCACCTGGCCGGAAAGGTTTTCGGCCTGCGCAAGGGAAAGCTGAAGGCCGATGCCTTCGTGAAGTTCAAAGGTAGCCCGGAGGCCCAGGAAAGCGACGACCGCATTCTGTACGATCGGTCCAAGGGCTACCTGTACGCCGATGTGGACGGCAGCAACGGCAAGCAGCCTGTTCTCGTCGCAATCCTCAAGAACAAGCCTGCTCTGAGCGCCAAAGACTTCTTCATCCTCTGAGGATCGCGTGGCCAGCAGCGACATCATCCTTTGGGTAGCGGCCGCCTATCTCGGCTCCGTCTCGCTCGCCATTTCGGTCGTCGATGCACGTTGGCTGATCATCCCGAACGCATTGAACGCCGCCAATGCCGGCGGAGGTCTCGCATTCGCGGCGCTGGACGGATCCACGTCGCTCTCGGCGAGCCTCATCGGCAGCGTTCTCGGCTTCGCGATGCTGCTGATCTTTCGCGCTTCGTACAGAAGCATCAGAGGGCGCGACGGACTGGGATTGGGAGACGTGAAGTTCATGGCAGGCGCTGGCCTTTGGGTCGGCTGGCACGGGCTTGCGCCGATCCTGTTCGTGTCGTCCTTGTCGGCACTGCTGTTTTTAGGACTTTGCCGTGTCTTCAGCGGACGTTTCGATCCGCAGCACGAACTTCCGTTCGGCCCCTTTCTCTGCATCGGAACGTCCACGGTCTGGGCCGTTCAGGTCGCCGGCGTGGCGCCATGGATTTATCCATGACGGATTCAGCCGATCATGCACTCGTCGAATCGGACGAGGCTCTCGTCAAGCGAGTTCTGAAGCTTCTGATCGAACGTGGAGCTCTGACATCCCAGGCTTTGGAGCGCGGTCGTCATGTTGCTGCCGAAAGCGGCGAGCGTCAGGATCAGGTGCTGAACAAACTTGGCCTGGTGTCGGACACCGCACTCGCTGAGGCCTGGTCGTCGGTATCGGGCCTCAGGATCGTGTCCATCGACGAATATCCGAAGGAGGCGCTCTTCACCGATACGCTGTCAGGAATCTTCCTGTCCCATGCGATGGCGATCCCCATCGACGCAGGTGAAGCAACCGTCAGTCTCGCTGTCGTCGACCCGTTGGACAGATTCAGTCCCGCAGCCATCGAGGAAAAGACGGGCCTTCGAGTGGTTCGACACCTGGCGCGACCGGGAGACTTTGCAGCCGCATTCGCCCGCCTGTACCAGACGGGGCGCGACGAACCGGAGCCCGAGGATCATGCCGACATAGGTTCGGGCCTTTATCTCGATGTGGAGAAGCTTCGTGACCTTGCCAGCGACGCGCCCGTGATCAGGACGGTTCACCGTCTGATCGATCAGGCGATCGAGCGCAAGGCCTCCGATCTTCACATTTCCGGAACCCGAACAGGGGTCCGAATCCGCTACCGCATCGATGGCCTCTTGCACGATGCCGAGGCGCCCCCGCCCCAATTTCATGCCGCGATCATTTCACGGCTGAAGATCATGGCAGGCCTCGACATCGCCGAAAGACGGCTGCCGCAGGACGGGCGCATCCGCGTGCCGTGGCGAGGGCGCGAAATCGACTTGCGCGTTTCGACCATGCCGCATCTGAACGGGGAAAGCGCGGTGCTGCGTGTCCTCGACCGGTCCAACGTCGTGCTGAAGTTCGAGGCCCTCGGCCTGTCGCCGCCGATCATCGCGGCGATCGGTCAGGTTCTTTCTCAAACCCATGGGCTTCTGTTGGTGACCGGTCCGACCGGATCCGGCAAGACCACGACGCTCTATACGGCGCTCGAGGCGATCACGTCGCCGGAATTGAACGTCGTGACGGTGGAGGACCCAATCGAATATCAGCTCGACGGGGTCAATCAGATCCAGGTCAACAAGAAGATCGGGCTCGATTTCGCAAGTGCGCTACGGGCCGTTCTTCGGCAGGATCCCGACATCATCATGGTTGGTGAAATTCGCGATGCGGAAACCGCCGCAGTCGCGAACCAAGCGGCGTTGACCGGGCATCTGGTGCTCGCGACCCTTCATACCAACAATGCGGTGGCAGCCCTGCCGCGACTCGTCGACATGGGAATAGAGCCTTATCTTCTCGCATCCACGGTCCGCGCGTCCATGGCGCAGCGCCTGGCGCGCCGTCTGTGCCAAAGCTGCCGCGAGCCCCATCCGATAGAGCCCTTCTTCCAGGATCTCTGGGGCGCACGCCTGAAGAGCGGGGTCGGCTTTCGGTCCCCGGGGTGCTCGGCGTGCGGCGGATCGGGCTTTGCCGGCCGCGTGGCCGTGGCCGAGTTCGTTCCGATGACGGATTCCTTCCGATCGCATCTTCTGCGTCGCGCCGACGAGGCAACCCTGTCCCGGAGCGCACAAGCAGAGGGCTTCGAAACCATGCTGGACGATGGACTGGCGAAGGTCGCGGAAGGGCTCATCGACATCCATGAGCTTGTCCGGGTTCTCGGGGGAACATGATGGAACGCTTCCATTATTTCGCCGCTACCGCAGCCAACGCAACGCACGACGGCACCATCGAAGCGGAAAGCATGCAGGATGCACTCGGCATGCTGCGGAGCCGTGGTCTCGTCGTCATCCGAATTGGCAAGCCGTCCCGGCTCTCTGCGCTCTGGGCCATGCTCAACCGGGACGTGGTCCTGAGGTCACCCTTGAGATTCCAGGAACTGGCACGTCTTTCCCAGGAATGGGGAGGGCTCGTCGAAGCAGGCATTCCGATCGAGGAGAGCCTCGCTCTGCTGGGCCGCGCTAGCGCCCCGTCGACACGTCGGATTCTCCTGGCCGTCCGGGATGATGTGAAGGCCGGCATGCCGCTTCATGAGGCTCTGGGTCGCTTCCCGGGCTCGTTCCCGCCGGTCTACCGAGCGCTAGTTCAAGCCGGTGAGGCGGCCGGCAATCTCGGTTCCGCCATTCGCCGGCTCGGCGACGATCTGATGGCTCGGCGTGCATTGAAGGACGATATCCGGAATGCGCTTTTATATCCTCTGTTCCTGCTCGTGACTGCGAGCGCGGGGATCCTGGTCCTGATGCTGGTTGTCGTTCCCAACCTCGAGACCCTGCTCGGGGAGGGGGGCGAAGAGCGGCTTTCCACGGTGACACGGATCGTGCTCGAAGCAAGTCGGATCCTGCGGAACCACGGTGTTGCGCTCCTGGGCGCGACTGCGGTTCTGGCGGTATCCGCCGCGCTCTTCCTTCTCTCGCCAAAGGGTCACGTTCGTCTTGACGCCGTCATCCTGAGGATGCCCGTTTTCGGACCGCTGGCGAGGGACATCGAAACCGGACGTTTCGCCCGGACACTCGGCGCTCTTCTGAGGGGCGGCGTGACCCTGTCGGTCGCGATGTTGATCGTCCTTCGAGCGGTTGCCAACCGGCACATGCGGACGGCTCTCGAGGAGGCTCATCGTTCCATCGTGTCGGGTGCGGCCATTGGCGACGCCATCGCGGCGAGCCGCATCTTCCGAGAGGATGCCATCGGCCTCATCCGCGTCGGTGAGAGAACGGGCGATCTTGCTGCTGCTCTCGAGCGGACGGCCGCCCTGCATGAGGCGCGCGCGACGCGGCAGCTCAAGGCGTTGGGGGCCATGCTGACGCCCCTGATGACCATAGGGTTCGGCGCTATAGCCGGCGTGATCATTTACGCCATGCTGTCCACCATACTCGGCATCAACGAACTGGCGGGTCGATGACGATCATGAGGTCCCATACCATCCTCGTTTCCCTTCGTGCCGGCCGCTTGTGGAACCGGTTCCGCCATGGCCGGGACGGGATGACGCTCCTCGAGATCTTGGTCGTGATGGTGATCCTCGGGCTGATGGCGACGCTCGGGTCGTTCCAGCTCATGGGATATCTCGACCGGGCGAAGGCGGACACGGCGCGTCTCCAGATTCAGGAACTGATGACGGCGCTCGACCTGTTCCGCATCGATGTCGGCCGCCCTCCGTCCACGAGCGAGGGCTTGCAGGCGTTGCTCACGGCACCTCAAGGTGCCGACAACTGGCGCGGTCCGTACCTGCGGAGCAAGAGCATCCTGACGGATCCGTGGCGCCGGCCATACCGGTACAAATCCCCTGGCGAACACGGTGAGTACGACCTCGTCAGCTTCGGCGCGGACGGGGCCTTCGGCGGCGAGAAGGAGAACCGGGATGTGGCGAGCTGGTCGGACAACTGAATCGGGCTTTACGCTGCTCGAAGTGCTGATCGTATTGACCGTCCTCTCGCTTGCCGGGACGGCAACCGTGCTCGGGGTAGGGAATGCGCGTGATCGGATCATGTTTGTACGGGCTGGCGCCTGGCTCGACAGCACGCTGTCGAGCCTGCGTGGACAGGCACGGCGCGAGGGCCGCATGACCTGGGTCGATTTCGATTTGGCTGCGCGGCGCTACCGTCTGCCTGAGGGCCAGTGGCTTGGCTTGCCGTCCGGAGTCACGTGGGAGATGACGCCTGAACCTGATCCATCCGCCGATATCAGGACGGTCGCTTTCCTGCCAGACGGCACCGCGTCGGGGGCAGCGCTCACCATACGGGCCGGCGGCTATGCCTCCGTCCATCGGGTTGACTGGCTCACGGGATCGATCCGCCATGCACACCACTGACAGGAACCACGCCGGCTTCACCTTGCTCGAAGCGCTCGTCGCCCTCACGATCCTGACGGGAACGACGGCCTCGCTCATGATGCTGATCGCCACGAACGGACGCGCGCAAGCCGAGGCCGATGCAGATGTCTCGGCCGCGCTGCATGCGCGGACGCTCCTGGCTCGGATCGGGCGAGATCTCCCGCTTGCGGAAGGCAGGCAATCCGGCGCGCTCGACAACGGCGACATGTGGTCCGTTCTGATCACGCCCTTCGCGATCGAGCGCGGAGCTGCGTCCGTTGCACATCCGGGCCTGTTCCAGGTCGTCATCCGTCTCGAGCGGCGTGCGTCGGGAGCGTTGCCCGTCGAGGTCGTTTCGCTGAAGAGGGCGCCGCGATGAACGTCCGGCATCGGGCCGCCGGTCACGCCGGGTTCGCCCTCGTCGACCTTCTGGTCGCCATTGCCGTCGCCGGACTTGCCGGATCCATCCTGGTGGGGCTTGTGGCCTTCGTCGAGCGCAATCGCGCCGAGACGTCCCGGCGAGGGAGCATGCACGCCGAGGCCTTGATCCTGGAGCGGGTGCTGCGCCTTCTTGTGGATGGCGCTCCTCCGCTGGTCCCAGGAGCGTCTCCCCATTCGGCGGTTTCAGGTGATGAGAACGAGGTGACCGTGGTCTCGAACGGGCTGCCGGTCATGGGTCTATCGCAAGCCTCGGCTTTTCGGGTGCGCGCTGAACCTGGAAACGGGACCGACGTGGTTCTTCGGTGGGCCGAAGAGACAGGACAGCCGCAACGGGCTGTCCTCGCCCAGGGCATCTCGGAGCTGGCCCTGGCTTATCTTCCGCTCGGTGCCGGTCCCGCGAAAGGCAGAGCGTCCGGCAATGAGGCCTGGCGGCCACGGTGGGATTCGCAGGATGGGCCTTTGAGAGCCCTGCGGCTCACCGTTCGGTTTGGGCCGGCCTATCCCGCATGGGTGTTCGTGATCCCGATCGAGGCCGATCTTCCCGCGGCCTGCCTGCGCAACCCACGGCTGGGCGGCTGCGCTCTCGAGAGTTCCAGAGGATGAGCGCACTCTCATGGGTGAGGCGTATCGGCCTTCGATCCCTGCTTCTGAGGCAGGGATATATCTGGACCGCCGCCGTTGGACCTGTGCTGGCGCATATCATGCGCCGGGAGGGAAGCCCCATCGTCGTTCGTCCCATACCGGGAGGGTTTACGGCCAGCCTCCGGTCGTTGCGTTCGAAGGGAGAGTTGCAAGCCCGGTGGCAGGAGGAGGATCGCCGCTGGAGACCTGAATCCTCCTCTCATCGGCTCCTCCATGCAGCCCGTCACCGGTCGGTCGACCTGGAACTGCCGCCGGATTTCACTCTGACGCAAAGGGTCAAGCTTCCCGAGGCGGCACTCACGAACCTGTCGGAGGCGATCGCTTACGGACTGCCGACCTGGAGCCCTTTCGAGATCGACGAGGTGTATGTCAAGGGGAGCGTGGACGAGGTTCAGGCAGGGCAAGCCAGAATTCGTCTTAGCTACGCGCTGAGAACGAAGGTCGATCCACTGCTCGTCCGCCTCGAGGACGCGGGGCTTCCGGCCGATCGACTTGTCCTTGACGCGATGTCAGGGCATTCCGTGACGCTTGCGACTCCCAAATTGACTCGTCTGCGCAGGGCCCGTCGTATCGATGGGGCTCTGGCGATCATGGCCGTCTCTCTTGCCCTTCTTCTCGGCTCGCTTCGCGTGATGGTCCTGGCCCAAAGGCTTGAGGAAGCCGAAACCCTCCTGCGCACGGAGATTGCGCAATTTCGTCAAGAGGAAGCCTTGCGGGCGACCTATGCCGCTTTCGTCGCGCGCCGGGCCGCCGTGTCGGAAAGACGGACCAAGGAGGTCGGCGCCTATGAGCTTCTCTTGGCGCTGGCCGAGCACCTGCCAGACGAAGCCCTGGTCAAGACATTGGAAATCGGGAGCGGGCGAGGGCGGATTGATCTCTCGGGGAGCAGTCCGGATGCGGCGATAAAAGCGCTTCGTCGAATTCCGATCCTTCAGAACCTGAAGATCGAGCCATCGCGCGAGCCGGGTTCCGTCACGGCCGGGTTCGAAATTTCGAGGAAGGGCCAATGAAGCACTCTCGGCCGATCCTTATCGTCCTCGCGGCAATCGTGCTGGCGTGCATCGGGCTTGTCCTGGCAAAGGCCGGATCGGACCGGCATGCGATCCTGGCGTCCACATACACGCGTTTGAACGAGCTTCGAGCCCAGCGCCTCGACCCGCGCGACATGGACGCGATGAAGCGCGCGCTCGCGGCGGCGCCAGACCCGCAGACAGGTCTTCTGATCGCGAGCGATGCCGAAGCGGCCTCGCGTCTCGAAGGATTGATCCGCGCGATCGCCCAGGACCACAACGCGGACATACAATCGATTTCTCTTATGGTGCAGCCGGTGAACGACAAGCTGCCTGCCGTTCGCGGCAAGCTGCACCTGACCGTCAGCGACGGGACTATCGGATCATTCCTCAAAGCGCTGGAAACGGGTCCTCCGGCCATCTTCTTCGATCTGCTCAGAATCACCCATAGCTCTCAAACTGCGGACGATGGCGAAACGGACCTGCTCGACCTGACCGCTTCGGTCGTCGTTCACCTGGATGCCCCGGCACCTGGGAGGCCTGTACCGTGAGGCTGTGGAGGATCATGCTGATCGGACTCAATCTGGCCCTTCTCGCAGCATTCTGGCCGTTGGCGAGCGAGCTGCTGTCGGCCGGCTCGTTGGGGCCTGCGACCTACAGGCAGGCTTCCGTCTCGTTGCCGGAATCCGGATCCTGGCGCGAGCAACCGGAATTGGCGCGGCGGCTCTTTCGAGGCGAGCCGGCGCCCGAGCACGATGTCTCCTCACCGAGCACGGAGGCGAGCCCGACCATGCGGCTTGTGGGCGTCGTGCTCACCGATGAGCGTCGCATTGCCGTGATCGAACTGAACGGGTCGACCCTGCGTGTCGGCGAGGGGGACGCCTTGGAGGGCTGGCAGGTCACCAGGATCGAGCGCCGCATGGTCGAGCTCGTCGATATCGCGGAGCGGCGCCTCGAGCTTTCGTTGGATCTTCCCGTTGGCCACGAATGATCGCCAGCCTGATGATCAGCGGGATGCGGGCGGCTTCGTTCTGCTGTCCGTGTTGTTCGTTGTTGCCATCGTATCAACGCTTCTGCTCGCCGTGACCGTCGCCGTGCGCGCCAACCGCGCGAATGCCGCAACCGAACGACGTCTCGTGCAGGCGGGCGCCCTTGCGGATGCCGGGCTCGTCCGTGCCATGGCCGCACTCGAAGACGGGGAAGAGCCGGCTCTGTCCACCTTCGCCAGGTCCGGGCGCTGGAACTTCGCAGGTCACGAGGTGATCGTTTCGCTCGTCCCCGAGGTCGGCAAGGTCGATGTGAACGCGGGCGATCCGGCCCTCGTGGTCAACGTGCTGCGCGCGATGGTTCGCGATGGCGCCAAGGCCGACCGCATCATCGCGCGGCTGGAGGCCATGCGCCGCACCAGCCGGTATGTCGAGTCCATCCGCGGCCTTCTCGATCCTCCCGACCGCACGGGCCGGCTGGCTCGCGATCTCGAAGCGGTCTTCACGGTGTGGACCAATGTTCGCGGCGTGGATCCAAGGCACGCCCCTGCAACCATCTTGCGAAATCTTCCCGGCCTTCAGCAAGGCGAAGCCGACGGGCTCGTGCGCGCGAGCGCCCAGGGGACTCATGCCGAGCTCTCGCCTTTCCTGACGCGGTTCGGGCCGCTTCTGGGAGCATCCCGGCCGATCTACCGCGCACGTGCGGAAGCGAGGGTCGAGGGCGTCGCGGCGCGAAGGGAGGCTCTTCTCGCGCACAACGCAGAGGCCCGTGCCGTCTCGATCGTGATGTGGCGGGATGCCCTGGAGTGATAGCCGGAGCGATCGTCGCGGCGCCTTCAGAGCTCATTCCCGGAGGGGCGATCCAAGTCCAGGATCGCCCCATTTCCTCACAACTAGCGCTCCGCCGACCGGCGTCCGCCGTCGATCTGCTGGCCGATCAGCGCGATGGCCTGCTGGTAGACCGAGGCCGCGTTCCAGGCCTGGATCGCCCGGAAGTTGGGCTCGCCCGGCTGATAGCCGGCGCCCGCGCGCCAGCCGTGGGCCTTGAGGAAGTTGGCGGTCGCCTCCAGGGCATCGGCCGAGTTGTCGAGATTGCCGCCATTGCCGTAGTTCAGGATGCTCTTCGGCATGAACTGTGTCTGGCCGATCTCCCCGTGCATGGAGCCGCGGGCATTGCCCGAGAGGATGCCGCGGTCGATCAGGGTGAGCGCCGCGTAGAGCTGGTCGGTGAAGAACTCCGACCGGCGGCAATCATAGGCGAGAGTGGCCACGGCCGAGAGCGTGTGCTGGTTGCCGCGCTGCGTCCCGAAGGCCGTCTCCATGCCCCAGATGGCGATCAGCGGCCCTGGCGGCACGCCGTAGCGCTGCTCCAGGGAGGCGAAGAGGGCGGCATTGGACTGCTTGAGCGAGCGCCCGCGGGCCACGATGGTCGAGGCGCCGCGCTTGGCCATGAACTGGTCGAGCGACAGGCGGAAGCTCTTCTGGCCGCGGTCGGCCCGGATCGTGGCGGTCGCGTAGTTCGTCGCCATCAGGGCCGAGATGGCCGAGGCGCCGACCCCGTTGGCTCTCGCTTCCTGGGCGAAGTCGCGCTTCCACTCCTCGAAGCCGGCCGCCGTGTTGCCGCATTGCGCCGCGCTGGCCGCGTGGGCCATGCCGACGAGCGACACGAAAGCCGCGGCGGCCGCAATTCTGTTACGCCAGCCCCTTGTCATCTGTTGTCCTTCCACATTGGTCTCATCGAATGAAATTGCCGGATCATCCCGGCCAAGTTGAGGCATAATGGTCAAGCTTCGTAACGCTCAGTCCAGATGGACGGTTCCCAGGCCGAAGCCGGTCTTGTCTTGCGTGATCCACACCGCTCCCTCTCCGATCATCATCCCCTTGTCGCGAACGAAGGCGCTCTCGAAGGTGGATTTCGCCACCGCCTCCCGCACGGAGGCGTTCAGAACGGTCTCCTTCGCGGCGATCAGCTGATCGCGGTTGCGGATGGTCCGCCTGACCTTGCCGGTCACGCTCACGGGATAATGGGCCACGCGGGCGAGAAGTTCGGCGTCGTTTGACCGGAAGGCGGCCTTCACGCGCCGGAAGCCGTAATAGGCCGCGTAAGCGTCGAAATTTTGGGCCCGGTAGCTGGCCTCGGTCTCCGGCGTCAGCTTCGGCCGCGAGAAGCCTGAATCCGGCGTTCTGACCGGCAGGTCCAGGGAGCGCCGCAGTTCCCGCACGAGCAGATTCAAGGCCCGGTGCCGGTCGTAGAGCGCCTGGAGTTCCGGCGAGCGCGTCGGGCCGTCGCCGGCCGCGAGGGACCCGGCGATCTCCTGCCGGACCGTCTTCGCGTCCGACCCGGCGTTGCGCCGGTCCCGCGCACCGGCCGCTTTGTCCAGCTCCGCATCGAGCAGGTTCCTGGCGATCCACACCCGCTCCTCCACCTCGGCCAGAACCTCTTCGTGCGACGGCCTGAAGCCGGGACCCTTGGCGATGTCGGAGGGCAGGGCTTTCATGGCCTCCTGGGGCTTGGGGCCTTTGGGCTCTTCGGACGGATAGCGTGGATCGACCTTGTAGGTCCGGCCGTAGACGCGGACGAAGAAGGGATCCGCGTGCGCGGGAAGCGCGGCGACGAACAGAGCGACAGCGCAACCGAACAGCCCAAGGGCTCTGGCAGTGAAGCCGATCATGGCCGTCTCCGCTCCATCAGGGAATTGGTCGGTGCATGGGGCGCTCCGACGTCAGGACGGAGCCAATCTAGGACGACATGTGGCCAAACTTGCGGCGGCAGACACGCTGGGCACCATCGATCGCCTGAGCCCTCGTTCTGAAAGGCAGCGCCATGGAATCCTCACGTCATCACCGGCCTTGTGCCGGTGATCCCGATCGGACGAGCGCCCCCGGTGTCATTCCCGGCCGGAGCGCAGCGGAGGGGAAGGGAATCCATCGCGCAGCGCTAGCCCGTGGATCCCCTTCCCGGTCCTTCGGACCGCCGGGGATGACACGGAGGGGCTTCCTCGGCGCTGCGCTCCACAGCATCGCGATGGCCGGGACGAGCCCGGCCATGACGTGCAGGGTGGTGCATGGAGCGTGGCGGAACATCCGCATCGGCAAAGGCCCGATCCGCCGTTCCCCGCGATGCACTACCGCCCTTTGCGCCGCGTCCGGCGTGCCGGCGCCTGCAGGCGGTAGCGCTGCGTGTCGGTGCGTTCCCGGTTGGCGATCTTGTCCTGCCGCTCGCCGGCGAGGACCGCCACGATGTCGTCCCGCACGGCCGGGAAGATCCGGTAATATTGGTGGCTCTGGAAATCCTGTCGCGGATCGATGGCGTCGCTGACGTCGACGGCCGTGACCTTGTCGCTGATCATCGCCATGTTCTCCGGTCCGTCCACGCCGAGGCGCGGGCCGTTGAACTTGGTCACGGAGCTCAGGGTCGACAGGATCCAGTCCTTCTGGGTGTGGTACACGGTGACGCGATTGCCGAGGCGGGGCAGGTAGCGCAGCTCCCTGGGATCGTCGAAGGCGTCCTCGTCCTCGTCGGCGGCGGCCAGGACGATCTGGTCGAAGGTCCGGCGCAGGCGGTTGGGATCCGATGCCTCGGTCGCCAGCGCGATCAGGGCCGGGAGAGGACGATCCTCGCCCTCCATCGGCGGAGCGTCGCTCGTCCGGCCATATTCGCGCGGCTCGCCCTGTGGCACCTGCATCAGGGCCTGCACGGCATAGCGGAACGCGTAATTGCCCATGCTGTGGCAGATGAGATGCAGCGGCTGGCGGCAGACGTCGCGGCGCGGAAGGTTGTCGATGAAGTCGTAGAGGATGCGCATCGTGCGGGCGATGGCGACGCCGGAGCCTCGCGCCGTGCTGCGATCATGGAAATAATCGTTGTAGGGCAGGGGCGTCGGCAGCGGCGTGCCGATCGACGGCCAGGTGAACGAGAACACGTTGGCGTCGAGGCCGTAGAAATTGATGATGGTCGCGGCGCGTTCGATGGCCTGCTTGAAGGTGTTCGAGAAACCGTGGATCACCACGAGGGTCGGCCGCCCGCCGTCCTGCATGTCCTGCCGCAGCTTCTCGAAGATGTCGCGGCTGCCGCGCCGGATCGCCGGTCCGATGAGCTGTTCCGGCGCCACATAGAGCGAACCGGGGACGAAGCTCGACCCAGTTGCCGTGACGCTCGCCTCCGCGCTGCCGAACCGCACCGCCGTCCCGTCGATGGGCCCGGGTTCGGAGCCGAAATCGACAATCGCCGCCCCGCTCGCGTCGGTCAGCGGCATGCGGTTGGTTGCGAAATAGACCGTCACGTTCTGCGCCATGATCCGTGTCTCCCACCACGGGCAGTGTCGCATGGCAAAGGCCACGTGTCAGCGGTCGATAATTTATCCGCTTGTCATCACCGGGACGAGCCCGGTGATCTCGACGGATTGAACGCCGCGCCTTTCAGCATCGAGCTGGCGGGCGTAGGGCGGGCCATGACGTGGAGCAGCGTAGACAGGATGGTGTCGTTTCCGGCGTGCGGCCGCCACGGATCACACCCGCCACGTCATCACCGGGCTCGTCCCGGTGATCCCGATCGGAAAGGCACGGCGCTTCACAGCATCGGGGTTACCGGCACAAGGCCGGTAACGACGTGGAGAGTGACGAGAAATCACGCGTTCAACTCGTCATAGAGATCGCGCCACGTTGGGTTCATCTCGAGGATCAGGTTTGACTTCCAGACGCGCGGCCACCGCTTGATCGAGGTTTCTCGCTGAATGGCATCCGCAATGCTCGGATAGCTTTCGTAGTAAACGAGCTTGTCGATCCCGTACTGCCGCGCGTGATCGCTGCCGCGTCCGGTTTTGTGCTCCCAAACGCGCCGCGCTAGATCGTTTGTGACGCCGACATAGAGGGCACCGCCGGGCCGGCTCGCGAGAATGTAGACGTAATACAGTCTCATGACGCGAGCTTGGCGCACTTCTTCGAGAAGAACAAGCTGTCCCAACCCTTCACGTCATTACCGGCCTTGTGCCGGCCATTCCGATGCGGAAGAGCGCGGCGCTTCACACAATCGAGATCACCGGCACAAGGCCGGTGATGACGTGGTGGGTGGGATCCCGGACGCACTAGACGAACAGGATCATGAGATGGAATACGTTGGCGCACAATGCGCGACGACGCCTAATTCACCTTCCGCAGCACGGCGTTGCCGTCCTCCAGGATGCGCTGGGCGGCATCGGCGATCGAGATCTGGCCGAAGGCCACCTGGTCGGCCACCTTGCGCATGACGTTGTTGTCGAACTCGACGGCGCCGATGGGCACGGGCGGCGGGTAGTCGCTCACCTTGTCGGCGAGCAGATTGACGTAGTCCACGGTCGCGCGCTCGACCTCGTTCAGGCTCGGCAGGATCGCCTCGCGTACCTTGGGCGACATCGGCACGCCGCGCTCGACGCCGAGAATCTTGCCGGCTTCGAGATCGTTGACGAAGAAGCTGATGAAGGCCGCGGCCTTGTCGGGCTGCTTGCTGGTCGACCCGATGCTCCAGATCAGCGCCGGCCGGTAATAATGGCCGGATTTCGCCCCCGGTCCCGCCTGCGGCACCATGGTGATCCCGAGCTTGTTCTTGGTGAGAAGCTGATAGCCGATGAGCTGGTTCGAGTAGGTCAGGCCCATGGCCGACTTGCCGAGCGCGAGCGAATTGCGCTCGATCTGGTTCTGGTCGAGGGTCTGCACGTCGGCCGGGACGCAGCCGTTGCGCTTGCGCAGATCCTCCCAGTAGCTGAACCACTCCTTCGCGTCGTCGACGGTGAAACCGAGCTTCGCATCTTCCGTGTAGAGGCGCTTGCCGCGCTGACGCAGCCACACGTCGAACACGTAGTGGTATCGGGCCCCGTAGGGCGCGCCCCAGTAATCGGGACGTCCGACCGCCTTGGTGAGATCGACCGCCATGTCGGCGAACTGCTTCCAGGTGGTCTCGTGGGTCGGCGGCTTGATGCCGGCCTTGTCGAACACGGTCTGGTCGTAGAACAGGGAGAACGAGTTGAGGCCCAGCGCAACGCCGAAGATCTTGTCGTTGACCCGGCACAGATCCACCATCTTGTCGCCGAAGGTGGAGATGTCGAGCTGCTTGCCGACGAACTCGTTCATGGGCTTTGCGGCGCCGCGCCCGGCGTAGTCGGCGAGGCTGCTCGGTTCGAGCTGGAACACGTCGGCGATGTTGCGGCCCGCCATCTGGGTGCCGATCTTGGCCCAGTAATCGGCCCCGACAGGCTCGCCGGCAATCTCGATGCCGGTGCGCTCGGTGAACAGCTTGCCCACGTCCGTGGTGCGCCGCGCCCGGTCGGGCGAACCCCACCAGGTGGCCCGCAGGCGCCCGGTTTCTTGGGCCCAACTCATGCCGGGACCGCCGACGGCAGCGGCGCCGCCGAGCGCCAGGGCGGATTTCAACAGGGTACGACGATTGAGATCAGACTTCATGGCTTCCTCCCATTCGCTTCTCGATTCTGTCTTCGCGCGGAGACGAGAAGCACGTCCCCGGCGAGTGTTGTTATAGAAGCCGGGCCGTGCTGCCTGCGCGGTCCCGCACCTCTCTCAACATTTGGCAAAACACGGCCGCATCGGCCCGGAACTGCTCGGGGCTGTCGTCGCGGACGAACTCCATCATGGCGAAGCGGTCGCGCGGCCAGCGTGTCGACGGAGCATCGGTCAGGAGCTTCGTCCAATAGGCGCGCTGGTCCGACAGCGGGTAGCGCCGCTTCTCGCTGTCCCAGGCGAAGACGTGCACATGCGACGTGTCGGAGCCGACCGCACGAAGCTCGTCGAGCGCTTCGTCGAGCGGCAGACCGGGGCGCGGCTGCCAGTAGAGAAACACGTTGGGGTCGTCGATCTCCGCCATGAGCCTTTGCGCCGAGGCGAGATCGTCGGTGAGCGAGTTGGGATGGTATTCGAGGCCGATCGTCACCGATGCCGAATCCGCCGATCGCGCCATGCGTCGGATCAGCGAAGCGGCGTGCTGGCGCTCCTGCGCGGAATAGGTCGCCGAATCCCGGTTGCGCGATCCGGGCCAGATGCGGATGTTCGGGGCGCCGAGCGCCTGAGCGGTGTCGAGCACGAGGGCAAAGGCGGCTTCGTCGTCGCTCGGCGGCGCGATGTAGGATCCGTAGGAGACGACCGAGAGACCGGCCTCCTCGGTGAGATGCCGGACGCGGCGCGCGGTGTCGAACTGACCGGGCGGCACATGCACGTCGCCCGCCCATTCGATGCCACCGATCCCGCATTCCGCCGCCAGCGCCACGATCGCCTCGGGCGCGAGCTTGCGGAACGTGACGGAGCACAGGCCGGGCCGGAAGCGCGTCATGCCATCGTCTCCAGGGCGGCGGGCATGATGGCGGAGCGCAGGGGAAGGCCTTCGACGAACCGCTCGATCTCCTCGACGATGAATTCGCCTAGCATTTCCCGTTCGTTGCCGATGGCGCCGGCGATGTGGGGCGTGAGGAACACGTTCGGAAGATCGTAGAGCGGCGAGGATTCCTCCGGCACTTCCGGATAGGTGACGTCGATGATCGCATCGATGCGGCCGGTGCGCAGCTCGTCGATGAGGGCTTGCTGATCGACGATGATGCCCCGCGCCGTGTTGATGAGCGTGGTTCCGTCGCGCATGAGCGCCAGGTGATGGCGGGCGATCATGCCCTGCGTGGAGGGCAGGGCGGGCGCATGGATGGACACCACGTCCGAGAGCCGCATCAGCTCGTCGAGCGATACGCTCTCCGCGCCGAGAGCCGCAGCCCCCCGCGCGTCGACATAGGGGTCGTGGAGAAGAACCCGGAAGTGGAAGGGCTCCAGCAGCTCGATCACCCGGCGCCCGATCCGCGACGCGCCGATGATGCCGATCGTCCGCCTGAAATTTCCGACCGGCTGCGCGGTGAGCGGAAAGGTCCGGGAGCGGTTCCGGTCCGCCCGGTAGAGGTCGCGGAAGCGGAAGACATGCTTGTTGGCGAAGAGGATCGCCGCCAGCGTGAACTCGGCCACCGGAATCGCATTCGCCTCGGCCGCATGGGTGACCGTGATCCCGGCCTCGAGAACGTCCGGCGACAGGAACCCTTTGACCGTTCCGGCCGCATGGGCGACCAGCTTCAGGTTCGGCGCCGTCTCCAGGATGCGCCGGCCGATGGCCGGACAGCCCCAGCCGGTCACGAGGATCTCGGTCCGTCGCAGCACCTCGGGTGCCTGACCTTGAGTAAAGGACCGGAGGGGGGTCGGATCGACGATGGTGCAGGATCGAGCGAGTCGGTCAAGCAGCGGCGGCGTGATCACACCTTCCGTACGGGCAGGATCCATGGCGAAGGCGATCGTGTGCGGGCGGGTCATGGCGCCATTCTCCAGGCGATGGCGCCGACGCGTTGGCTGTCTCGCGCAATGAGAGCTTCGAGGTCGGCGATTGCCGGCTTCTTTGGTATCTCCTTCCAGAATCGCTCGGGATCGAACCGATCGGTCAACGCGACCGCCGCGGTCGCCAGAACCGTTTCGCCGCTTGGGATTTCGCCGCGCAGCTGGGGCACGAAGGTCTTGGGATAGATGAGATTCGTGTTGGGAGGCGCTTTCAGCGCGATGCCGCGTCTTCCAATCGAGGATCCCAGATCCGCGATGGCGCTGACATCGCTTGTCCCGACGACCAGCGCAGCCCCGGTCCGCTCCTCGATCCGCTCCAGATTCCGATAGGCATCGGCCCGCGGAACCGCGAACCCGCCCTCGGCGGTCGCCAGCGGACGCGGGGTCCTGATCCGGTGGACGCGAACATGCCAGGGCGAGGCCGGGAGGAGCCAGGTCTCCACCTCCACATCGGCCCAAGGACGCCAGCGGGCATAGAGCACGGTCCCGGCGATCCGCGCCTCCTCGTTGGTCTCGCGCACCCGGAAATGCCGCCCGTCGTCGCTGAAGGCGAGCATCCCGTCCAGAGCCGCGCCCTCGAAGTTGCGCTCGTCGCTCTCGACGCTGAAGGCATAGCGGGAGGAGTAGACGAACTTGGCGTATTTCTCGCTGCCGAACCGCATCTGCAGGTTTTCCTGACCGGACGACAGGGCCACGACGTTCCCGGGCGCGTGCAGCATCACCATGCCGGGCTGCGGCTGCGGCGAGGGTTCCGGGAAGGCGGGAGCCGGCGCTTCCTCGGCGGTCCAGAAGGGGTGGGATTCGGGGAGGGCCAGCGGCAGGAAGGCCTTGAAGGCCCAGTAGGGAGAGCCCGCCGAATTGTAGTTCTCCGACATGAGCAGGTTGGCATAGCCGAACCCGACGGTGAGCACGCCACTCCGATCCGTGATGGGGTGCTTCCCCCACCAGCGCAGGTGGCGAAGGTAATAGCCCTTCACCTCGCCCCAGGGCAGCGCCTCCTCGTCCGCGAAGGCCAGGGCAGCCCAGAATCCCGCGCAGGCAAAGCGGTAGGTCATGCTGCGGCCGAAGACGAGCGTGCCCCCGTCGTCGGCGAACCAGTGCCGGATGTTCGGCGCGAACAGGCGTGCCCACTCGCGGAACCGTTGCTTCCGCTCCCCGTCCGTGGTCGCCAGGGCTGCGTAGATCAGCCCGTAGAAGTGCATGGCGAACGGGATGTAGTGGTCCACGCGGGGGACATTGCCGTCGCGGTACCAGCCGTCTCCGAGGTAGAAGGCTTCCAGCTCCTGAAGATATTGCTCCGTAAGGGTTTGGTCGAAATCGACCCCGATCCGCGCGAGACCGAGATCGATCATCACCCGGAAGAACTTCCAGTTGTTGTCGGCGAACTGGTGCGGGCGAGCCTCCAGCAGGTAGGTCGCGACGTTCCTCTTCGCCCTTTCGTCGAGAGGGTCCCAGAGGTGCTGGGGCACCAGGCGGAGCGCAAAGCCGAGCGCCGCCAGTTCGACCATCCTCTGGTCGCGGTCGGTGACCTTGCCCCAATATTCGGGGTGTTCGGGATCCGTCCCGTTGGCGAGCCCTTTGGCGTAGAGGGGCCAATGAGGGAAGTTTCCGCCGCCGGCGGCATAGGGCGCCAGTCCCCAAAGCGGCCGGGCAAAGCCTTCCAGATCCGCGGCCGCATGGTCGAAATGCGCCGCCGTGGCGCTGAGGCTCACCCGGGCGCCGCCTTCCGAGAAGGCCGGCAGGAGAGGGTTGAAGAGATCGAGAAGCGCCTTTTCGACATCGCCCCTGGTTTTGAGCGGGTTGCCGGCGAGGGGATTGGCATAGGCGGGAGTATAGGTCATGCCGGGAGCTCTCCGTCCTCGGGCTGCTTGGACATCGGCTGCACCGTTGCGCCTTCCACCAGCCTGACGGCCAGTTCGACCTTGCGCGGCTCGGCACCGGGATCGGCGATGCGTCTCTGCATGAGGTAATAGGCCTCCTGGCCGATCGCCTCCCGGTCCACATGCATGGTGGTCAGGCGCGGGGTGGTCATGGAGGCGCAGGGGAGGTCATCGAACCCCATCACGGCGAAATCCTGAGGGATCGAGAGATGGTGATTGGTGACAGCTTCCATGACGCCGATGGCCATCATGTCGTTCATGCAGAAGGCAGCGGTAAAGCCTTCGTCCTCAAGGAGAATCGCCTCCATGGCCTCGCACGCGGCCGTGCTGGCCCGGGCTGCGGTCGAAGGCAGCTGGACAATGCGCGTGACTGCCCCAGCCTTCGCAGCAGCCGCCTCGAAACCCCGGACGCGCTCCCGGATCGTATGCCGGTGCGACATCGTGAAGTGGAGGATGCGCTGGTGGCCCGCGGCGATGAGATGCCGGGTCGCGAGCCGCGCCCCGTAGAAGTTGGCAGGCGACACGCAATCGAACTGAAGATCGGGGTCGTTGCCGTTGACCCAAACGGTTGGAAGGTCGGAACCGACGAGCCAGTCGCATAGATCCTCCGGTGGATCGATGCCCACGAGGAAGATCCCTGTCGCATCGGTCTCCGACAGGGTCTGCTTGAGCTCTGACACCTTCAACGACGAGGATCGGACCAGCCGCGGCAGGAGGGTCCCGCCCGACCGCGCCGCGGCGCCGCGAAGACCACTCAGGATCCCCTCATAGAAGACTCCCAGCCCGCCGGTTGCCTGATCGACCGGGATGAGGGCGACCGACCGTTGGCTCTGGGGCTGAGCACTGGGAACCGGGCGGACATTATAGCCGAGTTCGGATGCTATCCGGATCACCTGATCCCGCACGTTCGTGCTGATACCGGGCTCGTTCGCGAGAACGCGTGAGACGGTGCTGACCGACACGCCGGCAAAGCGGGCAATATCCGTCTGACGTGGGCGACGGCTGAGGCTCACTCTCGTCATTTCCTCCCCACCTTTTGTTCGTTGCATCAATTTGTTGCGCAGGCGGAGATAACTTGCAATGATCACGCAAATGCAAATTTTTGCATTTTATTGAATGCAATTGCGTCGCCGCAGGAAGCGGGCAGCAACCACATGTAAGCTGAACGGGAGGTCGCTAGCGCCGCGATCCGCCGACCTGAGTGCCGATGAAGGCGGCCGCGATGATGACCAGGCTGCCGATAACGAGAGACAGCGTCGGAACGATGCCGAAATATAGGTAGTCGGCGACAGCGGAGAAGACGATCACCACGTAGCTAAGGGGCGCCAAGATGCTCGCTTCAGCCAGTTGATGCGAGCGCAGGAAGCAGAATTGGCCAACTTGGGCGAGCACGGCGATGATGAGGAAGGCGGGGAGGTGGATCAGCCTTGGCGGAACCCAGACGAGAGCCGCCGGAATGGCCGTTAGAACCGCAAGACCGACCGTGTAGAATACCATCAGGACAACGGCGTGTTCGCCTGTGAGGCGCCGGGTCTGGATCACGCTCAGTGAGCCGAACAAAACCATCCCCAGAGCTGCCAGCAGGCCCCAGTCCCAGCTCATCGAGCCCGGCTTCAGGATGAACAGCACGCTGACGAAACACAGGACGGATGATATCCAGTGCCGCCGCAAAATGCGCTCGCCCAAGATGATGGCAGCAAGCCCCAGAATGACGAACGGGCGGGTGAAGCCAATCACGTTCACGAGGGTCAGGGGCAAAGCGGCGGTGGCGGCATAATTGCAGCTCAACGCCATCGTGCTGCAAAGCACCCGCCCAGCGTGCCCCTTCAGCTGCCGGCTGTTGAACACGTCCCCTCGGTAACGCCAAATGAGCGGGGCTATAAGCAGAAGCCCAATGACAGCGCGGAAGAAGACAAGCTGGATGGCCGGAAAGGTCGCGCCGGCCTGCTTGATGACTCCCATCGAAGTGACGACAAGCACCATATCGACCAGAGCGAAGACCGCTCCCTGTCGATTTGCGACATGCCGGTCTTTGACATCGGTTGGAGGCTGCATGGTGGAGGGAGGTCCAATCTGGTCAGGCCTGACTCAGACCCTCACGAGAAGTCTCGTCTTACGCTGTTAACATCATATTGTCGGCGTTCAAACACGCATACGACGATCAGGTTATCCTGGACGGGCACATTCTCACACAGCGGCTCAAGCTTTCCAAGCTTGGATCAGTCTGGTCGGCGAAGGCCTATCGATGTTCGATGATCGTATAATCCGCGTCGATCACATCATCCTGCCGGCGATTTCTAGCCCGACGCAGCCGGCGGCGAAGGTAGACGTACAAGGCCGTGCCGCCTGCGAGCAGGAGCGGGAGCAGGACAAAAAGACCGATCAGCATCATCGCCAGCAAGGCAATGCCTGCTGCAGCCATGGCTAATATCCTGACCAGGACGGAAAGAAATCCACTGGAACGGGCGCTGGTCGTCGTTTTTGTCCGAAAAGCTGCGTAGTCCAAGATGGATCCTCCAGTTGCGGGAGCGCACGTCGGCGCAAGGCAAGAGAGGTGTCCGACATCGCAAGCAGCAACCTGCTCGCCAGAGGGTCCCGGACCCCTGAGCTACGCTAATGTGGGCGGAGAATGGGTTGGATGCAAGGCCAAGGAAACGGCACCGATACAAAGCCGCAAGGCAGCTGCATCTCAACCATGACTTGCCGATAGCGCAGTGAATGGGCGAATGACCACTCCTTCGCTCGAAGGTGAACCTCATCCGTTAAAAACTTTATAACATAATAAGTGTTAACGCCTTGTGACCTAGACATCACTAAGGACCCGATACTAGTAACGTACAGCTTGCATTGTCTGCTTAACATCTCGTTAAATAACAAGGACATTCATCTAGGACGGTGCAAACTGAGGGCTGCAATGATTTGTCCACACTGTGCACAACCAAGCCCGGACAATGCACGGTTTTGCAGCCAGTGTGGGTCACCTCTCACCTCCGATTCCACCGCAGCGGATGCCTCCCCAGCGGAACCGGAGAGTCGGGAAGAGTTCAAACCGGTTACAATCCTTTTTGCAGATATCGTTGCCTCTACGGAACTTGTTTCTAAGCTCGATCCCGAGGAGGCCATGAGGCGTCTGTCGCCAGCTGTGTCACTCATGCGGCGTGCGGTGGAGCGTTTCGGCGGAACAGTAATTCATACCTTGGGCGATGGCATTATGGCGCTCTTTGGAGCGCCGCAGATGCAGGAGGGGCATGCTCTGCTGGGATGTCAGGCTGCTTTGAACATTCAAGCAGAAACGAAACAGACGCTCGGGGCGACGGCCGTTCGGATCGGCCTGCACTCCGGTTTGATCGTTGCTGAGACGAAGTTCTCGGGAGCCATCAACGAAAGGGAAGCCTATGGGGTCGCCATTCATATTGCTAATCGAGTGCAATCACTAGCCGATCCGGGGGCGATTTATCTCAGTGAAGACTGCTATCATCTTGTCGAGCGGTACTGCTCTGCCCGTTTGATTGGCCGCCGAAGCATCCGGGGGCTGTCCCATGACATAACGGTCTATGAACTCTTTGGCTTGCAGTTGTCGTCATCGGGAGAGCTTTTCAGGAATACAAATCTCACGCTGTTCCAGGCTCGGGAACGCGAAATGGCCGATCTAGAAGCCTCCTTGCAGGCTGCTCTCCGCGGTGAGAGCCATGTCGTCGGGATCTGTGGTTCTGCCGGGAGTGGAAAATCCAGGCTTTGCTATGAGTTCGCCGAACGATGCCGGAGAGACGGTATCCCGGTCATCGAGGTCAGGGTTCAACCCTACGGAAAAGCTGCTCCGATCCAACCTATCCTCGAAGCTGTCCGATCGTTGCTCCGGATATCCACTGGCGATGATCCCGCCAATGCTCGTAACCGAGTCATGGACTGCCTCGAGCAGCTGGGTTCTCCTCCAGAGAACGCATTGCCAATCCTCCTTGAGTTTCTTGGCATCGCCGAGAGTAGTCTCGTGCCAGCGATGACTCCGAAAATTCGTCATGCGGCACTTCTGGACACCATCTCCTGGCTGATCCGCGGTCATGCTTCGAAGCCGTATGTCGTGATACTGGAGGACCTCCATTGGCTCGATGAAGCGAGTGAGGCCTTCTTGGATGTCCTATGGAATTCGATCATCGGCTCATATGCGCTGATGATCATTAACTATAGGCCATCTTATCGGGCTCCATGGATGGAGCGAGCGGGATTTCATCATCTGGAGCTGAAGGATCTTGAGCGCCATCAAATGGACGGGTTCATATCGTCCGTCGTCGGTTCTCATGCCGATCTAGAAGATGTGAGAAATCGTATTGCGGAGCGTTCTGACGGCAACCCGTTCTTTGCTGAAGAAATCATTCATTCACTGATCGAGAGCCAAGTGCTGGTCGGAAAGCCTGGTGATTATCGACTTGGTGGCGAAATCAGCGACAACCCACTTCCGGTGACGCTTCAGGCTGTCATCGGCGAGCGCATCGACAGGCTGCCAACCTACGATCGAACTCTCCTCCAGATGGCTTCCGTCATTGGAAAGGAGGTGCCTTATGCAGTTCTAAAGGCTGTGAGTGATCAGGAGCAGCACGCTGAGATCGAGCCAGCGCTCCTGCGGCTATGTGCCGTCGAGCTCCTGCAGGACCACTCCAGACCCGATGGTCGCTACTACTCCTTCCGTCATCCCTTGATTCAGGAAGTGGCGTATTCCAGCCAGTTGAAAGCTCGCAGAAGCAGACTTCATGCCTTCGTCGCCCCCGCTTTGGTAAGCCACTATGCCGAGCGTCAGGACGAGGTCGCCGGCCTCATCAGCTTTCACTATGAGGCCGCAGGGATACTTTCGAAAGCTGCCGAGTATGCTCGCAAAGCCGCAGAATGGATCGGGTCTATGCACCCGGCGCAAGCGATCAGGCAGTGGCAGGTCGTCCATCGCCTCGTCCACGCTCAAAGTCCGGCCGCGAGGGACAACGCCTTGCTCATCCTGTCGAGTGCCGAGATCGCATGGCTTGGCTGGCGCGAGGGGATGGGGGTTAAGGATGCCGCTCCCTACATCCAGGAAGCTCTCGCGATCGCGAAGGAAACGGATGATACGATGATCCCTTTGCTTCTTTTCGTCGAGGCAAGAATCAGCGGTGCCAGTGGAGGAGCTGCAGACCATTATGTCGCTCGGGTCAGAGACGCACTGGCGATAGTGGATGGCGCAGCCAATCAAAGCCGGGCTGCAACGCTCTACGCGTCACTGAGTCAAGCCTATGGCTGGGCCGGACTTTTCAAGGAAGCCCTGGAGGCCAATGATCGTGCCTTGTCCCTGCTGCAATACGTTCAGGACTTTGAGAACCGGTTCCTGGGCTACAGCGTCGAGCATTGGACTCTCAGCCTGAGAGCGAGAATCCTGATCCATCTCAACCGCATCGATGAGGGGAGGGGATGGCTCGATCATATGCTTGCGATCGAGGACGGGCTTATTGATCCGACCGTTCAATTCATCAGTCACCTTGGTTATGTCGACCTCGCCTGGCTGTCCGGGGACGCCGCATTGGCGCATCGACACGCGACACATGTAAGCCAGCTTGCTGAGCGCCATGGTACGCCTTACCTAAAGGTTTTTGCATATGCATGCACGGCAATGGCCAATCAACTTGCGGGAGACACTCAGGCGGCTATTCAGGACTTTGAGGAGGGGCTGAATTTCATGCACGCGGCCAGGGCCGCCTTGGACTACGAGCCAGATATGATGGCCGGCTTGGCGGAGTGCCAAGCCCATGCCAAACAATATGGAGAGGCTCTTCTGACTGCGGAGCGTACGATCAGCTTGTCCCGGGATCGAGCGACCCGTCTCACGGAATGTCGCGCGTTGATGGTGGCCGGCGAGGCTATGATCGAGCAGTTCGGACGTGAACGCTGTCAAGATGCCATCAGTCTGTTGGAGGAGGCCGAGGCGCTGATCCGGACAACCGGTGCGACAGTCCTTGAGCCTCGTCTGAAAGCTTGCCGGGACAAGCTTCTGGTCAGATGTTCCTGATCCCCAGATCAGGCCCTCAGGAGTATGCCAATCGATCGTAAGGTTTGCTGATGGATCGAGTGTCACTCATCGTCGATTGAACTTAATATTCAACAATAAGCGTGAATTCGCTCATTGCGTAATCATCGATGAAATGAACCTGAGCGCCAAGGCGTCTCTCACAGAAACCAATCCATTGCATGGGATTCGCGCAGTAGAGACCGGGTCTCGCCATTTCCCGAGGCACGGACTGATGAACAAAGTTCACGGCGAAGCCCTTGCGACTCGTTGCGCCGAGATGGACCAAGGTGGCCTCTATGGAATGCTCCCAAACTCGGAGCGGCTGGTCCAGCATAACGTTGAAAATTCCGCTTGCGATGCTGTAGTCGGCTTGCCGAGGACTTTCCCTGCCATGGTGAAACTGAATCAGATCTCCGGACCGACGCTTCCTCGCGCTGCGAACCATCGCAGACGACACGTCGATTCCGAGATAATCGATAGAAGTTAGTGGATGATAGAGCGCTAGGTAATCGAGAAGGGCTCCGTACCCGCATCCGACATCGTTGAGCGAGAATGGGCTATCGAAGTCACAGAGTTTGAGGAGCTTCCGAAAGCGCAGGGCCTGCGTGGGCATGCAACTCCAGTCGACCCCCAGAGGCGTGGGACCGAAGCGGCGCAGCTTTTGTGTGTAATACTGCGCCACTTTCCGGTAGGAATCCTCAAGTTCTGAGGGAGAGCAATTCGTCATCGAACGGGATAACCTACCTCCGCCGGGGCGTCTTACGGGCATTCTTTGGCGCTGCCTTGGTCGCGGACTTTCGTGCAGCGGTCGTGGTTTGACGGGCAAGCCGAGGAGCAGTCTTCGGGAGCATGGGGATCGACACGATGATGTGGTCCTGTTCGATGTAGAAGCGTCCGGTGGGAGCATCCCTCACGATGACGCGGCGCCCATCCTCGCTGCGGGAGTCATGGGCCTGAAACAAAACAGGAAGAGGACGGCGCGACGCCAGATTCTCGACCATCATATCCATGATGCGATCATTGCCGTTCACGCCGGGCATATCGGACTCATAGGAGCCCAGGTCGCCGATCAGCTGGAGCCATCTGTTTCGTGCTCGCGGGTTCCAGAAGCCTCCGAGATTGAGGACTGCGACGCAATCGCGAAACGAGCGTCCACGTTGGAAGATTTGGAACTCCCTTTGAAGCTCCGCCATCTCCTCAATGCCGCCGTAGGCTTCCTTGGGGCCCTGTGATGGACCGAAGCGAAGGTTCATGAGGTCGAATAATCCCGAGATGAAGATATCGTCCTCTTTCATGATGCGGCCCATGACTTCCTCCCGCCTCTTGATACAGAGTTGCTGCAAATCAACGTGTGACGAAGCATGGCATCAGTCGGACAAAGAAGAGTCAAGGTTAGTTCAGGGGTTACTCAGAGATATTAAGAGTTTTGACTTGCAAAATGACGCATGACGACGGCCTGATTTCCATGTCATCGGCGCCGACGCAGGAAATGCCTGGTGTTTTGCCGCCAAAACTTAGCGTCGGTGGTTGACCAACTGTTGCTGAGGGGTGGCGAATGTCTTTGGGTCGGTCTTGAGGGCGACCCGAGGCGAATGAACGTTTCGGTCCCGAGTTATTATGTAAATATGAGCTTAGAATGGTTCGAAGTTGCCTCAATTAGGATTAAAATAATTAAAAACTATAGTATTTGACACCTCAAGAAAGGCTCTGATAGGCGGACATCATCGTCGCGTTATGAAGGTTTCTGCCGTGAAGCTGCCCCTTACGTTGCTGGCATCGTCAGCTCTTGTGTTCTCTGCATGCGAAGTGCTTGCCCAATCATCCGATACACGCGCCATTCAGCTTGATGAGGTGACGGTCGAGGGAAGTCGAAGCGGGCAGGGCGGTGACCTCACGGCAAACGGCTATGTCGCCACTTCGAGCCGCAGTGCGACGAAGACCGACACACCAGTTCTTGAGACGCCTCAGTCGCTCTCGACAGTCACACAGGAGCAACTGGAGGACCGTAAGCCCCAAACTTTGCTCGAAGCAGTGTCCTATACACCGGGCGCCAGAGTCGGAAGCTATGGCTTTGACCCTCGTTACGATGCCTTCTCCATCCGCGGCATCGAGGTCACTTACACCGGCGTCTTCCGTGACGGCCTGCGCCAGGTGAACAGCCCGAATGGCTTGTTCCGGTTAGAACCTTACGGATTGGAAGGGATTACGATTCTGAGAGGGCCGGCGGCTTCGATCTATGGCGCAAGCAGCACCGGCGGCATCGTCGATCTCATCTCGAAGCGCCCGACCTTTCTCCCCTTCCGCGAGGTCGAAGTGCAAACGGGTTCTTATGGACGCCTGCAAGGCAACTTCGATGTTTCGGGACCCGTCAATGCTGATAATACGTTCTTTTACCGCCTGACCGGTCTTATACGGGAGGCAGGCACTGAAATCGATGCCGTCAAGGACGACCGAGTCTTCATCGCGCCGGCCTTCACCTGGAAGCCGAATGATGCGACGACGCTGACGATCCTTGGCGAATACATGGATGCGACGACAGGCGGGACGGCAGCCTACATCAACAATTATGCGACCGATGCTGCAGGCAATCCCACCAGCCTATCCATCGGTGCGACCCGTGTGTTTGCCGGCGACAAGCGCTACAACGACTTCCGTCAGAGACAGGGCCGGATCGGATATGAGTTCGAACATCGCTTCAATGACATGTTTACTCTGCACCAGCGGACACGGTTCTCTGCACTCGGCACCAACCAGGAATACTTCTATGGTGGGTCGGGTCTCACCCGCGAGAACAACTGGGGCGTCGTCAGCGATACTTATCTCGAAAGCCGCCTCAAGACAGGAGCTGTGGATCATACGATCCTGACCGGCTTGGACATTAGCCGTCTTAGCTATGTCTCCAAGCAGGGCTTCGGTGTCGTCCCGGTTGGGACTGATCCGGTGCTTTCCTATCGGGAAGATCAGACACAGACCCTCACGGGTATTTACATCCAGGATCAGCTGAAGTGGCAGAACTGGCGCCTGACGCTGGGCGGTCGTCACGACTGGTTGTCCAGCGAGTTCGATAGCGCGGGCCTCGAGTTCGATCGCGACGACACCAAGTTCACAGGTCGTGCCGCTCTGGGCTACGTGACCGATTTCGGCCTTGCGCCTTATGTGAGCTGGGGGACATCGTTCACTCCCAACCCAGGCACGGTTCTCGGCGGCAGCGTGGCCGAGCCAACGACAGGCGAACAGGTCGAGATCGGCGTGAAATATGACCTGCCGGGAGTCAACGCATCGCTTCGCGCTGCGATCTTCGATATCCGTCAGGAAAATGCGGTGGTCTATCAGGTCATCGATGCCACTAACCAGCAGGTTCAACTCGATGTGCGGTCTCAGGGCTTCGAACTCGAAGGCGTCGCCTCGCTGACGGAAGGTCTGAATGTCCAGGCGTCCTATTCCTACACCGACGCCCGCATCGAGAAGCTGACCGCAGAAACCGTCGGCAACCGGCTGACGAGCGTACCCTATCATATGGCATCGCTCTGGCTCGACTATACGGTCCAGGACGGGCCGGTGAGAGGGCTCGGCATCGCGGGCGGCGTGCGCTATGTCGGCTCCAGCTTCGGCGACAACCTCAACCGCCCTGTCATCGAGAACGAGCCGCGCACCTACCTTGATGCAGCTATTCGCTACGATCTTGAAAACCTTGATCCAAGCCTCAAGGGGCTGCGTTTCCAGGTGAACGCGACGAACCTCCTGGACGAGGACGGTCAGGTCTGCACATCCAACTACTGCTATTGGGATGAGGGCCGCAAGGTCATCGCAAGCCTGCGTTACCGGTGGTGACCGTGACGGTTACCGGAGCGCGACGTGTCCGCGCCTTCTCTCCGCTCGCCACCGTCCTGGCGATCGGAGGGCTCTATGTTGGCCAGAGCATCATCGGCGGGGTTACCTTCAGCGCCCTTCCCAGCGTTCTCCGCGATCGCGGATTGCCTCTCGACCAGATCGGGCTCACCTACCTCGCGGTCTTACCATGGGTGCTGAAGTTCCTGTGGGCTCCTGCGATCGAGCGTTACCGTTTGCCGTCGAACGGTCCGAGCCGCTCCCGATCCATCGTCCTAGCCGGGGGAATGATCTCGGCCATCTGCTTCATCCTGGCCGCCGTCATTGGTCCGACCAGCTTCGTGCCGCTCATGGCGGTCTTCATCGTGGTCGCATTTGCCGCCTCGACGGTAGATATCGCTTGCGACGGTCATGCTGTGGAAAGCCTGTCCGAGCGATATCATGGCTGGGGCAATGCTGCTCAGGTGGGTGGGGCCTATCTTGGATCCGCGATCGGCTCCGGTCTCTTTCTTGTTCTCGTCGCACGGGTTGACTGGACGCAGGCCATGATCGCCATGGCGGTTCTGCTCGTGCTGCTTGGACTGCCCTTCGTCCTATCGCCTGCGATCACACCAACTGACGCGAGGACCCACCGACCGTCCCTCCGCGACGCGTTGATCCGTCCGGAAATGCGCAGAGGGCTGGCGCTGGCTGCGCTTTATGCCGTTTCGCAGAAGTGGGGCTTGGCAATGCTCGGGCCATTTCTCATTGATTCCGGTCTCGACCTGGATGCGCTGGGGATCATCAATGGAGCCGGAGGGATGATTCTCGGCTTCGGCTGCGCGGTTCTGAGCGGCGCCTTGGTTCGGCATTGGGGTGCAAGAGCGATCCTGGTGCTTGCGCTCATTCTCCAAGCTGTTGCTCTCGCGGGCCTGGGGGCAGCGGCATGGATCGGGGCAGTACACCATGTGCTTCTGCTCGGCCTCGCGCTGGCAAGTTCCTCTGCCATCATGGCATTGGGGTTCGTAGCGCTTTATGCACAGTTCATGAAACTGTCGGATCCACGTCAGGCTGGGATCGACTTCACGCTTCTGCAATGCATGGACGCCTTCGTCAGCATGATCGGCGGCATCGGAGCAGGCTGGATTGCGCAGCATTTCGGTTACAGCGCTTGTTTCGGGCTTGCAGCGATCCTTGTCACCCTCGCGGCTTCGCCGGTGGCTATCTTGAGCAAAGGGGCCAAGGGTAACGAGGCTAGCTCCCAGCCCCGTCGGCCGCTCCCGCAGCAATTCTGATTTTTTCATCTCCCACGGAAAAGCGAGCGTGATCCTAGGCAGGCATGCGACGATCCTACGCATCCGCCGCTGGGCAGGGCTTACAGGTGCCCGTATTGCGCCGACCAGAGGTTAGGACTAAATAACCGGGTGCTCGCTGGATTCTCATTCCAATCTGACATGCCGATCAATCGACCCGCTGAGGACGGAATCTCGGCGTTAGCACCGAGCTTCGATGGCGCCGACACACCTTTTACCGCTCTTGAACCTGAAGGCTTCCTGGTACCCGCCGATGGCTGTTGTCACCTTCACGAACCGTTTGCCGCCAGGACATCGGTTTCAGGATTCTTCCATACGGATTGCGAGACCAACATGAAAGGTGATGCCCACCTCGTAGGCTCGTCTCAAGGCGACTATCTCAAGGGACACGATGGGAACGACTATCTTGACGGTGGGATGGGCGCAGATACGCTGGACGGCGGTTCGGGCAACGATACCTACATTGTTGACAGCAGGGATGACCGCGTCCTTGACGCCATCGGTGGGGGCTACGACATCGTCTACACGAGCTCCAGCCTCGCATTGGCATCCGATGCGGAAATCGAGGAGCTGAGAGCTGCTGTCGGAACGAGCTCGTTGTCCCTCATCGGAAGTGGTTTCTCCAATCTGATCGTCGGTACATCGGGCAACGATGAGCTCGATGGCAAGGACGATGTTGATACCTTGATCGGTGGAGCCGGTGACGATCTCTATATCATAGACAGTCCGTTCGATTTCGTCTGGGAGGATATCGAACAGGGGCGCGACACCGTTCTAACCCAAACATCACTTGCGTTGAGCGCCAATATCGAAGTCTTGAAGGCTGTCGGCGGCTACTCCCCAATCGCCTTGACCGGCAATGCTCTCTCCAACGAGATCTTCGGCAATGCGGGTGACAACGTGATTTATGGTCTCCAGGGTGACGACAACCTCTATGGAGATGGCGGCAACGATGTCATCGACGGAGGCGTCGGGCAGGACATCTTATATGGAGGAATTGGCAACGACCTCCTCTCTGGCGGAGATGGAAGTGACGTTCTCTATGGAGACACTGGACGGGATACCATCGAGGGTGGCGCCGGTCACGACCGTCTCTATGGCGGTACCGAAAGCAATCGGCTGCTCGGGCAAAGCGGCAACGATACGCTCTATGGAGGCGCGCATGCGGACACCCTGCAAGCTGGAGATGGCAATGATCGGCTTTACGGGGACGTCGGAACCGATTCTCTCGATGGCGGAGCTGGCAAGGACACTCTCTCTGGCGGATGGGGACGCGACACGTTCGTCTTCAAAAACGCGCTGAATGCCAAATTCATTGTGGATACGATCACGGACTTCAATGTGAAGGACGATATGATCCGTCTGGAAAATAGCATCTTCAAGAAGCTGCGGAAGACGGGGAAGTTGGACCCGGATTTCGTAATTGTCGGCAGTAAAGCGCAGGATGGCGACGATTATCTAATCTACAACAAAAAAAGCGGCTACATTTCCTATGACGCAGATGGCTCGGGTCTCAAGTACAGGCCCATCCTCTTCCTTAAGCTGAAATCCGGCCTCGCCATTGCCGAGAATAATTTTTACATCATTTAGCTCGAAACGTGAGGATGCCGTGAGCGTTTCTGTCGAAGGATGATCTCTGTGACCGCTATCACCCGTTCATCCTGGGGGAGCTATTGACACACATCCACCCAGTCGGCGCCTACAAGATCAGCCATCCGCTGAGGCTGAATGCGCAGAGCCGTATGGATCGAGCCGGCTGCAGGGACGACCTCGTCGAAGGCTTTCAGGGAGATGTCGCAATAGACCGGAAGCGGTGTTGCCAAACCGAACGGGCAGACTCCTCCGACGGGGTGCCCTGTGAGAGCCTGAACCTGCTCTGCATCCAGCATGGAGGCCTTGCCGCCGAAGGTGGCCTTGACCTTCCGGTTATCCAGGCGGGCCGTGCCGCTCGTGACCACGAGAAAACTCTTCTCTCCCACGCGCAGCGAGAGCGTCTTGGCAATTCTCTCCGGTCCAACGCCATGAGCTTCCGCCGCTTGAGTCACGGTAGCGGTGCTCGTCTGCATTTCGATGATCTCTATATCCGGTGCGTTTTGAGCCAGAAAGGCGCGAACGGATTCAAGACTCATGGCCATGAAGCTCCTGTGGTGGGAATAGAGAGGGGTTAGGCGTACCAAAACGGAACGCTGCTTCTGATGTCATCCGGCTGGCTGCCGCTTCGCCCATCATGCAATCGCGTCTCTAGCGCTCGCTTTCCGCATAATCGGCTCCCCGGCTCGCTTCCGCCCAAGCCTCGACTTCCGCAAGGGTTTCCCTCAGCTTCTCCCGGATTCCATCGAGCGCAATGGCGCCCAAAACCAGATGCTTGGGCGGATCGTTCGCTTCAGCGATCTTGATGATGGCCTCCGCCGCCCGGACCGGATCCCCCGGCTGCTTGCCGCTGTAGTTCGCTGTCGTCTCGAGGCGGGCGCCGACCGTGTCCTGATAGTCGGCGATCGTCGGACGCCGCTGCTGCAAGGAGCGCCCGGCCCAATCGGTGCGGAACGGTCCGGGTTCGACGCAGGTCACCCGGATGCCGAGCGGCGCGACCTCCTTGGATAGCGCATCCGACAAGCCTTCCACCGCATGCTTGGTCGCGGCATAATAGCCGGATCCAGGATAGCCGATGAAGCCGGCCTGCGACGAGATGTTGACGATGTGCCCTCGCCGACGTGCCCGCATGCCGGGAAGGACCGCGCGGGTCATCGCCGCCAGGCCGAAAACATTTGTTTCGAACTGGGCGCGGATCTCCGCATCCTCGCCTTCCTCGATGGAGGCTTGGTACCCATACCCGGCATTGTTCACAAGTACGTCGATGGCGCCGAAACGTGCCTCGGCCTCTTTGACGGCCGCGGCAATGTCATCATGCTTCCTGACATCGAGTGACAGGGCGAGTGCCTTTTCCTCATACCCGCGGGTCAGGTCCTCTACGCGACTGGCATCGCGTGCGGTCACCACAGCGCGCCAGCCGCGCCGCAGCACCAATTGGGCGAGTTCTCGCCCAAATCCGGTGGAGCATCCCGTGATGAACCAGACAGGATTGTCGTTGAGCGGCATGGCAGACTCCTTCAGGGCTGGATCGCGACCGGTGGGATATAGGCCCTTGCGTAAGGGAGGGAATAGCCGCAGGGCACCGGCGCCGGGAGGGCCGCGGAACGACCCACCCGGACAGGGGCTCACTTTGCACCCGCTGTTGGACGCATTACGCCCTTCTCATCGCGACGCAGAGGGGCAGGCTGTTTCGGCAATGGAGCCCCGGGAGCCTCCGCCACCGTAACGCCATGCGGCCATTCGGCAGGCGCAACAGCCACATAGCGTGCATAGCCGCCTGTGCCGCCAAGAGGCTTGGCGAAACCGATGGATATCAACGCTCCTGTCTCGGGGACCTTGTCCAGATTGGCGACGCCCTCGGCCTGGGTAAAGTGATTGTGCAGGAGCCAGGACTCGCCTTCGAGCGTCGGCGTCGTGTCCGTATCCAGAGGCTCGTGCCCATGGAAAAGGATCTTGCGCTCGAGATGCAGGAACTTGAGAGCGTCAAGGCTGACACCCGGATGCGGCTTGCTCGCAAAGCGGGCCGGGTCGTTCCAGCCCTTGTACCAGTCCGAGCGGACCATTACGACGGCCCCTTCCGGGATCCGCCCGTTCCGGCTCTCCCAATCCCGAATATCCTGGACGCTCAGGTGATATCCGGAATTAGCCGCCACCTTCTCATGGATTGGGATCACCACCAGAGGACGAATCGCGTAAGTCGCAGGCAGGTCGCTGATGGTCGCGCCGAACTCGTCCCAGTGGGCCGGCGGATCGAGTTGCGTGCCGTATTGATCCGTAGTCAGCAAGTAGCTCGTGGCGACGAAGCCGTGCTTGGCGTAGGTATATTCGTCGCCCTTCTGGACGTAGTTCGGGATATCGGCGCCTGCCGTCGTGGCCCTGAACTCTGCGTGGCCGAACCCCGGCCAGACGGGCTGGACCGGCGCGAAGGCATGGGTCAGATCTATGTGCTTGGCGCCCTTGATACTTTGTTCGTAGACGGACCAGAGCCCTGTCGGTTGCTGGGCTGCCTGTTGAGCGAGGACGACCGATGAAATGAGAGTGCTGGCGAGAAAAGCGGCTGCTGAAGCGAATTTCACGATCACGATAGGCTCTCCCTTGGCTAGAGCTGGCCATCATTCATCCGTGCGCGCCACGGTTCAATGCTTCATTTCTTGAGCCTCTCGGGAATCTGGAAATCGACGAGAGGCTCGTCGTAGATCGCGGTCAGGAGTCTGCCATCGCCCCTGACTATGCCGCGATACATGCCTGAGCAATTAAACGGCAGGGATACGTTGCCGGCATGATCGACGGCAATGATGCCGCCCGAACCTCCAACCGGAGCCAGCATATCGATCACCACGGCACGCGATGCTTCATCCAGAGACTGACCCGCATACCGCATGCGGGAAGCGATCTCATGGGCCGCCGCATAGCGGATGAAGATCTCGCCGTGGCCTGTCGCCGAGATGGCGCAGGTCTCGTTGTCCGCCCAAGTCCCCGCGCCGATCACAGGACTGTCGCCGACACGCCCAGGCGCTTTCGCCGTCATACCGCCAGTGGATGTTGCGGCGGCAAGATTGCCGTGCCGATCGCGTGCGACAGCGCCGACCGTGCCGTGCTTGCGTGATTCGTCCTGATCATCCGCGCCGCTACTGCGCATGGCGAGCGTTTCCTGCAGAGCATTCCAGCGCTGTTCGGTGTAGAAATAGGACTTTTCTTCGAAGGGGAGGCCCTGCTTGCGGCAGAGCTCCAGGGCGCTTTCGCCGATGAGCATCACATGGCTGGAATGTTCCATCACGGCGCGAGCCGCCAAGACCGGATTGCGAGGGCCGCAAATGCCAGCGACAGCGCCGGCCGAGCGGTCCCGGCCATCCATGACGGCAGCGTCCATTTCCTGCTTGCCGGCCGAGGTATACACCGCGCCGCGCCCGGCGTTGAAGAGCGGTTCGTCCTCAAGCGCCATGACTGCGGCTGACACGGCATCGAGCGCGCTGCCGCCATCGGCTAGGACGACGCGCCCGGCTTCCAGGGCGCGGCGCAGGCCTGCATGATAGGCAGCTTCCCGTTCCCGCGTCATCTTGCTGCGCAGGATGGTGCCCGCGCCGCCGTGGATCGCAAGGGCGAAGGCGTTGTCGGCAATGTTGTTGTCGGTCATGTTCATGCTTCGGGTGCGAGTGGATTGAGGACATCAAGGAGGCTCGGGCGATGGTGGCCCGAGCGACCTGTCATAGAACCGGCCCCGACGAGCGCATCGAGAACGGCTTCCTGAGTGGCGTCGGCGAGGGCCTCGAAGAGCAGGTCCATGCGGCTTTCATTGAGGATACGAAGATCCACGAGATCCGCTTTCTCCTCATGTGCCAGGATATTGCCGGTGGTGAAGCCGAGTGCGATGTCGCCGCTGCCATGACCCCAGAAGGAGCCCAACCGCGCCAATCCCACACCGGAACGGCGAATAAGTCGCTTAAGTTGCCTGTCGCTCAGTGGAATGTCGGTAGCTGCAATGACGATGACGGAGCCTTTCTCCACGACACTCTTATCACTGGCGCTGATCGCAGCGGGCGCGGCGACCCTGCCATCGGGAAGTCGGAGGTCTCCAGAACGGCCGAAGTTGGACAGAACAAGCACTCCGAGATGATAGCTTTGCCCGTCGAGTTCCAGCCGACGGGAAGTCGTGCCGATGCCACCTTTGAAGCCAAACGTGCTCATCCCGCAACCGGCTCCCACGGAACCCACCGCAACATGCGATGAAGCGCTCTCCAGAGCAGCGCGCGCATCCGCCTCCGTGACGGCCAGAGCTTGGATATCGTTGAGGTAACCGTCGTTACATTCGAAAGCGACCGGATTCACGGTTGCAGTTTCGCGACCGATTTCCGGATTTCGCTCGATGGCATGACGCACGAGCGCCGTGCAGCAGGTTCCGACAGAAAGAGTGTTGGTGAGGAGAATCGGCGTCTCGATGGTGCCCAGTTCCTCGACCTGTACCAACCCCGCGCTCTTTCCGAAGCCGTTCAGAACATGAACGGCAGCAACCGGCTTCTCGCGATAGAGATTGCGGTCATGCGGTATGATAGCTGTCACGCCGGTTCGGATATCACCATCTATGAGCGTGCGATGGCCAACGCGCACGCCCGGAACATCGGCAATGCTGTTGAGCGCGCCAGTCGGTAGATTACCGTAGGCGAAACCGGCATCCCGGGCCCGTGGGGAGCGACCCATCAGACGCATTCCGCCTTCACGAAAGCGGCGATTTCAGCGTGGGTGGCGATCCATACATCTGGGCGCTGGGTGATCTCCTCAAGGAGCTTTTCGAGGATCCAAATGCGTGAGCGGTAGCCGGTCACGTGGGGGTGCATTGTCAGGAGAAAGAGACCGCCTTCCTCATAGGCCCGCTCGAACTCGCGCAAGAAAATGTCATAGACGGCTGTGGGCGGCGTATATGGACGAAGGCCGTTGAAGCGATGCATGTTGAAGTAGATCGCATCGTCGCGGATCCACTCCACGGGAAGCTCCACGATGCCGGTCGGCTTACCGTGCTCCAGCAGCTCGTAAGGGTCGTCGTCCGCCATTAGCGAGGAATCGTAAAGAAGGCCGAGTTCGCGCTCGATGCGCAGAGTACTCGGACTGAAGTCCCAAGATGGTGTGCGCAGACCCACGGGGCGTACGCCGGTGATCCGCTCCAGGGTGTCTGCTGCCCGGAACATCAAGTCGCGCTCGATCTCATAAGGTAGTTGGCTGTTAAGCTCGTGGATCCAGCCATGAATGCCGATCTCGTGGCCATCCGCGACGACACGGCGCTGCTCGTCCTCATAAAGAAGAGCAGCGACCGCCGGAACGAAGAAGGTTGCCTTAGTATCGTACTTGGCGAGAGCCTTGAGAATCCTCGGCACGCCTTGACGATTGCCATACTGCCCCTGGGACATGCGCCCGATGGACCGACCGCCATCACGCAACTCGTTGGTCTCATGGTCGGAATCGAAGGACAGAGCAACCGCGCAGCGGGCACCGTTCTTCCACTTCGTCGGCTTCATCGAGCGGCCGGCGCGCACGTGCTCCACCTTCCCACGCCAGATCTGCTCGTCCCAGGCCCAGGGTTGGTTGCTGATATCGTCCATGCTTATTCCTTGAATGTCTTGCTTAAAAGTTCGTCCGATCTTATCAGGAACGTCCGCCATCCACGGAGACGATCTGTCCGGAAATCCAGGCTGCTTCGTCGGAGGTCAGGAACATGACGGCATTCGCGATATCCTGCGGATGTCCTAAGCGTCTCGTATGGATGCTTTCCACGAGGCGTGCTTGTCCCTCGGGACCATAGCTTTCCCATTGGCGCTGCGTTGCCGGATTGGACAGTACGAAACCAGGAGCCACGCTGTTGACGGTAATTCCATAGGGGCCAAGTTCGAAGCTGAGCTGCTTTGTCAGTCCCACGAGAGCATGCTTCGAGGCCGTATAAGCCTGGATGCCGGTCAGGCTCGGGCGCAGGCCCGCACCGGACGCGATATTGACGATGCGTCCGAATTGACCTCGCTTCATATGCGGAGCCACAGCCTGCGAGCACCAGAATGCGCCGTGGACGTTGGCTTCGAACAGGACGAGCCAATCCTGTTCGCTGACCTCCTCGATGGGCTTCGCCACCTGTCCGCGCACGCCACCCGCGCAATTGACGAGGATGTCGATGCCCCCCAGGCTATCCGCCATCTCGTTGAAGACACGGCCGGCTGCGGCGCGATCTGCAAGATCGAGAGTGCGTGTTGCGCTGGCTCCAGCCTCAGCAGCAATGCGCAACCCGACCTCATCCATGTCGAGAGCCCAGACAAGGGCTCCCTCTGCTGCAAGGGACTGGACGATGGTTCGTCCGATCCCCTGTGCGGCTCCCGTGACGGCAACGCGCCGATTGGTGAAATCCAGATTCATGGCTTCAGCATCTCATCGAGAGTGGACCAGGATTGTTCGCGCCGCCCATCTTCGATGTCATGGATCAGGCCGACCAGCTTGGTGATGGCAGGCGTCGGGATCTCGGCCTCCTTGCCCAGGGTGGCAATGATCGCGATCTGGGCATCGACTTCCGTCTTGCGCTTGCGCACGGCCAGGTCGCGCCAGATGCCAGAATGGGTCTTGGCCGTGTGCCGGTTGAACTCGGCCATGTCCGCCACGGAGCGGCGTGCGGCCGCCTCGTCGGTGCCCGGCATGAAGGCATCGGGGTCAAAACCGTTGAAGCCCAAGGGCCTCACGCCACGAGCCTTTGCCACGGCCATGACCTCCTGCCCGAGGCGGTGATAGATGGGAAAGTGCTTCTCGGAAGCGAGGTTCTCTGACATGGAGGCGTTGGTCAGTGCCGTCGCGAACAGCAGGGAACCGTACCCGAGCTTGCCCCAGAGATAGCCCCAGATGTTGTCGGTGAGCACCGCCTTCGGCTCGAAGATTGAGAGCAGGCGGTGATAGTCGCGCACGGCATCTGTGACTTGCCCGTCGAGGCCGCCGACCGCGACGGCTGCCCGGTTGCCGAACAGAATGCGACCGGGCTCCAGCCAATCCGCGCCAAAATTGACGAAGCAGCCAATGGTCCGCTCGGCACCGATTTCCTCGGCGATGATGATCTCGTTCAACCCGTTTTGAGCGGATAGGACAGTTCCGTCCTTGGCGAGATGTGGCTTCAGGTCGTGCACAGCCTCGCGGGTATGGTGCGCCTTGACGGCCAGGATGACGCGCTTGAATTGGCCTGTGACCTCGCTCGGCAACGCCGCCTTGACCGGTTGCTGAAAGGTCTCAACCGGCCCCTCGATGGAGAGGCCGTGCCCGCTCATGGCCTCCACATGGGGCGCGACGATGTCCACGAGCAGCACGTCTTCGCCGGCACGGGCCAAATAGGCGCCGAGCGTGCCACCGATGGCGCCGGCGCCCCAGATCAGAATGGTGTCGTTCATCTACCAGTTCTCAATGAGGGCGCGGGTTTCTTCGATGGCAATCGCCCAGATGGCGTTCATGTCTTCATCTGAGCGCTGGAAGTGACCGCCGAAATTGCCGTCCTGCAGGATCTCTCGGACACCATCGGGACCGAAGGTCCGCATGCGTTCCAGGTCGACCATCGGCTTCTGGTGGGAAGGCTGCTCGACCCCGGGCAGGCGGGTCCAGGGGAAGTTTTCCATCCACGAGGCGTGGGAGGCGACCGGGTCGATCTGCTTCACCTTGTCGAAGGTGCGGGGAGCATTCCACCAGTTGTGGAACTTCACCCGGCAATCCGGGTTTGTGCCCATCCATTCGATGGCTGCTGTCTGGCCAGGTGTGTTCCCGCCATGGCCGTTGACGAAGAGAATTCGACGAAAGCCCGTGCGCTTGAGGGAATCGAGGATGTCGGTGATGATGCGCAGATACGTGTCCGCTTTCAACGAGATGGTTCCCGGATAGGCCATAAAATAGGGCGTGATGCCGTAGGCCTGAACGGGGAAGACCGGAACGCCGGTCGGTGCAGCCGCTTCCGAAGCCACGCGCTCCGCCAGGATGCTGTCGACGGACAGGCTTAAATAGGCGTGCTGCTCCGTGCAGCCGAGCGGAACCACGGCGCGATCATCCGCCTTCAGGTATTCTTCGACCTGAAGCCAGTTCATCTCACTGATTTTCATGAAGGAACGTCCTCTTGCGAAACGATGGACGAGCGCAGCCGCTCGATTACGGGAAGCAGCGTTGCTCGGATTGCATGGGGATCCGGCACGTAGCGGAATTCCACGGCTTGGCGATCCGGCGGGAGCATCCGTCTGACAGTCGCCTCCGCGCCGCTGGCGTAGATCGCCACGTCGATATCGGACAGGAACGCTTCCAGATCGGGCGCCGTGATCAGGCGTACATCCACATCGGAAACGTGGGGCGCGAAGCGCAGCACCCCGGGCTTCATCAGGGCAGTGAATTCGGGAAAGATCGACACGATGCCGATGCGCGCCATGGGATCGATCATAGCGAGCTGTGCCCGCGTCTCCTCCGCCGGAATAAAGCTCAGGCCAACGACCGGGATGCCGCTGGGGACAAGATGCTCGACCTCGCCGCGGCGGTGGGCGAGGGTGACGCAGATATCGCAGGGCAGGGGAAAGGTCTCCCCCGCATGCAGCGCGTCCACCGTCGTGACGGCGATAGAATCACCCGCGCCGAGATAATCCTTAATCCTGTTCGCATATTGCTGGGTCGTCTCGACGAAGTTGCCCACCATGACGAGGCGCAGTGGGCGAGTGGGCGTCGGACCTCGGGCAGCACGGGCATTCACCAGCGACGATACCACGGAAGGGGCGAGGCCGAGTTGCTCGGCTTCGTTGAAGAGCATCTCGATGCGGCGTTGGATCTTGCGGATGGCCGCCGAGCGCAGACCATCGCTGTTGTGCCCATCGCCCACATAGGTGCCCGCACCCGGCTTCGCCTCGATCAGGCCGGCCTCACGCAACTCGCGGTAAACCGTTGCTACCGTCATGTGCGCGATGCCGGCTCGCTCCGCAAGCTCCCGCACCGAAGGCAGACGTTGGCCGGTGGGCAACTCCCCCAAGGCGATGCCAAACTCGATCAGGCCCCGCAACTGGATGCCAAGCGGAACCGGGAGGGAGCGGTCAAGGGCTCCCGCCAAGTTGGAAAGGATACGTTCATCGGGCGTCTGTTCCGTGCCGCTATAACGGATGCCCTCATAAGCGTCAGCAGTTGATTGAGGTTTGGGCAAGGCGCTGTTGACTTTTCGCAACCGGGTGACCTACCGTTCTAATCGATAAGAACACCTTGGACGAAAAGCCAGGGTATTAGCAAGAGGGGAAGTGAAGTGAAACAAAACTTCAAGCTTGGTGGATCGCTCTTTGCAGCTCTCGTCCTTGGAACCGTTCTCGGCGGCTCTGTTTCGGCGCAAACTCTGACCATGGGGCTTCGGGCCGGCCCCGACTCGATCGACCCGCATTGGTCAACCCTCGGAAGTCAGGCGGAGGCCCTTCGCCACATCTTCGATACGCTCGTGATGTCGGACGAGAACCTCGGACTGAAGCCAGGTCTTGCGACGTCATGGAAGCCGATCGATGATACCACCTGGGAGTTCAAGATCCGGGAGGGCGTAAAATTCCATGATGGCTCGGAACTGACTGCGGAGGACGTGAAGTTCTCGATCGATCGCATTCCGGTGGTCACCGGACCCATGAGCATGACCATCTATACGAAGCAGGTTGCAGAGACGAAGGTCGCCGACAAGTACACCCTGCACGTGAAGACCAAGGCGCCGGCGCCAACTCTGCCCAACGATTTCATTCGCCTTTTCGTTGTATCCAAGTCCGTGGGCATGGAAGCGCGCAACGAACAGTTCAACTCCGGCAAGGCCGCCATCGGCACAGGACCATACAAGTTCGTCTCCTGGGAGCCGAAGGGCGACCTCGTATTGGAGCGCTTCGACGGCTATTGGGGCGCGAAGCAGCCCTGGCAGAAGGTCGTTCGCAAGGAAATCCCGAGTGATCCAGCACGCATGGCGGCACTGAAATCCGGTCAGGTCGATCTCGTCAACTACGTGCCGGCCACCGACTATTCCGCGATGCAGAAGGACAAGTCGGTCGACACTTTCGTGGCCGACTCGGTCTACTTCCTGAATATCACGCCCAATGTTAAAGAGAGTCTTCCAAAAAAGGCGAAGGTCGACGGCAAGGAAATCGAGGCCAATCCGCTGCGCGACCCGAAGGTGCGTGAGGCCATGGACCTCGCTATCGACCGCAAAACGCTCGTTCGCGTCGTTCTGGAAGGCTTGGGTCGCCCGGCCAATCAGCTGATGCCCGCCACCTTCTTCGGCGGCAACAAGAACCTACCCGAGCGTCCCTACGACCCGGCCAAAGCCAAGCAGTTGTTGGCCGACGCCGGCTATCCGAAGGGTTTCGAAATCGACTTCCACTGCACCAATAATCGCCTGCCGGGCGATGGAGCAGTGTGCGAAGCGCTTTCGCAGATGTGGGCCCGCGCCGGCTTAAAGGTGAATGCCAACGCGCTCAACGGCACCGTATTCTTTCCAGCTCAGCAGAAAGGCGAGTTCTCGCTCTGGATGAGCGGTTGGGGCACGCTGACCGGCGAGGCCAGCTATACCTACGGCTCGCTTGTGCACACGGCCGACCCGCAGATCGGCCTCGGCGCCTTCAACAAGCAGGGTTATTCCAACCCGGAAGTGGACAAGCTGCTCCAGGAAGGAGCACGCACCATGGACGATCCGAAGCGCCGTACTCTCTTTGAAAAAGTAACGGAAATCTCCATGAACGATCGGGCTCTGATCCCAACGGTTCAGATCCAGACTGTTTGGGCCGCCAAGAAGGGCATGCTCACCGTTCCACCGCGCGTCGATCAGGAAACCTTGGCCTATGAGATCAAGCCGAAGAGCTGATCGTGTCTGCAGCCAGCCGAGACGAGCCGGCTGGCCTGTTCCGGAGGGAAAAACCTTCCCTCCGGCATTTTGATTGATGCAGTCCGTGGAGTGTCGGACAACCCGTTCCTCGCTCCTCTGCCTCATAACACCATGCATGAGACAGCATGATTGGTTTTCTTATCCAGCGCATCCTGCACGCGCTCATGGTCGTGATCGCGATGTCGATCATCGTGTTCCTCGGCGTTTATGCCATCGGCAATCCCATCGACGTGATGATCGATCCCGCATCCGATCAGGCTTTGCGCGAGGCCCTCATCCGTCGCTACGGTCTGGATCGCCCCCTGTTCGAGCAGTACTTCGTGTTCATGAACAACATGCTGCATGGGGATCTCGGCGAGTCGTTCATCTACCGTCTGCCTGTGCTGAACCTGATCTGGTCGCGCTTCCCGGCAACCCTGGAGCTGGCGCTGACTGCAATGCTCATCGCCACCGGTCTCGGCATTCCGCTCGGTTTGTGGGCCGGCTACAAGCCAGAATCACTCTCGGCGAAGGCGATCATGGCGTTCTCCGTTCTCGGCTTCAGCGTGCCGAGTTTCTGGGTCGGGCTTCTGCTCATCATGACATTCGCGGTTGAACTCGGCTGGCTTCCTTCGGGCGGGCGTGGCCCCACAACGCAGGTGCTCGGCATGAACCTGTCGATCACCTCGCTCGCGGGATGGAGTTACATCATCCTGCCGGCGTTCAATCTAGCGCTCTTTAAGCTCGGTTTGTTGATCCGGCTGACGCGTGCGGGCACGGTAGAAGTCATGGGCTCCGATTATGTTCGCTTCGCCCGCGCTCAGGGACTGTCCGAGGGCAAGGTCGTCGGCCTTCATGTTCTCAAGAACATCTCAATCCCCATCGTGACCGTTTTCGGCCTCGAACTTGGTTCGACACTGGCGTTTGCCGTGGTAACCGAAACGGTGTTCAACTGGCCCGGCATGGGCAAGCTCATCATTGACTCGATCACCGTGCTCGACCGTCCGGTGATGGTGGCCTACCTTATCCTCGTGGTGTTCCTCTTCGTCATGATCAATCTCATCGTTGATCTGGTCTATGGCCAGCTCGATCCGCGCATTCGCGTAAAGGCGGCATCATGAGCAGTTCACCCGCCCTCCCATTGCCGGCGGAGACCGGCTGGACGCGGCTCTCCCATTTCTGGTCCGATTTCCGCCAAAGCCCAGTTGCCGTCTTGGCTCTGATCGTCGTTGTTGCGGTCGTTCTCATGGCCTTTCTCGCTCCTTTCGTGGCCCCGCAGGATCCCTATAACCAGGAAGCCCTCGATCTGTTCGATGCCCGTCTCGAACCCGGGGAGGTCGGTTCCGGCGGCTACGTTCACTGGCTCGGCACCGATGCAGCTGGACGTGATATCTTTTCCGCCATCCTCTACGGATTGCGCACGAGCCTGATCGTCGGCGTGATGGCCAGCACCCTTGCGCTCGTGCTCGGCACAACTGTCGGCCTCGTCGCCGCCTATTACGGCGGCCGTATCGAGGCGCTCATCATGCGCATCATCGATCTGCAGCTCTCGCTGCCGGCGATCCTCCTTGCGTTGGTTCTCGTGGCGCTGCTTGGGCAGGGACTGATGCAACTCGTCGCCGCTCTTGTGGCGGCGCAATATGCTTACTTCGCCCGTACAACCCATGGTGCTGCCAGTGCGGAGAGGCGCAAGGACTACATCGAAGCGGCGCTCTCGACCCCGCTGCCCGCGCGCTATGTTCTGTTTCGTCACCTCCTGCCCAATGCTCTGCCGCCTCTGATCGTTGTGGCAACGGTCCAGGTGGCGAACTCCATCGCCCTAGAGGCTACGCTGTCGTTCCTGGGCTTGGGCTTACCCATCACCCAGCCCTCGCTGGGATCCCTGATCTCCAATGGTTTCCAGTTCCTGCTGTCGGGCCGGTACTGGATCTCCATCTATCCCGGCATCGCCCTGATGCTGACCGTCGTCGCCATCAACCTCGTGGGCGATCAGGTTCGCAATGTCTTGAACCCGAGGCGCAGCCGATGAGCGATGCGGTTCTTCGCGTCAAAGATCTCCAGACGCAATTCGAGACTAGGTCTGGCGTTCTGAAGGCTGTGGACGGCGTCAGCTTCGAAGTTGCTCGCGGCCGAATTCTGGGGCTTGTCGGCGAGTCGGGCTCCGGCAAGAGCGTTACAGGCTATTCCATCCTCGGACTGGTCGAGCCGCCCGGCCGGATCGCCGGCGGTGAAGTTCTCCTCAACGGGAAGGATCTTACTCGTCTGAGAGGCGAGAGCATGCGGCAGATCCGCGGTGCGCAGATAGCCATGGTGTTCCAGGACCCGATGATGACGCTCAATCCGGTCCTGAAGATCGGAACCCAAATGGTTGCGGCCGTGCGCGCGCATGACAACGTCTCCCGCAAGGCCGCCCGTGCAAGATCGCGCGACGCGCTCGCCAAGGTGGGCATTCCGAGCCCGGAGGAGCGGCTTGATGCCTACCCCCATCAGCTCTCCGGCGGAATGCGTCAGCGCGTGGCCATTGCGATCGCGCTCCTGCACAGCCCGGCCGTTATCATCGCAGACGAGCCGACCACGGCGCTCGACGTTTCGATTCAGGGGCAAATTCTGGCCGAGGTGCGGCGCCTCGCGGACGAGACCGGCACGGCCTTCGTGTGGGTGACGCACGATCTCGCAGTGGTATCGAGCCTCGCGGACGATATCTGCGTCATGTATGCGGGCCGGGTGGTGGAAACCGGGCCGGCCGCAGATGTCATCGCAGCGCCGCGCCATCCCTATACCGCAGGCCTTCTCGCGTCCGTGCCGTCCGAGCACGCGCCCGGCACGAAGCTTCCTCAGGTTCCTGGATCGACCCCATCCCTGGCTAATCTCCCGCCGGGCTGCGCCTTCGCTCCCCGATGTGCCAAGGCGGGACCGGCTTGCACGACGACACCGCCTGTCCAGCACTTTGAGAATGGACGTACCGCCCTTTGCCATTACCCGATAGAGCCCGTTTCATGCCAGCCGCTCTCCTTGACATCGACCACGTATCGAAGCGCTTCGTAAAGCAGCCCAACCTCGGGGAGCGCATTGCTGGCCTTCTGGGTGCGGGCGCCAGGACGGAAATCGTGCGCGCGGTCGCCGATGTCAGCCTCTCGGTTGCCAAAGGCGAAGTCGTCGGCTTGGTCGGTGAATCCGGCTGCGGAAAGTCGACCCTCGGGCGCATGATTTCCGGGATCTACACGCCGAGCGATGGCAGGATCCTGTTCGACAAGGTGCCTGTTGCCAAGGCTCAGGGACGGCGCACGCAGAAGCTGACCACTCGCGTCCAGATGATCCATCAGGATCCTTTCGCGAGCCTCAATCCACGCATCCGCATCGGCGACACGGTGGCCGAAGGACCTGTCGCGCACAGCATCGTCAAAGCGCGTGAGGCCGATTCCTATGTGACAGATCTGCTCGGGCGCGTTGGCCTCGATCCGAGCTATCGCCGACGTTTTCCGCACCAGTTCTCCGGTGGACAGCGTCAGCGCATTGCTATTGCCCGCGCGCTCGCCATGAAGCCGGACCTTTTGGTACTCGACGAGCCCGTGGCGTCACTCGATGTGTCCATCCAGGCACAGGTGCTCAATCTGTTCATGGATCTGCGCCGGGATCTCGATCTGACCGGCATCTTCATCAGCCACGATCTCGGCGTGGTGCGGCATGTTTCCGACCGGGTTGCAATTATGTATCTCGGCCGCATCGTCGAACTCGCGCCGACATCCGAGCTTTACGCCGATCCGAACCACCCCTATACCCGCGCACTCTTCGAGAGCGTTCCACGCATCGGCGTCGGCAGGAAAGACTTTCGCCCGATTGCCGGTGAAATCCCGTCGCCACTCCATCCGCCGAGCGGGTGCCATTTCCATCCGCGCTGTCATTTCGCAGGCCCGCGCTGCAAGAGGGAAACGCCTCCGTTGGTCGCCATCGGCCCCGGTCGCTTCTCCGCCTGCCATCTCAACACAGGCGGTACCGGTTAATCAGGACGACCAATAGCTATGACTCAGCTCGCCTCGCTCCAGGAGCGCATCGCTGCCGTCAACGATGTGCTCAATGCAATTTCCGTCCTGACATGGGACTCTCGCACCATGATGCCCGCAGGCGGGGCGGAAACCCGCGGACACCAGATTGCAACGCTGACCCGGATCGCGCGCGATTTGCTTCTTTCGCCCGAGACCGAGAGGGCGCTCGAGGAAGCCGAGAAGGCGATTGATGGGTTTGCGGAAGATTCTCCCAAGATACGGGTCGTACAGCAGACGCGGTATGCGGTGGAGCACCACAAGAGGGTGCCTGCAGCGCTGATTCAGGAGCGGGCGGCTCTTCGCACTGTTGCTCAGGCGGCCTGGATCGAGGCGCGCTTGAAGAGCGATTTTCCGATCTTTGCGCCCTATCTCGCCAAGACCGTCGAGCTGTCGCGCGCCTATGCCGACTGCATCGGATGGCGCGAGCATCCCTATGACGCCATGGTATCGATCTACGAGCCGGGCGAAACCACGGCGAGCCTCAAGAACCTCTTCGATGAATTGCGGTCTGGTCTGTTGCCGATACTAGATGTTGCGCGATCTCGCCCTCAACCGCGTTCGGACTTCCTATTCCGCGACTATCCAGAGGAAAGGCAACGGGCCTTCGGCTTGAGTCTCGCTGAGAAGCTCGGCTACGACTTTCAGCGTGGGCGTTTAGACACCGCCGTTCATCCATTCGAGGTGTCGTTTACACGCAATGATGTACGCATCACCACCCGATACAGCCGTAATTATCTTCCCGCTTCCATCTTTGGCACCGCTCATGAGACTGGTCACGGTCTTTACGAGCAGGGCATCGATTCAGCCTATACCCGCACCGCGCTCGCGACCGATCTCATCGGTCTCTATGCTGTCGGAGGCACGAGCTTTGGAGCCCATGAGTCCCAGTCGCGCCTCTGGGAAAACCATATCGTCCGCAGCCGCACCTTCTGGCAGCTGCACTTTGCCGAGTTGTGGAAGCACTTCCCGGATCAACTCCGCGATGTGAACGACGAGGAGTTCTACCGCGCGGTCACCCGCGTCGAGCCTGGCTTAATCCGCGTCGAGGCGGATGAACTGACCTACGACCTTCACATCATGCTGCGCGTCGAAATCGAATGCGCGCTCATGGACGGTTCGCTACCCGTGACTGATCTTCCAGAAGCCTGGAATGCAGCGATCAAGCGCGATCTCGGCCTCGTTGTACCGGATGATGCGCGTGGGGTGCTCCAGGACGTGCATTGGTCAACGGGCTATATCGGCTCCTTCCCGACTTACACCATCGGCAATGTCATGGGTGCACAGGTGATGGAAACCTTGCGGAAGGAGCTGCCGTCTCTCGACAGAGCCATCAAGGCTGGCGAGTACTCGGTCTTGGCGGAAGAACTGCGCAGCAGGATCTGGCGGCACGGTCGCCGGTTTAAGCGGGACGAGTTGCTGAGGCGTGAAACAGGTCGCGCCCTCGATCCCGCTCCTTATTTGGCCTATCTCCGCCGCAAATATGAAACGTGAGAGACAAATCCAACTCGCCTTGATGCGGCTCACAATGCAGCTCTGATGAACTTCCCTAGAAGAAGATGAACAAACTTCTACTAAAGTAGGGCGCCATTAACCGATGGGGCAGTATTGTGGGGCAACTCACAATATAAGTCGGGGCACTTCGGTGTTGAATAAAGTTACATTGCCTGTGAAGATCATGGCCTTGGTTGCCGCGGTCATTTTCTTGACAGCTGGAACCATGTGGTTTGCGGCTTCGCGTCAGATCTGGTCCGATCTGGAGTCTCAACAGCAGCAGAAAGCCGAGCAGTATCTGCGCAGTCTGTCGCTTGTCTATGCGGCCCGCATGTCCGGCGCCGAGGTAAAGGTCGAGAACGGCCGCGTGGCACGTATCGTGAGCCCCTCGCTGGCCGAGTACAAGGATTTCTCGGTCGTCGACGATTCCGTGTCCTATGTCGGCGGCAACGCAACGATTTTCACCTTCGATACATCGCAGGATAAGTTTATCCGTCGCGTGACGACGGTGAAGAAGGAGAACGGGGAGCGTGCTGTCGGCACCGCGCTGGCGCCGGACAGCCCCGCTCAAGCGGTTGTCCGCCGTGGCGAGCCGTACTATGGGCCGACCGTGCTGTTCGGCACCCAGTTCTACACGGCCTATCAGCCGACCTTCGATCATGCAGGCAAGATCAACGGCATTCTCTACGTCGGCGTGCCGGTTGCAGATTTGCATGATGCCTACTCGGCAACGATGACGATGCTGACCATTGCCGCGGGGTTGATTGCCGTCCTTGCCTGCTTTGGTGCCGTGCTGATCGCCAAGCGCTTGTTCCGCCCGCTGAAAGAGATCACCCGTCGTGTCGAGAGGCTGGCGGAGGGAGATCTCGAAAGCTCCATCGGGTATCAGGAGCGGGGCGATGAGATCGGCGCAGTAGCGAAGTCGCTGCAGGTCTTCAGGAACGCTTTGCTTGCGCAGCGGCAAGCGGATGAAGCGGCCTCCCTTGAGCAGGAGGCGAAGGCGCGCCGTGCCCAGAAGTTGGACAAGCTCACCCAGCACTTCGAGGCAAAGGTTTCGACATTGACGCATCGTTTGTCCGTTGCAGCTTCAGACCTTGAGGCGACGGCTCAGTCCATGACTGCGGTGGCCGACAAGGCAACTCATCAATCCGTCGGTGTCGCCTCGGCCTCGCAGCAGACCTCTGCCAACGTGCAGACGGTCGCGGCAGCGACGGAGGAACTATCCATCTCCATTCGTGAGATCGCTTCGCAAGTCGCTCAGTCGTCCAGCATTGCCGAGCGGGCTGTGGTTGACGCCCAGCGCACGAACGGCATCGTTCAAATGCTGGCAGGCTCCGCCGAGAAGATCGGTCACGTGGTGCAACTCATCAACAGCATTGCGTCCCAAACCAATCTGCTGGCGCTGAACGCCACGATCGAGGCAGCGCGAGCAGGGGAGGCGGGTAAGGGCTTTGCGGTCGTTGCGGCCGAGGTGAAGGAGCTTGCCAACCAGACCTCGCGCGCGACGGACGAAATCTCGGCTCAGATCGCCAGCGTGCAGCAGGTGACTGGTGAGGCCGTGCAGGCGATCCAGGCAATCGCCGGTACGATTGGCGAGATGTCGCAGATTTCGGTGGCTATTGCAGCAGCCATGGAGGAGCAGGGCGCGGCCACGGCCGAAATTTCCCGCAATGTGCAGGAAGCGGCCCGCGGCACCGAGGTCGTCACAGACAGCATCGGCGAGGTGCGTCAAGCTGCCGGTGACACGGGTGCGGCGGCAACCCAGGTGCTCTCGGCCGCTCAGGAACTGGCACGGCACTCCGCCAGCCTCGGACAGGAGGTTGATCACTTCCTATCCGGCGTCAAAGCCGCATAGACTCCTGGACGATGCGTTGACGGGAGCCGCAGTGGAAACTGTCCCCTGCGGCTTCTCTTTAGTGTTCCACTTGGTCGGCCGTATGGCCTGCACGCCAATAGGCCACGACCTGATGTTGCGAGGTCGGCACCTTCCACTCCTTGCGTAGGAGCCTTTTCAGGCACCGGCAACTCTTCTGCTCGCAACCGGCCCAGATGAAGCGGCGGGTTTCGTTCGACGGCATAGCAATCGACCGGATGGCATCTTCAATCAGGGACGTCGTTCCTGCCGCCGCTCCGTTCCGATGCAGCCAGCGGATATCCAATGCAGCCGCGGAGCGAAGGGGCTGTTCCTCGCTCGCATCGGCCACCTCAAGGAGAACTGTGGCTCTGCAATCGGCGGGGAGCTCCGCCAGGATCCGGCTGATGGCCGGGAGCGCCGTTTCATCTCCGGCAAATAGATACCAGTCAGCTTGGGGCAGTTCGCCGCCGCCTGGACCCAGGACTCCGACGATGTCCCCGGGACATGCTTGCTGGGCCCAAGTCGAGCCCGGCGTGTCGTCACCTTCGTGCAAGACGAAATCGATTTCGATCTCACCACGCTCTACGTCGATGTCCCGGATCGTATAGATCCGCATCACCGGGCGATCTTCTCCTTTGGGCCAGACGGGCCGACCGTCCTCGCCCATCACCGGCCATGACGGCGTGACGCCGGGTTTCGGCGGAAGCAGAAGGCGTACATGGATTCCGCCAATGGCGAAACGCGCGAGATCACCGCCCTTGAGCCGTACACGACGCATGCGCGGCGTCACGTTCGATGCGCTGACCACGGACATTTCGCGGAAGTACGGAAGAGAGGAGCCCGTGGCGCCATCCCCGTCCCATGCAATGCGTGGGGTCTCGCCCTTGACGAAGTCCAGAATGTGCTCCGCGAGGCTCCACTTGACGTAAGCGAGGCCGGTTGCGTCCGGTCCTTCAGCACGAAGGTAGAGGCTGTCGTCATCTGCTTCGACGGATGCACTGCCGTACTCGAACTCCACACGGGCGGACCGTCCGAGACGATCGACCTTGCCATGCTCGATGAAGTGCTCGCAGAGCTTGTCCATAATCTGAACTGGGCCAGTGAGGGCGACCTTGGCCTCGGCACGAAGGATCGGCGATGTGTTTGAGTGTCTCATGGACAGTTTTGCTCCGTCTAACGATTTCGGCGCAGGAGCCAGATCAGATACGGTCCGCCGATGAGCGAAGCGAACAGACCTAGCGGGAGTTGGTAGGGAAAGGAAACGATCCTGGAGAGCCAATCGGCGCCAGTCATCATTCCCGCCCCAATCAGAATTGCAGCCAGGAGTTGGTGATAAGCGCGGCCGAACCCGACCAGCCTCGCCATATGGGGAGCCACAAGGCCGACGAAGCTTAAAGGGCCGACGACAAGCGAGGCTGCAGCCGTCAAGCCCGCAGCGAAAATGGTGAGGATCATGCGGCTCGTCCGGAGGGGCAATCCGACGGCCTGAGCCTGATCACTTCCCAATGGCAGAATTTCGAGCCAACGCGTCATGAGAGGCAGCAGTCCCAGCAGGGCAAATGCCGTTGCAACCGCGACCGAAGCTTCTGTCCACGTGATGTGGGTCGTCGAACCGCTGATCCAGGCCAAAAGCTGGAACGCGCGAGCATCGCCCGTGATCATGGCTGCGTTGACGATTGCGTTGCAGAGCGCTCCCGCGGCAAGTCCTCCCAAAAGGAGACGCTCTGAGTTCTTCTCCTGATTCCGAGCGATGGCGAGGAGTACAACCAGGACGACCAGAACACCAATGGTGGCACCGATCAGCCGTGCCGCCATCGTCGGAACCGATAACGTGAAGAGCACAGCGGCCAAGCCGACTCCGGCGCCGGCGCTGATGCCGAGCACTTCCGGACTCGCGAGAGGATTGTCCGTCATCCGCTGCAGGATCGTTCCGGCTGCAGCCAGCATGGCTCCAGCTGCAGCCGCTGCGACAATGCGCGGTGCTCGGAACGGATAAAGGCCCTCCAGAAGCTGTCCGCTCGCCAAGCTCCAGCCGTTCGGACCGCGCCCAAGGAGCAGTGCCACGACGAGCATGCTCAGGACGAGAATGAGGATCACAAGAGATGAGAGAGCCGGATGGGCTATTCGCCGCGAGACTGAAGGCAGCGCCTGAATTGAAGCATGGCGGGCGAGCTGGAGCCGCGGAAGCAGATAGAGGAGCAACGGCCCACCGAGCAGCGCCGTTGCGGCTCCTGTCGGCACCATTTCTGCCGATCCACCAGCTATGAGCTGCACAATGCCGTCTGTAAGCCACAAGATAGTGGCTCCGACGAGCGGTGCTGCCAGAAATATGTCTCGCTGCGTACGTGCGCCGCCCAGCCGGGCAAAAGTTGGGGCCGCAAGCCCGACGAAGCCGATCACGCCGACCTCCGCCGTGACGGTTGTGGCAAGCCACACGGCGACGGCCAAAGCCAGGAGGCGCAGGAACAGCAGATTAACTCCGAGGCTGCGTGCGCTTGCGTCATCGAGACCAAGGATCTCCAGCGGACGGATCAGGAGGAAGGCCGCAACGAGGGCGGGAACGAGTGTAAGGGCAATTGCTTGAGCGTGATCCCAGCCCTGCTGAGTGAGCGAACCGCTGCCCCAGATGAGAAGGGACATCATGTATTCCCCGTTGGCGAGGATCAGCGTAGCACTCAAGGCCATTGCGATCAGGGATATCACCATGCCGGCGAGTACGACGGTGACCGGCTCAAGCCCCCGCTGCCAGCTAAGCGAAAGAAGTAGGGCAACCACTGCCAACCCGCCGAACAGCGCGACACTCTCACGTGCGGCGTCCATGAGCGCCGGTACGAACAGGGTAGCCGCCGTCATGGCGAATTGCGCACCTGCGGAGATGCCAAGCGTTGACGGGTCGGCGATAGGATTGCGCAGAACCTGCTGCAACAGGGCGCCGGAGAGTCCAAGCGCCGCACCGGACAGCATGGCAACGATCGTACGCGGAAGGACGCTGTTGAGCAGTAGAATGCGGTTGAGATCGAAACCGTGGTCACCAGCTAATGGAAGAAACTTCAAGACCTGATACCAGCATAGGCCCAGGGCGACGGCTGCGGCTAAAAGCCATGCCAGGGCAAACGGCCTTGCGATCATTGCTCTAGCCATTCTGGGCTCCGGGCGCGGAGAGCGTTTCGGCCAACATGCGAGCGAAACGCCGCGCGGCAGGAAGCGCGCCGAACGGATTGACAGGCGGCAGCGTGACGACCCGTCCTTCTCTTACGGCCGGAAGAGCTCTCCATAATGAACTATCGCTGAGGGTGCTGCGCGCGTCCGGCGGAACCGGGGAGATGATGACGATCCAGGCATCGGGCACTTCTGCAAGCGCCTCTAGGGGCATCGGGGCGGTCGCCGCGTAACTGGTGGGCTTCGTCCACGCATTCGTGAAGCCGAGGCGTTGAAGGACATCGCCAAACATGCTGTCGGCGCCGAAGACTCTGAAATGCCTTGCGTCGCCGAGATTGATCAGGAAAACAGGTCTTGCTGTCTTGTCGGCGACACGCCGGCTGGCCCGTGCGAGCTCAAGGGCAGACGCATCCACGTAGGCTCGCGCCTGCGCTAAGCGTCCGATTCTTTTGCCCAAGGCTACGGTGATCTGCTCTGCCGGTGCATAAGGAGGACGGTTCGGCTCATAGACCGAGTAGGAGACGACAGGAGCAATCTGCTCAAGGCTGTGCTGCACCCAAGTAAACCAGCGCGAACTGACGATCAGGTGGGGATTTGAGAGACGCAGCATCTCGAAATTCGGCGAGCCGCGAAGGCCGAGATCGGCGACCTGCGGGGGCACATCCGGTTCGATGGCAATCTTCCGAAACTGAACAAGCTCGGTTGCAGCGACAGGCACAATCCCCAAGGCGAGCAACGTTTCAAACATGGCCCAGTCGACAACGGCAATGCGCTCGTGCGGGTTAGCCCTGCCTGTGCTGAGCATGGATGAGCCAAGGATGCTTCCAAGGACGCTGCGTCGGGTCAACGCGAATGCACTTTGTGTTGAAAAAGTCGACATTGGCATTCGGCGTACCAGGAGATGATCCTTCAGGCTGCTATAGTAAGGGAACCTATACTTCCAGTTCTAAGATGAATACTATTCTGTCGTCGCCTCTTCTCGGAGATCGATCATCTCTCACATACATCCATCATTCGTCCCGAGGAGATCCAAATCCGTCATCACTTCAAAGGCGGTTGATGAACCGTACGTGCGGTTGCGTCAACAGATTTCTCGTAAAGTTGCAGTCACCACAGAAACTTAGAACTTTTCCAGAATCCTCGTTGTTGAATGCTGGAAATGTAATTGTCGTTGAACTGCATCTCGCAGGAAAGCCGCGCCACTTGCCCGAATGCGCTGTGAGGCGCACAACTTCTGAAACCAAATCTTCCAGCTGTAAGGATCGGCTTCAGTTTGTAGTGATTTTAAAGAGTATAGGCGCTGCTAAAAATCGTTACAAACCGCTGTTTAGAGTAGTTTTAAAACATAGCTCTTGCTTGACCCTACCGGAAACCATAGTCAGTGGCCCTGACAAGCAATCAGCCGATTGCGCATGCGTGTGAGGCCGAACTGAGCCTCCATGCGATCGAAAGCCGTGGGGACATATATGAAGCGTCGCTATGTGTTGAGTATGGGAGTGAGCCTAGCCTCACTTGCGGTGATGGTGGCATCGAGCGGAGAATCCATGGCACAGGCGCAGCCTGCCTCCGGTGAGATCGCTCTTGAGACGGTCACCGTCGAGGGGCAGGGCGGCAGCGCGACCGGGCCGGTGAACGGCTATGTCCCCAATCGCACCGCAACGGGTTCCAAGACCGACACGCCCATCGAGGAAATTCCGCAGTCGGTTTCGGTGATCGGCCGCGAGCAGATCGAGGATCGTCAAGCCCAAAAGGTCGACGAGGCTCTGCGCTACACAGCCGGCGTTTTCGCACAGCCCTTCGGCCAGGATTCCGACACGGATTGGTTTTACATTCGTGGCTTCGACGCTGGGCAGACCGGCGTCTTTCTCAACAATCTGCCACTCTATCAGTATGGCTTCGGCGGCTTCTACATCGATCCGTTCATTCTGGAGCGCATCGAGGTGCTCAAGGGACCGACTTCCGCACTCTATGGCGGCGCTGCAACCGGCGGCATCGTCAATCTCGTAAGCAAGCGGCCGACGACCGAGCCGTTGCGCTATGTCGAGACGGGCATCAACTCCTGGGGCAATGGTTATGCAGCTTTCGATTTCGGCGGGGCGCTCGACAAGGACAAGATCTGGTCCTATCGCCTGACCGGCAAGATGTCAGGTGGTGGTTGGGAAACGCGGGAGGCCGAGGATTTCCGTGGCGTCATTGCGCCGGCTCTCACTTTCAGGCCCAATGCGGGTACAGAACTGACCGTGCTCGCATCCTACCAGCACATGGATTTGTCCCATACCGGCGGCTTCATGCCATATATCGGCACAGTGGTTCCTGCTCCCTTTGGCCGCATTTCGCGCCGGTTCTACTACAACGAACCCGATGTCGATCTCTACCGCCGCGATCAGGCGATGATCGGCTACGAGTTCGAGCATGCCGTCAACGATGTTTGGACGCTTCGGCAGAACTTCCGCTATGCCCATACGGATTCGAAGGAGCGCGGTCCCTATCCTTACGGCTATCTCGACCCGGCGACCGGCTTTCCGGTGGCGGCGCCCGTCGCGCCCGGCTATCTGCTCTACCGCATCGGGTTCGATCACCATACGGTGGTGAATACCCTGTCCATCGACAATCAAGCGGAGGCGAAGTTCGCGACGGGGCCGCTGAGCCACACGCTCCTGCTCGGACTGGACTACAAGTACTACAACATCGATCACATCCAGGCGTCCGGCGGTGGAACGCCGATCAGCCCGATCAACCCGGTCTACGGCGTGCCCCAGGGGCCGACGGTTCCTTATCTCGATCAAGACCTGACCATGAACCAGATCGGTTTCTATGCCCAGGATCAGATTCGCTATGGCGGCTGGATCGCGACCCTGAACGGACGTTACGATCACGTTTCCACGAAGAGCACCGACAAGGTCGGCGCTGCCAACTTCAGCGAGGAGGCCGGTGAGTTCAGCGGCCGTCTGGGACTGGGTTATGAATTCGCGAACGGGATGACTCCCTATGTCGCCGTGTCGCGCTCGTTCAATCCGGTCATCGGATCCGATTTCTTCGGTCAAGGGTTTGAACCGGAGACGGGCCAGCAATATGAAGTCGGCGTCAAATACAAGCCGACCTTCTTTGACGGTCTCATCACCGCATCCTTGTTCGACCTCACCCGCCAGAATGTTCTGACGTCCGATCCTGAGCACCTCTTCTTTGAGGCTCAATTGGGCGAGGTCGGCTCCCGTGGCTTCGAAATCGAAGCGCAGGCCAATATCACCGAGAGCTTGAAGGCGATCGCTGCGTTTACGGCCTACGACATCGAAATCACCGATGATCCGAACGCCGCGCTTATCGGAAACCGTCCCAACGTTGTGCCAGAGGTTCTCGCGTCGGGCTGGTTGGATTACACCGTCCACGATGGCACGCTCAAAGGCCTCGGCTTCGGTGCAGGCGTCCGCTACGTCGGCTTCTCCTATGTGGACAATGAGAATACCCTGAAGGTGCCTGCCGCGACCGTGTTCGATGCTGCCATCCGCTATACCCGCGACAACTTTACGGTAGCGCTCAATGTGAACAATCTGTTTGACAACGAGTATGTCTCATCCTGCGACACGCAGTATACCTGTAACTACGGCGCCGGTCGCGTCGCAACCCTGAAGGCGAGCTACAAGTGGTGACGGGCGAGGCGCCGTTTCACGGCGGCCTCCGCACGACCATGCTGAGATTCATGTCCACGGCTTTTATTTCAAAGTCTGACGGTGATGATCCCTTGTTCGAGCTGACGGATGTGAGCTTTTCGATTCCGGAGCGAACCTTGCTCCATCCTCTCACGCTGACCCTGTCCGGCCAGCGTGTGATCGGATTGATCGGTCACAATGGGTCGGGCAAGTCGACGCTGATCAAGCTGCTGGCCCGCCAGCAGCCGGCATCCAGTGGGGTTATTGCCTTTGAACGCAGGGCGCTGGTCGACTGGGGGGATCGGCCGTTCGCGAGGCGGGTCGCCTATCTGCCGCAGCAGACGCCGCCGGCCTCGGGCATGCTCGTCAAGGAACTTGTGGCGTTGGGGCGCTATCCGTGGCATGGCCCCCTCGGCCGCTTCGGACCGGCTGACCGCGAGAAGGTGCGGGAAGCCATGGCGCTTACCGATATCGAGTCCTTTGCCGACCGCTTCGTGGATACCCTCTCCGGCGGCGAGCGCCAGCGAGTCTGGCTGGCGATGCTGGTGGCGCAGGATGCACATTTCCTGCTGCTCGACGAGCCGATTTCGGCGCTCGACGTCGCCCAACAAGTGGAGGTACTTGCGCTGGTGCAGCGCCTCTCGCGCGAGCGCGGCCTTGGGGTGGTCATCGTGCTGCACGACGTCAACATGGCCGCCCGCTTCTGCGATGAGATTCTGGCCTTGCAGATGGGCCGCCTGGTTGCCCGCGGCGCGCCCGACGAGATCATGACGCCGAACCAGCTGCGGGCCATCTACGGTATTGCCATGGATGTCATCCACCACCCCGTGACCGGACAGCCTGTCAGTTTCGTTCGCTGACCGCATCTCCAAGCTCCCGCTTGCTCTCCTCGGCCGCCGGCATTACCTAGTCCCGCCATGCAATCCCTGCTCAAACGCTTCTTTGCGTATTATCGGCCTCATCGCCGCCTCTTCGTGCTGGACTTCTCCTGCGCGGTCGCCTCGGGGCTGCTTGAGCTCGGCTTTCCAATTGCCGTCAAGCTGTTCATCGACACCCTGCTTCCAACCGGTCAGTGGGGGCTCATCGCCTTGGCCTCGGCGTTGCTGCTGGCCGTCTACGTCCTCAACGCCGGCCTCATGGCCACGGTAACCTATTGGGGGCACATGCTCGGCATCAACATTGAGACCGAGATGCGGCGCAAAGCCTTCGATCATCTCCAGAAGCTTTCCTTCGGGTTCTTCGACAACCAGAAGACGGGGCACCTCGTGGTGCGGCTCACTAAGGACTTGGAAGAAATCGGCGAGGTCGCCCATCACGGGCCGGAGGACCTTTTCATCGCCGTGATGACCCTTGTGGGCGCGTTCGTCCTGATGTTCACGGTCAACGTGAAGCTCGCCATCATCACGGCGCTCGTGGTGCCGCTCACCGCTTGGCTCACGACCCGCTATGGCGGCCGCATGACGCGGAACTGGCAGTCCCTTTACGGCCGAGTGGGAGATTTCAACGCGCGGATCGAGGAGAACGTCGGCGGAATTCGCGTGGTTCAGGCCTTCGCCAACGAAGATCATGAACGGCGCCTGTTCGCCGTCGACAACCAGAGTTACCGCAAGACGAAGCTTGAAGCCTACAAGATCATGGCCGCTTCGACCTCGCTCAGCTACCTCAGCATGCGCCTCATCCAGATAGTCGTCATGGTGGCCGGCAGTTACCTCGTGCTACAAGGCGAACTGAGCGCCGGCGGCTTCGTCGGTTTCCTGCTGCTCGTCGGCGTCTTCTTCCGCCCGATCGAGAAGATCAATTCGGTCATCGAGACCTATCCCAAGGGCATTGCCGGGTTCAACCGCTATATCGCCTTTCTCGATACGCGCCCGGACATTGCCGATCGTCCCGGCGCGCGAGATGTAGGCAAGCTCAACGGCGACATACGGTATCAGAGTGTCCGGTTCGGCTATGATCCCGAACGCAGGATTCTCAACGGCCTCGACCTGAGCATTCGGGCTGGCGAGACCATCGCCTTCGTCGGCCCATCAGGAGCTGGCAAGACGACGATCTGCTCGCTGCTGCCCCGCTTCTACGAGGTCGACGATGGCGCGATTACCATTGACGGGATCGATATCCGGGACATGACGCTGCGCTCCCTTCGCAGCCAAATCGGCATCGTGCAGCAGGACGTGTTCCTGTTTGCGGGCACGATCCGCGAAAACATCGCCTATGGTCGACTTGACGCGACTGAAACCGAGATTCTGGAAGCTGCCCGCAGGGCCCGGCTCGACGAGGTCATCGCCTCCCTGCCCGCCGGCCTCGATACGATCATCGGAGAGCGAGGCGTCAAGCTGTCGGGAGGCCAGAAACAGCGCCTCGCCATCGCGCGCATCTTCCTGAAGAACCCGCCAATCCTGATCCTCGACGAGGCCACATCCGCCCTCGACACGCAAACTGAGCGGGCGATTCAGCAGGCTCTGGCCGAACTGTCGATAGGGCGCACAACTCTGGTGATCGCCCACCGCCTCGCCACTATCGTGAATGCAGACCGGATCGCGGTGATCGATCATGGCGTGATCATGGAACAGGGTGATCACACAGAGCTTCTGGCTCTCGGCGGGATCTACAAGCGGCTGAGCGAGGCGCAGTTCGCCTGACCAGATCAGCTGTCCGCCGCGTCCGCCCAGAACTGCAGGCTGCGCGCGTTGACGGGCGATCCTGCGGCTTCGTTGATGGCGAGAATGGCGCAGTGAAAGCGCTGTGCCTCCACCGGGCTGACGAGCAGCTTCAGGCTATGAATGATCCGCGTGATGCGCAGGTGATTGTGGTCAAAAGACGTGAGCCACCACCGAGTGTCCTGGTAGAACCGGAGCATCCGTTCGGCGGCCTTCTTGAGAGTGTTCTGCGCGTTCGGGTTCATCCTGATCGCGTCTATTTCCGCCGTCGTCAGAACCGGGGCACCGGGTTGGGCGCCGCTGCGAGTCTGCAAGGGAAAGAGCCACTGGATATAGTCATGCACCTCTTCCAGCCGCTCGTCGGATAAGCCGAGCACATCGGCTGCCAAACGTCCTCGGCCATCGCGTCCGACTCCGACGAGATAGGCTTGGAGAGGTCCTGCCGTTGGTTCAGCCATCACTTGATCTTCGATCCGGAGCGCCAGATTGGAGATCCGCTGTGGCTTAAGTAAGGAGGCTTGCCGCGAAGCGGGCGCAGACGAGCAGGAGGAAGATGCCAAAGGCCACCTCAAGCCGGCGCTTCGAAAGCCGATGCGCCAGGCGTGCGCCGATCGGAGCCATCCAGGTGCTGGTGGGGATGAACAGAATGAAGCCCAGGAGTGACACGTAGCCCAGTGCGAGCGGCGGCTGGAACGCCGTTACGGTTGGATAGTCTGCCATGTGAGGCCAGCCGGCGTAGATGTAGCCGATGGCACCTGGGATCGAGATCAGGATGCCGAGGCCTGAAGAGGTCGCCACTGCCTGATGGATCGGGCGGTTGTAGAAGGTCATGAATAGGTTGGAGAGCTGACCGCCGCCAATGCCCATGAGCGCGGAGAGAATCCCGATGATCCAGCCGTAGATCACCATGATGGGCTTAGCCGGCATATCGAGGCCGAAGCGCCAAGTGTCCTTGCCGAAGAGCAGGCGGATGGCCGAAATACCAGCAACGACCACGAACACGGCCTTGAACAGATCGGCCGGAGCATACCGGGCGATGATGCTGCCGACGACGACCCCGAGCACGACAGGCACGGCCCAGACCTGCAGGATGCTCATATCGACGGCGCCCTTGGCCTTGTGGGCATTGAAGGAGCGGATCGACGTCGGAATGATGATGGCAAGCGAGGTGCCGACGCAGAGCGGCATGCGCACCTCCTCTGGCACTTCCAGAATCCGGAAGAGTTCGTAAAGGATCGGCACGGCGACGGCACCGCCGCCGACGCCGAACACGCCGGCCAACAGGCCGGTGATCGCACCAGCCGCCAGGAGTGCCACCACGAGCCAAGCCAGATCGATCAGGGGAATGCCAAACATCTGAAGGTCCATCTCAGGAGGAGGAGATCGCCGTAGGATCTTTTCGACCGGGCTGCAAGAGAGGCCGTTGCAGAGCTGCCCTACAGGGAGGCGCTTGCTGCATGCCGCTCCTGGTACTCACGGGCCCTCTGATCGATCCAAGACCGGTCCGTGATCCCGCCGGGGTCGGCCCGAGTGGCCATGGCGTCCATGAAGGCGAGGAAGCGTTCATGAGCGACGCCGTAGAGCCGGCGCAGCTCGTCCAGGGGCTCCGGATGGTCATCCACGCGCAGGTCGAGCATCGGATAGGGCTCGTCGCGCCAGGTCTTGAGGGCGGCGGATTGTTTGCCACGCTTGTCGCCACCCTGAGCCTGACCTGCGTCGAGCGCGGTCATAAGACGGTCCGCAAAGGGCAGGTCCATGCGCCGCTTGTAGGTCTCGAGCGTGGCCTCGATGACAGCTGGACCCGCCAGCATGTTGCCGGCGACGGAGACGCCCTCATCCGTGAGATGACCGCACCAGTCGATGCAATCTTGGCCTGTATGAGCGGCCGTGCGGCCGTCGCGATCAATCACGTGGAGCTGCCGAGAGCCGCGGCCAGGATCCTGGGCCGTGAGGATCGCGACGATCTCCTCGGCGCTTCGCCCCTCAGCCAGGAGCCTGATGCCGTCCGCGCCGTAGAGCGGGTTGACGAGCGCCTGCGTGGCGAGAGCCCCGATCCGTGCTGCGCCGTGGGGGCAGAGGGCTCCCACGGCGAAGAACTTAGTGGTCACCCCAACGCCGAAGGCGCCGGTCTCTGGATCCTTGGCGATGATCGACCAAGTCATGCTTCAACTCCCTCAGCGACCGACCGCATAGGCCTGCATGAGGCGCGGGGTGGCAGCACCGTGCAGCAATCCGTCCTTATCGCGGCTCGCCGCGACAAGGCGTCCGACCGTCCAGGCAGGCGCGACCTCGACCTCGTGACCGCGTGCCCGCAGATCGTCGAGCACCTCGGCGCCATATGTCTCCTCGGCCATGAGATGGCCGGGCTTCTGCTCGCGCGGATAGAAGGAGGAGGGGAAATGCGCCGTATGCGACATGGGCTGATCGATGGCCTCCTGCAGGTTCAGGCCATGATGGGCATGGCGCAGGAACAGCAGAAGCTGCCACTGCTCCTGCTGGTCGCCACCCGGCGAGCCGAAGACCATGTAAGGTTCGCCGTCTTTCTCCGCGAGAGTGGGAGTGAGTGTGGTGCGCGGACGCTTGCCTGGCGCAAGGCTCGCCGGCAGGCCTTCTTCGAGCCAGAACATCTGGGCACGGGAATTGAGCATGAAGCCGAGTTCCGGAATGACCGGCGAGGATTGCAGCCAGCCGCCGGATGGCATGGCGGCAATCATGTTGCCGAAGCGATCCACCACGTCGATATGCACCGTGTCGCCACGGCGAGCGGAGCGCATGGACTGCAACGTCGGCTCGCCGCCCGACACTTTCTTGTCTGTGGTGGACAACTCCCGCAGTGCCTTGAGCGTACGCTCCACCTGGGCCTCATAGCCTTCGACACGGCCCGGCCGCAGCTCCAGGGAGGCCTTGTCGGTGATGAGCTTGCGGCGCTCGTCGTTATAGACATCCGAGAGTAGCGTCTGGATCGGCACGTTGACGAAATCCGGATCGCCGTAATAGGCCTCGCGGTCGGCGAAGGCCAGCTTCATGGATTCGACGACCGTGTGGATGAACTCGGCGCTGGTCGGGCCCATGGCGCCGAGGTCGAAGCCCTTCAGCAGCGCCAGCGTCTGCAGGAAGACGGGACCCTGGCCCCAGGGCCGGATCTTGTTCACGCGGTAGTTATGGTAATCGTAGGTCTGCGGCACGTCGTAGGATGCCTGCCAGTGAGCCATATCGTCGGCGGTGAGCACGCCGCGATGGCGCGAGCCGCTCTGATCCATGGCTTCCGTCTTGCGCACGAAGGCGTCGATGGCCTCTGCCACAAAGCCCTTGTAGAAAGCGTTGCGGGCCGCTTCAATCTGAATCTCGCGGTCGCTGCCCTTGGCTTCGCCCTCACGGATGATGCGCTTCCAGGTATCGGCGAGCCGCGGGTTGCGGAAGAGCTGGCGGGGTTTGGGTACTTCGCCGCCGGGCAGAAAGACGGCTGCGGAGGTCGGCCATTCCGTCTGGAAAAACTCCTTCAGGCCCTTGATGGTGTCCGACACGCGCGGCAGCAGAGGGTGACCCTGTTCGGCATAGTAGATGGCAGGCTCGAGCACATCCCTCAGCGACAGAAGACCGTGGTCGCGCAGCAGCAGCATCCAGGCATCGAAGGCGCCGGGCACGACGGTGGCGAGCAGGCCGTTTCCGGGAATGAGCTTGAGGCCCTCATTCCTGTAATGGGCGATGGTGGCGCCTTTCGGAGCCGTGCCCTGGCCGCAGAGCACCTCGACCTTCTTCGTCTTCGCCGAATAGAACACAGCCGGCACTTCGCCCGATGGCCCGACCAGATGCGGCTCGACGACCTGCAGCACGAAGGCGGAAGCGACGCAGGCGTCGAAGGCATTACCGCCTTTTTCGAGCATCGACATGCCCGCCGCGGACGCGAGCCAATGGGTGGAGGTAACGATGCCGAAGGTGCCGAGGATCTCTGGACGGGTCGTAAACATGATCTCTTATCCGAAGTTGGCGTAGATTATTGCTCGCGCGGATCCAGCGCGTCGCGCAGGCCGTCGCCGAGAAGGTTGAAGCCAAGCACGATCAGAAAGATCGCCGAGCCCGGGAAGATCGACATCCAGGGAGCCTGATCCATGAAGTTCTTGGCGGTGTTGAGCATCGAGCCCCAGGAGGGATTGGGCGGCTGCTGGCCGAGACCGAGGAAGGACAAGCTCGCCTCCGCGATGATGGCGGTCGCGATGGTGAGTGTGCCCTGGACCAGGATTGGCGGCAGGACGTTCGGCAGAACATAACGCACCAAGATCCAGAAATCGGGCAGACCGATGGCCCGCGCTCCTTCGACGTAATCCTCAGCCTTCACGGTCAGAACTTGGCCACGGGTGAGGCGGATGAAGATCGGCATGGCGGACAGACCGATGGCGATCATTGCGTTGGTGAGGCTAGGGCCGAGAAACGCTGCCAGCGCGATGGCGAAGATGAGGAACGGGATCGCCAGCATGGCGTCGGTGGCGCGCGAGATCGCGGCGTCGATCCAGCCGCCGAAATAGCCTGCGACAAGCCCGAACGGAACGCCGAGGACGATCGCGATGGTGACGGAGACCACGCCGGCCATGATGGAGGCGCGGGCGCCCCAGAGCATGCGGGAGAGAAGGTCTCGCCCGAGTTCGTCGGTACCGAACCAGAACAGAGCGGACGGCGCCTTGCGAATGCTCGTGAAGCTCGGCTTGATCGGGTCATACGGCGCGAAATACGGCCCGACGAGGGCGACGAGCACGAAGAACAGCACGATGGCGCCGCCGAGCACGGCGCTCTTGTTCTTCAGGAACTTGGCGAGGACGCGGCTGCGCTTCTTCGGCAGCGCGACCTCATCGGCGATAACGGCTGTGGCGGTCATGCTGCGTGCCTCAGGCGGGGATTGACGAGAACGTACAGGACGTCGGCGAGGAGGTTCATGAAGATGAAGCCGACCGCCGTGCAAAGGACGACGCCCTGCACCACGGCGTAGTCTCGGTTGAACACCGCATCGACGATGAGCTTGCCGAAGCCCGGTATGGTGAAGATCTGCTCCGTGAGCACGGCGCCGGCCAGGAGCTCACCGAAGAGCAGGGTGGAGAGAGTCACGATGGGCACGAGCGCATTGCGCAAGGCATGCTTCAGAATGACCTTTCGTGACAGCAGTCCCTTGGCGCGGGCGGTGCGGATGTAATCGGACCGCATCACGCCGAGCATGGCGCTGCGGGTGTGACGCATGAGACTCGCAGCCAATCCGGTGCCGAGCACGAAGGCCGGCATAAGCATGGTCTTGATGTTGAGCCAAAGATCCTCGGTCGGCGGCACATAGCCGGAGGCGGGCAGGAGCTGCCAGCGGACCGAAACCAGCATGATAAGCATGATTCCGAGCCAGAAATTGGGAATGGACAGCCCGGACAGAGCAATGACGTTAGCCGTGTAGTCGACCGTCGTTCCCTTCTTCACGGCCGAGATGATCCCGGTGGGAATGCCGATGGCGAGCGCCACGATCATGGCCATAATGGCGAGTTCGAGCGTCACGGGAAGCTTGCTGAGGATGAGGTCGAGCACCGGGATGTCGGTGCGCAGCGAAATCCCGAGATTGCCGGTGAGCGCTGATCCGATCCAGGCGAAGTACTGAACCGGGATCGGGTCATCCAGGCGATACTTGTCGCGCAGATAAGCGAGCACCTGCGGATCACGTTCTTCGCCCGCCATGGTCAGCACCGGGTCGCCGGGCAGGAGCTTCTGCAGGGCAAAGACCAGGATCGACACGATAATTAGCGTCGGGATGGCAATCAGTATTCGTCGTCCGATGTAGCGCAGCATCAGCTCGTGAAACCTGTAGCAAGGAAGGGCCAGGGCGTGCCCGATCGTTAGACCGGGCACGCGGACTTGGTCGTCTTAGGAAGCGAGCTTGACACCCTTCAGGCGAATCATGCCATCCGGATAGGGCTTGAAATTCTGGACCTTCTTCGTATGAACGAAGGGCCAGGGCTGATAGTAGGTATAGATGATCGGCAGATCCTGCTTCAGGATCTCCTGTGCGGCGTCGTAGAGCTGCTTCCGCTTGGCCTCGTCGTTGGTGACGCGGGCGTCGTTCAGGAGCTTATCCACCTGCTCATTGCAGTAACGGCCGTCGTTCAGGGCGCCCTTGCATGTCACGAAGGCATGAATGTTGCCGTCGGGATCGACGCGACCGGACCAGCCGATCACGTTCACGTCGAAGTTGCCGGCCTGGGCCTCCTTCTGCATGGCCGCGAATTCGGTCGGGCGCAGCGAGATATCGAAGCCGGCCTCCGCAGCCATCGCCTGAATGATCTCGGCGATCTGCTGAGTTGTGGTGCTGGTGCCGAAGGTCAGCTCGAATTTCACCCGATCGACTCCAGCTTCCTTCAGGAGCTGCTTCGCCTTGGCGACGTCGCGTGTCGTCGGGCCAAACTTCGGATTGTTGTAGGGGCTGGCCTGCGGGAATGGCTGGCCGGCGGGCGGATAGATGCCCGCTCCGACGACTTCGTTGATCACGTTGCGGTCAATCGACAGCTCGAAGGCCTGACGGACCCGCTTGTCCCGGCCGAGGGGGCTTTTGGCGCGCTCGCCGTTGTTCGTGTTGATGGTCAGGCCCTGGTAGCCGATGCCGGAAACCGGAGCGAAGACCAGGTTGGAATCGCCTTTCGCCGCCGGAACGTCGCTCGGCGCAAGCCGCTCGATCAAATCGAGATTGCCGGAGCGGAGGTTGGCGAGGCGGACGGTCGTATCTGGAATGGGCTGGAACACGATGCGCTCGAAGTTGAAGTTCTTGGCGTCCCAGTGGTCGGCGAACTTCTCCAGCACGATGCGGTCGTTCTGCACGCGCTCGACGAACTTGTAGGGGCCAGAGCAAACCGGCTTCTGGCCGAAATCTGAGGATGCGAAGGCCTTCGGCGACAGGATCATGCCGGCACGGTCGGAGAGCTGCGAGAGCAGGGTCGCGTCCGGGCGGGAGAGATTGACCTTCACGGTCAGGTCATCGACGGCCTCGACATTGTCCACGGAGGTTAATTCGCTCTTGCGCAGGGAATCCGGCAAGGTGCGGGCACGATCAATATTGGCCTTCACAGCGGCTGCGTTCAGGGGCTCGCCGTCGTGGAACTTCACCCCAGGACGCAGCTTGAAGGTGAGCGACTTGCCGTCATCGCTCCAGCTCCACTCGGTGGCGAGTTCTGGCGTGAATTTCAGGTCGGGCGTGATGTCGACGAGCTTGTTGCACAGCGACGTGAACACGATACGCCCGACGAAGGTGCGCGCGCGGTGTGGATCGAGCACATCGGGATCCTCGTTTAGGCCGATGCGCAGGGTCTGTGCGGAGGCCGCGGTGCTCATCATGAGCCCGGCAGCCAAGGCCAAGAGCAGTCTCTTCTTCATTCCTTTGTCCTCCAATCGTCCTCTGGATGTCGTCCTCTGAGTTCAAGGGCTCGCCGTGACGGGCTTATCCTGCCGTTCACGCCAAGTTCGGTAGAGCGCCAGGCGCTTGGCGAGCGCCGCGCTCGGGGGCGGTGCGCTGATGGATCCAGCCCCCGCTCCCTGGATTTCGCGCCAGAAATGGCAGGCCACCTGCCGCCCGTCCGGTGTCGTTTCGAGAGCAGGATGTTGTTCCTTGCAGACGGCCCGGGCATGAGGGCACCGCGTATGAAAACGGCAGCCCGAGGGGGGCGTGGCGGGGCTCGGCACGTCACCCTGGAGCAGCGCCTTGGGCTGCCGGTTCGTCGGGCTCGGGACGGGAATCGCAGCGAGGAGCGCCTGGGTATAGGGATGCAACGGATTGTCGAAGAGCGCATCGGTATCCGACAGCTCAACGATCTCGCCTAGGTACATCACGGCGACCCGGTCGCTCATATGGCGAATTACGGCCAAGTCATGCGCCACGATGACAAGGGTCAAGCCGAATCGGTCCTTCAGGTCCTCGAGCAGGTTGATGATCTGCGCCTGGATCGACACGTCGAGAGCCGAAACCGGTTCGTCGCCGACGATCAGCTTCGGATCTCCCGCGAGGGCGCGGGCAATGCCGATGCGCTGGCGCTGGCCGCCGGAGAACTCGTGCGGGTAGCGGTCCGCATGGGTCGGTAGGAGTCCGACCGTGCGCATGAGATCCGCCACGCGCTCCCGCTTCTCCCGGCCGGCGGCGAGATTGTGCAGCCAGATCGGCTCCGCGATGATGTCGCCCACATTCATTCGTGGGTTGAGCGAGGCATAGGGATCCTGGAAGATGATCTGCAGCTCGCGTCGCAGCTTGCGCAGTTCGCTCTTGTCGAGCTTCAGGATCGAGCGCCCGTCGTAGCGCACATCGCCCGCTGTCGCCTCGATCAGGCGCAGCAGGAGGCGGCCCAGGGTGGACTTGCCACAGCCGGATTCGCCCACGATGGCGAAGGTCTCGCCGCGCCGGATACCCAGCGATACGCCGTCGACGGCCCGCACGACGGTCGGCGAGGAGAGCAGGCCGCCGCTTCCGAAGTGCTTCTTGAGGCCGACGCATTCGAGGATGATGTCGTTGTCGTTCACCACGCTCATCAAGCGGCTCCACGGTGAAGTTCGAGAGGGGCGTACCAGCATCGCGCCCGGTGGTCCGGTTTGATCTCCGCAAGCGGCGGCGGATCGTTCGCGCAATGGGTGTCCGAGAACGGGCAGCGCGGCGTGAAACGGCAGCCTTTGGGCATCAGCTCTGCCGGAGGCACCGTGCCGCGAATGGTGGCGAGCCGGCCCTGGCGACGCCCGAGGGATGGGACCGAGCCCATGAGGCCAATGGTGTAGGGGTGCTGCGGATCATCGAAGATCGCCTCAACGGGGCCGCTCTCAACGACCTTGCCCGCATACATCACGGCGACTTCGTCCGCGACTTCCGCCACTACGCCGAGGTCATGGGTGATGAGGATCATCGCGGTGCCGGTCTCCTCCTGGAGACGCCGGATGAGAGTGAGGATCTGAGCTTGGATGGTGACGTCGAGAGCCGTGGTGGGCTCGTCGGCGATCAGGAGCTGCGGGTCGTTGGCGAGCGCCATAGCGATCATGACGCGCTGACGCATGCCGCCCGACATCTCGTGCGGATAGGCGCGCAGGCGCTTCTCGGGCGCCGGAATGCGCACCTTCTTCAGCATGTCGAGCGCCCGCTCCATGGCCTCAGCTTTGGAGACCCCGCGGTGGCGGACGATGCCCTCGGCTATCTGGTCGCCGATGGTGAAGGCAGGGTTGAGCGATGTCATTGGCTCTTGGAAGATCATGGCCATCCTGTCGCCGCGAAGATCCGCCCTCTCGCGCTCGGAGAGCGTCAGGAGATCCCGGCCGTCGAATAGGGCCGAGCCGGCAACGATCCTCGCGGGCGGCGTGGGCAGAAGGCCCATGAGGGCGAGCGAGGTCACGCTCTTGCCGCAGCCGGATTCGCCCACGATGCACAGGGTCTTGCCCTTGCTTACGGAGAAGGAGACGTCATCGACCACGTTCACGCCTTTAGGCGAACCGTCGAATCGCACGGAGAGGCCTTGAACGGTGAGCAGCGGCGGCTCAGCGGCAAGGGCAGCATTGCCCGGAGTGTGAACCTGTGCGGTTGTTTGTCGGGCCACTTCATGTCCCATGGCGAATTTTGTCCTTGTTCTTAGCCGTCGCGGGGAATGTCGGGATCTGTCCGTCGATGTGATCGGGCAGGGGGGCCGTCATCACCTTCAGGAGGCCGTCCCGCACCAATTGGAGATGCTCGCGCATGGCCTGTTCCGCCGCATGGGCCTCGCGCTGGGCAATGGCGGCGATCACGCGGCGGTGCTGCTCGACATAGAGCTTCTGACGTTCGCTCGAGCGAGCCCGTTCTCGCAGGATCTGCCAGGTCGTATCCTGCCGGATGCGATCGACCATGTCGAAGATGGCCAGAAGAAGGGAGTTGCCGGCGGCCTCCGCGATGGTGCGGTGCAAGGCGCTGTCCCAGAGTTCGCGACCGTCTGCGTCTGAACTGGAGGCCGTCTTCTCCGCCAGCCGACGGAGGCGTTCGATATCGCCGTTCGTTGCCCGCATGGCCGCGAGCCGGGCAAGGGCGGGCTCGATTTCCAGTCGTACGTCCATCACCTCGAGCGGGTGGGTGCGCTCTGCCAGCTCTTCCAGATTGGTCGGCGTATGGGTCGGCCGGGGGCCTAGGAAGGTCCCTTTGCCCTGGTGGCGCCAGATCCGGCCCTCGGCCTCCAGAACCTCGAGCGCTCGCCGCAGGGCGCGCCGGCCGATACCGATCTGTGCCGCCAGCACGCGCTCGGGCGGAAGCCGCCTGTCTCCCTCGGGAGAACTGTCATCCAGGAGAGCCCTCAATCGCTCAAGGGCTAAGTTCGAGCTGTCCGTGAACAGATCGGGGTTGGACATGGCATCCAGCTCCGTGCGAACCAATCTTGCCGTTGGACCAGCAACTGCGAAGCCTTGTTACGCAGAGAGGCCTTTGGACGAAACAAGGCTAAACCGATCCTGAACCAATTTGCAACTGGTTCAGCGATGGTTCCTTAGTCGGCTGTGCTGCTTCAGACGCCACATGAGCGAGTGCCTGCGGATTCCGCTACGAGCCTCATGGCAGGCGTGCACAAATTTTATGCATCGTCAATTTCCCCTGTCACTTCGCGCCTAGGCCAGAGCTTTGGCCTGAAACTTGCTTCAGGGGCCTAGTACCTGAATCCCTATATGCAGCGAGAGCTTCAAGAAACTTGACCAAAGATACCCAGTCCGGTCAGCGGCCTCTTCGCATTGCGATCATCGAGGAAAACAGCATCAGGGCGGCCATTCTCATCGATGGACTGCGGGAGGCCGGGATCGTTGATGTTGAGGTCATCGAAACGATGACCAACATGCTCCGGCGCCTGAGCACTATGGATCCAGACGTCATCATCATCGGCATCGAGAACCCCAGCCGCGACGTTCTGGAGCAGATGTTCCAGGTCTCGAAGCTGGTGTCGCGCCCAGTGGCGATGTTCGTGGATCGCTCCGACGGGTCGATGATTCAAGCGGCCGTTGAGGCAGGCGTTTCAGCCTACGTGGTTGATGGGCTGCGCAAGGAGCGGGTGATGCCTATCGTAGAGATGGCGGTGAGCCGCTTCAACGCCTTCGACCGTCTTCAACGCGAACTGCTCGAGGCGCGCAGCGAACTCGCGTCCCGCAAGGTGATCGAGCGGGCCAAGGGCATTCTGATGAGAACCAGGCAACTGTCGGAGGAGGAGGCCTATGGCCTTCTTCGGCAAACCGCCATGAACGAGAAACGGAAGCTCGTCGACATCGCCCAGAGCGTCGTGACGGCAGCGTCCCTTCTGGAGAAATAAGCACATGTGGGATTTGGAAAATGCGGAGAGCGGTCCCATGCAGGAGGCCGGATCGGTGAATGACACTCCCTCGAAAACAAAGGGGCGTTGCGTCCCCGAGCGTCTGGTTCGTGTCGGGTTCATTCCTCTCCTCGACATGGCCGTCCTGGTGGCTGCCGCCGAGCAGGGTTTTGCTCGCCGCGAAGGCATCCGCCTGGAGCTGATCAAGGACGTCTCTTGGTCCAACATCCGCGATCGACTGGCGTTCCGCCAGTTCGACGTGGCCCACATGCTGGGCCCGATGCCTGTCGCGTCCCAGCTGCATCTTGGATCCAATCCTTATCCCTGCTTCACGCCCTTCGCCCTCGGGCGCGGCGGCAATGCAATCACGCTTTCGGTGGAGCTCTACCGCGAGATGCAGGCTCTGGCCGGTCTCGACGGTTCGGAAGACGCCCTGGCCAACGGATTGGCCTTGAAGCAGGTAGTCGAGCAACGGCGTCGGTCCGGCAAGAAGCCCCTCGTCCTTGCCATGACCTATCCCTTCTCATCGCACAACTACGAGTTCCGGTTCTGGCTCGCGGCCGCCGGGATCAATCCTGACACCGACCTGACCATGACGATCGTCCCGCCTCCGCTTACGGTCGATGCCATGACGGCGCAGGCCATCGACGGGTTCTGCGTCAATGCTCCCTGGAACATGATCGCAGTAGAGAAGGGCATCGGGCGCATGGTGGCGACCAAGGCCGACATCTGGCCCTCCGCTCCGGAAAAGGTGCTGGGCGTCAGTCCGGAATGGGCGGAGGAGAATCCTGAGACCCTGTCGCGCCTCATCGTGGCGCTCGATGCCGCGGCGCGCTGGTGCGACGACGAGCAGAACCATGGCGACTTAGCGGACATGATGTCGGATCCGGCACATGTGGGCGTCCCCTCCGAAATGATCCTTCGTCTGCTCTCGGGGAAACTTACGGTCGATCCCGACGGCCGAACGCGGCAGGTTCGGAACTACATGGCCTTCCAGGATCAGCACGCGAATTTTCCCTGGGTCAGCCAAGCCCTGTGGATCTACAGCCAGATGATCCGATGGGGACAGGCTCCCTACGACGAAGCTTGGTTGTCTCGGGTCCGGGCGGCCTATCGTCCCGACATGTATCGGACGGTGCTCGGGCATATGGGCACATCCGTACCGCCGATCGACAGCAAGATCGAGGGAGCGGGGACGGAGAAGTTCATCGATGGCCGCAGCTTCACGCCCGACGACATTCTCGGCTACGTGGAAGGATTCGACATCCGGACCGCGATCAATCCCGCGGTCGCAGATTAGGCATTGCACCGCACACAACAAAGGCGCACTGCACAAATTATGACCTTGAGCACAAAGTGGGCACTCTATACCTTTTCTAAGTGAGACAGGTCGGACAAGGACGTCAGGACCTCTCTCGATGATAGGCCGGTCAATGATGACGGGCCGTTGATGCCTCTCAAGGGCGTTTCCCGACAACGACGTCGCTGGATCAGCTGCACCCGCACCTATGCGGCTTTCAGTTCATCTCGCGGCGTTTTTTGCGTTTCGCCGGCTCTGCATGACCCGGCAATGGGCGATCTGCGTCCGATCGAGCCTCGAGGCTTCCGGCAGATCGACCAAGACGAAGTTTCAATCGGTCTCGTCCGCGAAGGGCGCGACAGGAACAGGGGAAGCACGATGCAGACACCGAAGATCACCCGTCGAGACGTGTTTCGCGGCGCCAGTGCGATCCTGACGCTGGCCGCCGCGAAGGCTGCTTTTCCGGGCGGCGCTTTTGCACAGAGTGCGGAACCTGAAACGAAGACGGTCAAGCTCGGCTACATCGCGCTTACCGATGCGGCCGCTCTGATCATCGCCAAGGAAAAGGGCTTCTTCGCCAAACACGGCCTGCCCGATGCGGAGGTGCTCAAGCAGGCCTCCTGGGGCGCGACCCGCGACAATCTCGTGCTGGGCTCGGAAGCGAACGGCATCGACGGCGCCCATATCCTGACGCCGATGCCCTACCTGATCTCCACCGGCAAGGTGACGCAGGGCGGCGTGCCGACCCCGATGTACATTCTGGCACGTCTGAACCTCGATGCGCAGGCGATCTCGGTCGCGGCCGAATACAACGGCCTGAAGCTTGGGCTCGATTCATCCCCTCTGAAGGAAGCCTTTGCGAAGAAGCGTGCGGCAGGCGGCGACCCAAAGGTCGCCATGACCTTCCCGGGCGGCACGCATGATCTCTGGATCCGCTACTGGCTCGCCGCCGGCGGCATCGATCCCGACAAGGACGTGTCCACCATCGTGGTGCCGCCGCCCCAGATGGTCGCCAACATGAAGGTCGGCACCATGGACGCCTTCTGCGTCGGCGAGCCCTGGAACGCGCAGCTCATCAACCAGAAGCTCGGATACACGGCGGCGAACACCTACGAGATCTGGAACAAGCATCCGGAAAAGGCGCTTGGTCTGCGCGCCGCCTGGGTGGACAAGCACCCGAAGGCCGCACGCGCTCTGCTCATGGCCGTGATGGAAGCGCAGGTCTGGTGCGACAAGCTCGAGAACCGCGAGGAGATGTGCAAGATCGTCGGTACCCGCGCCTGGTTCAACGTGCCCGTTGCCGACATCCTGCCGCGCCAGAAGGGCGAGTACGATTACGGCATCGAGGGCAAGGTCGTGAAGGACTCGCCCGGGATCATGAAGTTCTGGCGTGATCACGCCTCCTTCCCGTTCAAGTCGCACGATCTCTGGTTCATCGCCGAGAACATGCGCTGGGGCAAGTTCGACACGAACACCGATGCGAGGGCGCTCGTCGACAAGGTCAACCGTGCCGATCTCTGGCGCGAGGCGGCCAAGACGCTCGGCATTGCCGCGAGCGACATTCCGGCCAGCGACAACCGCGGAAAGGAGACTTTCTTCGACGGCAAGGTCTTCGATCCGGACAATCCGCAGGCCTATCTCGCCAGCCTGCCCATCAAACGCATCGCGTAAGTCTTGGAGAACAGGCTCATGGTTCACTCCGCCCGCGTCGTCGCTCTCCCGAACCCGAAGGCAATGCCACCAGCCCAGCAGGCCGCCCTGCATCCGCTGGCGCCGAAGCCGGTCAGCGCGCTCTCCCGTGCCATTCGCACCGGCACCGGCATCGTCACGCAGCTGGCAGCGCCGGTGCTGACCATCGCGTTCCTGCTCATCCTCTGGCAGATGCTGGCATCAAGCCCGACTTCGGCGCTGCCGAGCCCGCTGAAGGTGATCGACGAGAGCTGGGAGATCATCGTCCATCCCTTCAAGATCGGCAACGGCATCGACCAGGGCCTCTTCTGGCACGTGAGCGCGTCCCTGGTCCGCGTCGGCTATGGCTATGTCCTGGCCGCAATCGTCGGCATCGGATTAGGCGTCCTGCTCGGCCAGTCGACGCTGGCCATGCGCGGCCTCGATCCGGTGTTCCAGGTCCTGCGCACCATCCCGCCGCTGGCCTGGCTGCCGCTCTCGTTGGCGGCGTTCCGCGACGGGCAGCCCTCCGCCATCTTCGTGATCTTCATCACGAGCGTCTGGCCGATCCTGATCAACACGTCGGTGGGCATTCGCAACATCCCGCAGGATTATCGCAACGTCGCCAAGGTCCTGCGCCTCTCACCCATCGAGTTCTTCACCCGGATCATGGTGCCGGCCACGGTGCCGCACATGTTCACCGGCCTTCGCATCGGAATCGGACTGTCGTGGCTCGCCATCGTGGCGGCCGAGATGCTGATCGGCGGCGTCGGCATCGGCTTCTTCATCTGGGATGCGTGGAACTCCTCGCTCATCTCCGACATCATCGTGGCTCTGGTCTATGTGGGCGTGGTCGGCTTCCTGCTCGACCGTTCCATCGCGGCAGTCGGCCATCTGCTCACCCGCGGCACGGCTGCGCAATAACGGAGAAGGATCATGGCCTATCTCAAGATCGATCATGTCGGCATCTCGTTCCAGCGTGCCGGCGCGAGCACCGAAGTGCTGCGGGATGTGAACCTTTCCATCGACAAAGGCGAGTACGTCTCGATCATCGGCCATTCCGGCTGCGGCAAGTCGACCGTGCTCAACATCGTGGCGGGCCTGCTCGAGCCGAGTCAGGGCGGCGTGCTCCTGGAGGGCAGGGCCGTGAGCGGTCCGGGACCGGACCGCGCCGTGGTGTTCCAGAACCACTCGCTCCTGCCCTGGCTGACGGTGCGCGAGAACGTGGAGCTTGCGGTCAACAAGGTTTTCCGCGGCAAGAAGTCGAAGGCGGAGCGCCGCGACTGGATCCGGCACAATCTCGAACTGGTCCACATGGCCCATGCCGAGAACAAGCGGCCGCACGAGATTTCCGGCGGCATGAAGCAGCGCGTCGGCATCGCTCGGGCGCTTGCCATGGAACCGAAGATCCTGCTGCTCGACGAGCCCTTCGGTGCCCTGGATGCGCTGACGCGAGCCCATCTCCAGGATCAGGTCATGGAGATCCACAGCCGGCTCGGCAACACGATCATCATGATCACGCACGACGTGGACGAGGCCGTGCTGCTCTCCGATCGGATCGTCATGATGACGAACGGGCCAGCCGCCACGATCGGCGAGGATCTGAGGGTCGATCTAGAGCGCCCTCGCAGGCGCCTCGAACTGGTCGGCAATCCCACCTACAACGATGCCCGAGCAGCCGTGCTGGAGTTCCTCTATGCACGCCACCGGGCCCCGACACTCGCAGCGTAAGGAGAGTGACGATGCCCAAGAAGCTGGTCGTCATCGGCAACGGCATGGCCGCCGGCCGCGCCCTGGAGGAATTGTTCGCGCGCGCACCCGGCGCCTACGAGGTCACGATCTTCGGCGCCGAGCCGCGTGTGAATTACAACCGCATCATGCTCTCGCCCGTTCTGTCCGGCGAGAAGGCCTACGAAGACATCCTGATCCATGACGATGCCTGGTACGAGACGCACGGCATCACGCTTCATCGCGGCAAGCAGGTGGTGGAGATCGACCGCGCCGCCAAGCGCGTGGTTGCGGCGGACGGCACGGTTGCGGAATACGACCAGCTCCTCGTTGCCACCGGATCGATGCCCTTCGTCGTTCCGATTCCCGGCGCCACCCTGCCGGGCGTGGTCACCTATCGCGATCTCGACGACGTCAACAAGATGCTCGAAGCGGCTCAAAATGGCGGGCGTGCCATCGTCATCGGCGGCGGTCTGCTCGGACTGGAAGCGGCCGCAGGCCTGAAGGCGCAGGGCATGGAGGTGACTGTTCTCCACCTCATGCCGACCCTGATGGAGCGCCAGCTGGACCCGTCCGCCGGCTACCTGCTGCAGAAGGCCTTCGAGGACCGTGGCATCGCCGTTCGTTGCAAGGCCAACACCCACGCGATCCTGGGCGAGGACCGTGTCACCGGCGTCCGACTGGACGACGGTACGGAGCTTCCGGCGGATATCGTCGTCATGGCGGTTGGCATCCGGCCCAATGCCGTTCTGGCCAAGGAAGCGGGCCTCGAGACCAACCGGGGCGTGCTCGTCGGCGACGACATGCGCACAAGCGATCCAGATGTCTTCTCGGTCGGCGAATGCGTCGAGCATCGCGGGCTCTGCTACGGTCTCGTAGCACCCCTCTACGAGATGGCAAAGGTGGTCGCCGCGCAGCTCGCCGGCGACGGGACGGCCACCTATACCGGCTCCGTCACGGCCACCAAGCTGAAGGTCACGGGAATCGATCTGTTCTCCGCCGGCGATTTCGGCGAGGCCAAGGATCGGCAGGACATCGTCCTGCGCGATGCCGCCCGCGGAATCTACAAGCGCCTCGTGCTCAAGGAGAACCGCATCGTCGGTGCCGTTCTCTACGGCGAGACGGGAGACGGATCCTGGTTCTTCGACCTGCTGCGCAAGGAGACGGACGTCTCCGAGTTGCGCGACACCCTGATCTTCGGCCAGTCCTATGTGGGGGGCGCCCCCCTGGACCCTATGGCGGCCGTTGCAGCCTTGCCGGATGATGCGGAAATCTGCGGCTGCAACGGCGTATGCAAGGGCAAGATCGTCCAGGCGATCACCGACAAGGGCCTGAGCACGTTGACCGAGGTGAGGGCGCACACGAAGGCTTCCGCCTCCTGCGGCACCTGCACCGGCCTCGTCGAGCAGGTGATGACCCTGACGCTCGGCGACAAGTTCGCGAAGTCCACGATCGAGCCCCTGTGCGGCTGCACCGATCTCGGCCACGACGACGTACGGCGGCTCATCCGGGCGGCGGAGCTCAAGTCGATCCCGGCCGTGATGCAGGAACTGGGATGGAAGACATCCTGCGGCTGCGCCAAGTGCCGGCCCGCCCTGAACTACTATCTCCTGTGCGATTGGCCCGAAGAATACGAGGACGATGGGCGCTCGCGCTTCATCAACGAGCGCGTCCACGCCAACATCCAGAAGGACGGCACCTATTCCGTCGTGCCGCGCATGTGGGGCGGGCTGACCAACCCGCGGGAGCTGCGCGCGATCGCGGACGTGGCCGAGAAATACAACATCCCGACCGTGAAGGTGACGGGCGGACAGCGCATCGATCTGTTGGGCGTGCGCAAGGAAGACCTGCCGGCGGTCTGGGCCGATCTCAACGACGCCGGCATGGTCTCGGGCCACGCCTATGCCAAGGGCGTGCGCACGGTGAAGACCTGCGTCGGCAAGGAGTGGTGCCGCTTCGGCACGCAGGACTCCACTGGCCTCGGCGTCAGGATCGAGAAATTCATGTGGGGCTCCTGGACGCCGGCGAAGGTGAAGATGGGCGTCTCCGGATGCCCGCGGAACTGCTCCGAAGCGACCTGCAAGGATGTGGGCGTGGTCTGCGTCGATTCCGGATACGAGATCCACTTTGCTGGCGCGGCCGGAATTCACATCAAAGGCACGCAGGTGCTTTGCAAGGTGCCGGAAGAGGATGAATGCATCGAGGTGATTGCGGCCCTGACGCAGCTCTACCGTGAGCAAGGTCACTACCTCGAGCGCATGTACAAATGGGCCGACCGGGTCGGCACGGACTCGATCCGGGCGACCGTGGTCGACGATCTTGAGAAGCGTCGAAATCTCTACGATCGCTTCGTCATCTCCCAGCGCAATGCACAGAGCGATCCCTGGGCCGAGCGTGTTGCGGGCCGCGACGCGCACGAGTTTAGGCCCATGGCCAACTTCACCCTGGCGGAGGCAGCGGAATGAGCGAGTGGATCGATGTGGGCGCCGTCGATGACGTGCCGGTTCTCGGGTCGCGTGTCGTGCAGGCGGCGAGCGGGGACATCGCCGTGTTCAAGGCCGCGGACGGAACACTCTTCGCGCTGCGGGATCGCTGCCCGCACAAAGGAGGACCGCTGTCACAGGGCATCGTGCACGGCCATTCGGTGACGTGCCCGCTGCACAACTGGGTGATCAGCTTGGAAAGCGGCGAGGCGCAGGGGGCGGACCAGGGCTGCGCCCACAAAATCCCGGTGCGGATCGAAGGTTCGCGCATCCTGCTCGCTGCTTCGGCGCTCATGTCCCGAGCTGCCTGAGGAGGAGGCATGGCGACCGGCACCCCGACCCGGACCACATGCCCTTATTGCGGCGTCGGCTGCGGTGTCGTCGCGACGCAGCAGGAAGATGGCACCGTCGCAATCAGGGGAGACGAGCGGCACCCGGCCAATTTCGGGCGTCTCTGCTCGAAAGGATCGGCTCTGGGCGAGACGCTGAGCCTCGACGACAGGGTGCTCTATCCTGAAATCGACCGATGCCGCGTCGGCTGGGACGAAGCCCTCGATCTGGTGGCAAGACGCTTCTCAGCGACGATTGCGGAGCATGGCCCCGAATCGGTCGCCATCTACGGCTCGGGCCAGCTGCTCACGGAGGATTACTACGTCGCCAACAAGCTGATGAAGGGCTTCATCGGCGCAGCCAACATCGACACGAATTCCCGCCTCTGCATGGCCTCGTCGGTGGCGGGCCATATTCGGGCATTCGGATCGGATACGGTGCCAGGAACTTATGAGGATCTCGAAGAGGCCGATCTGGTCGTTCTCGTCGGCTCCAATATGACCTGGTGCCATCCGGTCCTGTTCCAGCGGCTTCTGGCGGCGCGGGAGCGGCGCGGCACGAAGATCGTCGTCGTCGACCCGCGTCGCACGGTAACGGCCGAGGCGGCCGATCTGCATCTGGCAGTCGCCCCCAATTCCGATGTCGCCTTGTTTGCGGGTCTGCTCGACCATCTCGACCGGATGGACCTGCGTGATCACGACTATGTGGAACGTCACACGTCGGGCCTGGATGAGGCTCTGACAACCGCGCAGGCCTGCGGCTTTCCCGGAGCCTTGAGCGCCACACGCCTGCCGGTCGAGCAGCTTCGCGAGTTCTACACGCTCTGGAGCCGCTCGGATCGTGTGGTGACGGCCTATTCGCAGGGCGTGAACCAATCGGCGGTCGGCACCGACAAGGTGAACGCCATCATCAACTGCCACCTGTTCACGGGCCGTATCGGACGGCCGGGCACAGGACCGTTCTCGCTCACCGGTCAGCCCAATGCCATGGGCGGGCGCGAGGTCGGCGGGCTGGCGAACATGCTGGCCGCGCATCTCGACCTCACCAGCCCGAGCCACCGGGAGCTGGTCCGGTCCTTCTGGGGCAGTCCGGGCATCCCCACGCGTCCGGGATTGAAGGCCGTCGACCTCTTCCGCGCAGTCGGGGACGGGCGGGTGAAGGCGATCTGGATCATGGGCACCAATCCGGCCGATTCCCTGCCGGATGCCGATGTCGTGCAGGACGCGCTTCGCGCGTGCCCATTCGTCGTGGTGAGCGACGTCACCCGCACCGACACGACCCGCCATTCTCATGTGCTCCTCCCGGCGGCCGCGTGGGCGGAGAAGAGCGGGACGGTGACGAATTCCGAGCGCCGCATCTCGCGCCAGCGCTCCTTCCTGAAACCGCCTGGCGAGGCACGGCCGGACTGGCGCATCATCTGCGATGTGGCGGCCCGCATGGGCTTTGCCGATGCCTTCGAATATCGGTCGCCAGCCGAGATCTTCCGGGAGCACGCCGCCTTGTCCGGCATCGCCAACGACGGAGCGCGCGATTTCGACATCTCTGCCTGTGCCGAGCTGAGCGAAAGGGCTTACGACACGCTGGCGCCGTTCCAGTGGCCGCGCCGGCAAGGGGAGGCGCTTGATCACGCGACGACGCGTTTCTTCGCAGAGGGAAACTTTTACACGCCCGACAGGCGAGGGCGGTTCGTTGCGACGCCGGTCGCGCGGCAGGAGGTCTCGCCGGACTTCCCGCTGATCCTCAACACGGGCCGCATCCGTGATCAGTGGCACACCATGACGCGCACGGCGAAGACGCCGCGCCTGATGAGCCACTACGCGGAGAGCTTCTGCGAGATCCATCCCGACGATGCGGAGGATGCCGGCATTGCGCCCGCCTCCCTGGTGCGCGTCGTCAGCGCGCAGGGAACTGTCGTCGTCCGCGCACTCGTGACGGAACGGCAGCAGAAGGGCAGCATCTTCGTTCCCATGCACTGGACTGACCAGCAAACGGCCCAGGGGCGCATCAGTACGGCGGTTCTTCCTGCAGTCGATCCGATTTCCGGGCAGCCCGGCCTCAAGTTTTCCCATGCATCCATCGAGCCATTTGAGGCTACTTGGTATGGCTTTGCAGTGGTGCGCAACAAGCCTGCGATGATCCCAGCAGATTACTGGGCGCTCGCCCGAGCCGAGGGAGGTTGGCGCCTCGAGCTCGCCGGCGCCGGGTTGGTGGACGATTGGGTTGACTACGCGGCCGGTCTGATCGGGAGCGGCGAGAGCCTGGAGACTCTGTCTTACAGCGATCAGGACCAGGCGAGCTTTCGGCTCGCGAGCTTCGCGGGCGATGTGTTGCTCGGCGCGCTGTTCGTCTCGCCGCAACCGGTGGCCGTGTCGCGGACATGGGCAGTCGCGCATCTGTCCGCGCCCGAGATCCGCGGAGCCGAGCGCCTGCGCCTGCTGAGCGGGCGGCCCGGCGCGGATCAGGCTGATCCTGGTCCGATCGTCTGCGCCTGCTTCTCGGTGGGCGCGAACCAGATCGCGGGAGCTATCGAGAAGGGGGCCGCAAGTGTGGAAGCCGTTGGTGAAGTTCTGCGTGCGGGTACGAATTGCGGCTCCTGCCGCGTTGAAATCAGGAGGTTGATCGATGCTGCAGCCCTTAAGAAAGCCGTCTGAGGCGGAGCCGGGCCGGCTCGGCCGGCTGGCCAAGCTGCCGGTCTTCTTCGACCTGAAGGACCGGCGTGTGGTTCTGATCGGCGGGTCTCCCGGCGCGGCCTGGAAGGCGGAGCTGCTCGCCGCCGCAGGCGCCCGGGTCGACATCTATGCCTCGGACGTGTCCTCCGAGATGGAGGCTTTGCTCGCGCGCGGCGCAGCCGACGGATCGCTTGTGCTGCATCGATCCGATTGGTCCGCCGATCTTCTGAAAGACGCCGCTCTCGCGGTTGCTGATCTCGAAGACGAGGGGGAGGCTGAAGCCTTTGCCGCTGCGGCCCACGAGGCCGGCGTGCCGGTCAACGTGGTCGACAAGCCCGGTTACTGCGATTTCCAGTTCGGGTCGGTGGTCAACCGGTCGCCCGTGGTGATTGGCATTTCGACGGACGGCGCGGCGCCGATCCTGGGTCAGGCGATCCGGCGCAAGATCGAGACGTTGCTGCATCCCTCCGTCGCCTCCTGGGCGGCTTTCGCCAAGCACATACGCGAACGCGTCATGCAGCTGTCGCCAGGAATGGCACGGCGCACCTTCTGGGAGCGCTTCGCTGACTTCGCCTTCCAGGGGAGGCCGCCTGAGGCCTTCGGCGATACCGTGGAGACGGTGCTGGAGCAGATCGCATCCGGGCCGGCGCAAACGGTCGGACGCGTGACGCTCGTCGGCGCCGGGCCCGGTGATGCGGAACTGCTGACGCTTAAGGCCATGCGGGCGTTGCAATCGGCCGATGTCATTCTGTTCGACGATCTCGTCTCCGAGGACGTGCTGGAACTCGCCCGCCGAGAGGCCAAGCGCCTCATGGTCGGCAAGCGGGGAGGGCGAGCCTCCTGCGCACAGGACGACATCAACGACCTGATGACCCGTCTGGCCCTTCAGGGGAAGCATGTGGTGCGGCTGAAATCCGGCGATCCGATGATCTTCGGGCGCGCCGGCGAGGAGATCGAGCACTTGGAGACGGCGGGCGTTCCCGTCGACGTGGTGCCGGGCATCACGGCCGGCATCGCCCTGGCGTCTGCTCTGGGCACTTCGCTCACCCATCGCGAAATGGCGCAATCGGTCCGCTTCGTGACCGGATGCGCGAAGACCGGTCAGCTTCCGGCCGGGCTCGATTGGCGGGGACTGGCCGATCCGAACACCACCACGATCTTCTACATGGCGGGCGGCACGGCGGGGGCCATCGCCGAGCGATTGATGGCAGCCGGGTGCTCCTCCGCCTTGCCTGCCGTGATGGTGTCGAACGTGTCGCGGGGCGACGAGCGCTGGGCGGGATCGATTGCGGATCTCGGCCTGGCCAGCGAGCGACGCGATCCGACGAAGCCCGTCATCATTGGCATCGGGCGCGTGTTTAAGCGCGCCGCCAAAGCCCTCGATCCAGGGCTCGAACAACCTCTCATGCTCGACGCGACGGCGTGATCATGCTGGAAGGACGCCGCATCGCCGTACCCGAGAGCCGGGAACTCGACCTGTTCACGCGGATGCTCGAACGGCACGGCGCCGTCGCCGTTCGCTGCCCGCTCGTGTCGATCCACGACGTGGAGGATTCCGCCCTGGTCGACGCCTGGCTCGACAGGCTGATCGAAGGCCGACATGACATCGTGGTTCTCTACACGGGGGAGGGATTGTCCCGCCTTCTTGGCTTTGCGCGCCGGAGAGGCATGGAAGCGGAGGTAATTTCCGCCCTGAGCAGAACCTTCAAGGTCGCGCGTGGCCCGAAGCCGGCGAAGGTCCTGCGCGGCATCGGGCTCGCGCCGGACATGATGGCCGAGGAGCCGACGACGGCCGGATTGACGGTGACGCTGTCCGGGCTCGGCGTTGAGGGCAAGTGCATTGGCGTGCTGCTCTATCCGGGCGGCGAGGAGACCTTGCGGAGCTTTCTCGAAACGAGAGGCGCGCAGGTCGATCCGGTCCTGAGCTACCGCTATGCCTCGGACGAAGAGGACGAACGGGTCCTCCATTTCATCCGTGAGCTTGCGTCCGGCACCGTCGACCTGATCGCCTTCACCAGCACGGCGCAGGTGCGGCGGCTGCAGGAGGTTGCCCGGCGGTTCTCACTGGCGGCAGAACTCGACACGGCCATGCAGCGGATCATGGTCGCCGCTGTCGGACCGGTGACAGCGGAGGCTGTCGAGAAAGCCGGTTGGCCGGTCGGCGCGATGCCGCAGGACAGCTATCATCTCAAGCCGCTCGTGATGGCCTTGGGCAAAAAATTATCTCGGTCCGCCGACGTCAGCGCTCCCGCGTAGTCCCTCGCCGGCGTCGAGGAGAGCCTGCAGGCCCTCGCGGTAGGTGGGGTAGCGGAGCCTCACGCCGAGTTCCGTCTTGATGCGCGTGTTCCGAACGCGCTTGTTGTCCGAATAGAACGAGCGCGCCATTGGCGTCTGGTCGGCTTCCTCGAATGGAACCTCAGGCGGAGGTTCGCGTCCGAGCAGTTCGGCCGCATAGGCGATGACGTCCTGCGGCGGGCCCGGCTCGTCGTCGGCGACGTTGTAGATGGCATTCCGGCTTGGACGTTCGATCGAGGCCATAAGCACCTGGGCGATGTCGGCCGTGTGGATCCGGTTGAACACCTGCCCCTTCTTGACGATGCGCTTGGCGGTGCCGTCCACGATCTTCACCAGGGCGTTGCGGCCCGGACCATAGATGCCAGCGAGCCGGAAGATCTGCACCGTAAAGGGAGCACTCTCGCCGAGCGCGAGCCATTGCCGTTCGGCGCCGATGCGTTGGCGGGAGCGGAGCGTCGCCGGGTTGGGCGGCGTCGTCTCGTCCACCCAGGCGCCGCCTGCATCGCCGTAGACGCCCACCGTCGACAGATAGCCGATCCAGCGCAGACGAGGCGCCGACGACGCGATCGCCTCGGCAAAATGCTCCAGCACCGGGTCCGTCTCACTGGCGGGAGGCACGGAGACGAGGAGCGCATCCGCGCGGGCGATCCTCTCGAGAATACCGGAATCGTAGCCGGAACCGTCGAACCGATAGGCTTGGATCCCCTCGGCCGCCATCGCCCGGGCTTTCTCCGGCGAGCGCACCGTGCCGCCGATCTCTTTGAATCGCTCGCGGTACAAGCTGAGGAACTGGCGGACGGAATAGCCGAGGCCAAAGGCGAACAGGTTCATGAGGCGAGCATCGATGGGAATTTCCGGGAGCTTCTGGCGTAACCTAACGTGACCCGGCGCACTCAGCAATCTGGGATCTCCAGCCACGATGGGAACCCCGATTGATCCGTCGACACCGACTTTTCGACGACTTGATCAAGGCCGGCTCTTTGGGCCATAACGTCGGGCCGAAACAGGCCGGGCTGTCGTCGGTCGAGCGGTTCTGCTCCCGTCATGCTCCGGCATGGAGGCGATCCATGGTTTTGACCAACGAGGACATGGTCGATCTGGTGGCGTTTCGGCGCAAGCTCCACCGCACACCTGAACTCTCCAGGGAGGAAGGTCAGACGGCACGGGACGTTCGGGCGTTCCTGGCCCCCACGGGTCCGGACCGGATCGTCACGGGCCTCGGCGGCCACGGGATTGCGGCGATCTATGAAGGCAAGGCGCCGGGGCCGACCGTCCTGGTCCGCGCGGAACTCGACGCGTTGCCGATCGAGGAGATCTCCGACGCGCCCCATCGCTCGATCATTCCAGGCAAAGCACACCTGTGCGGACATGACGGGCACATGGCCATCCTGGCCGGTCTGGCACGCGCTCTCGGCCGTCGGCGCCCGCAGCGCGGACGCGCCATCCTGTTGTTCCAGCCGGCGGAGGAGGACGGGTCCGGAGCGGCAGCCGTCGTGGCCGATCCGCGCTTCCGTGAGATCTCGCCCGATTTCGCCTTCGCCCTCCACAATCTCCCGGGCCTGCCGTTCGGGCATGTGGCGCTGGCGGAGGGACCGGTCAATTGCGCGTCCCGGGGCATGCGCATCGTCCTCACCGGCAAGACTGCCCATGCGTCCATGCCCGAGACCGGGACCTCGCCCGTGCCTGTCGTGGCCGAGCTGATGCCGGCGTTGACGGCCCTTGGCCGAGGTGGCCCGATGGATGATGATTTCGCCATGGTGACAATCACCCATGCCAAGATCGGCGAGCCCGCCTTCGGCGTGGCCCCGGCGCGCGCCGAGATCTGGGCGACCCTGCGCACGCTGACCGACGGCGGCATGGAAGATCTATGCGTGAGTGCCGAGCATCTCGTGCTGAGCGCGGCCCGGGAGAAGGGCCTCAGCGTCGAGATTTCCCACGACGACATCTTCCAGCATTGCGAGAACGCACCGGAGGCCGTCTCCCATCTTCGCCGGGCGCTGGATGAAGAGGGGGTGTCGCATGACACGGGCAATCTGCCCCTGCGAGCTTCCGAGGATTTCGGCCGCTTCGGCCAGAGGGCGCCTGCGGCCATGTTCTTTCTCGGGGCCGGCAAGAACCACCCGAGCCTGCACAATCCCGACTACGATTTCCCCGACGACCTGATCGGCATCGGAGCCCGCGTGTTCATGCGGACGTTACGCAACTTGCTGGGGTAGGTTTTTGCATCCTATCCGCTGTCGGTTCCTGTCATCACCGGCCTTGTGCCGGTGATCCCGATGGATTGAGGCGCTGCGCTTCACAGGATTGGGATGGCCGGGACAAGCCCGGCCATGACGTTGAAGGTATTGTTCCGGACCAGATGCGACGAGGATGAACGCTTAAAGCGGCAAACCGCGCAGCGCCGAGACGGCCTGCATCACGCCGCGCAGCTCGGCCAGTCCTCGCATGCGTCCGATGATGGGATAGCCTGGATGGGTGGGCCTGCCGACATCATCGAGCAATTCGTGCCCGTGGTCCGGGCGCATGGGGATGCGCCAATGTGGGTGGCCCGCATCCTTCCGGCGCTTCTGCTCTTCGAGCAGCACCGTGACCAGAGCCACCATGTCCGTGTCGCCCCCGAGATGTTCGGCTTCCATGAAGGAGCCGTCAGGCTCCTTCGCGACATTGCGCAGGTGGGCAAACCAGATCCGGCTTGAAAAGCGCTTCGCGATGGCCGGAACGTCGTTGACGGGATTGGCTCCGAGCGAGCCGCTGCAGAGCGTGAGGCCGTTGGCAGGCGAATCGACCGCATCGAGGATGAAGGCGACATCGTCCGCGTTGGACACGATACGCGGCAGTCCCATGAGCGGACGGGGCGGATCGTCGGGATGGATGCACATCCGGATCCCGACTTCCTCCGCTGTCGGGATCACCTCTCGAAGGAATCGCGCGAGGTTCTCGCGAAGGGTTGCGGCGTCGATCTCCCTGTAGCGGTCCAGCATGACGCGCAGGCCGGGAACGTCGTAGCGGTCATAGGCGCCCGGCAGGCCAGCCATGATGTTGGAGAGAAGCTTGCGCCGGTCGGCTTCCGACGAGCCCAGATGCCATTCCTTCGCGCGCCTGACAACATCGGGCGCATAATCCGCCTCCGCGCCCGAACGCTCCAGCATGAAGCAATCGAAGGCCGCGAATTCATGAATGTTGAAGCGCAGGGCCGTGCCGCCGCCGGGCAGGGGATAGGCCAGTTCCGTGCGGGTCCAATCGACCACCGGCATGAAATTGTAGCAGATCGTGGTGACGCCGCATTGCGCGAGGTTGCGCATGGATTGCCGGTAATTGTCGAACAGGGCCGTCAGGTCGCCTTCGCCGATCTTGATGCGCTCATGGATCGGCAGGCTTTCGACCACGCTCCACCGCAATCCGAGCGAAGGATCGGCCGCGATCATCGCTTTGCGCTTCTCGATCTCCTGGACGCTCCAGATCACCCCATAGGGGATCTGATGCAGGGCGGTGACGATGCCCGTCGCGCCTGTCTGCCGGACATGGGACAACTGAACGACGTCTTCAGGGCCGAACCAGCGCCAGGTCTGTTCCATGATTGCCTCTCAAAGGTGGGGCCGAACGTGGACGTCGGCGGAGGTTCTGAATTCCTTTTCGATAACCATCACGCGCTGAGCACCTCCGGCAGAACGTCTGTCTCGGGCTCGAAGAGGTCCGGATATCGTGCGGCCAGCTCAGGAAGGGAACGCAGGATCTCGCTGAGGTGCTGATGCATGGCCTTTTCGGCTGCAACCGGATCGGACGCCTTGATGGCATCCACGATCAAGGCGTGCTGCGCGACGATGAGATGGCGTGGGGTCGCCTGCTTCACGTCGAGATAGCGCACCCGGTCCATCTGCGGCTTGACGTCCTCGATCATGCGCCACGCGGCGGGCCGTCCGGCCGCCTCCGCCAGGAGGCGGTGGAATTCCTCGTCGAGGTCCATGAAATCGTCGGAGGAGGTCGAGCGCTGCACGCGGCGTTGCCGGGTCAGGCTGGCGTTCAGTTCCGCCAGCATCACGGGCGAGGCTTTCAGGGCCGCTTCGCGCACGACGGCGCACTCGACCGCCACGCGGATGAAGCGCGCATCTTCGACGGCGGCCCGCGAGATCTTGACCACCTGAGTGCCGCGCTGGGGCAGGACCCGGACGAGGCCGGCCTCGCTGAGCTTGATCAGGGCTTCGCGGACCGGCGAGCGGCTGACCCCGAATCGCTGCGCCAGGTCCTGTTCCGACAGCATCTCGCCCGGCGCGATCTTCATGCTGACGATGGCCTGGCGAAGCGCGCGCGTGACCTGCCGGGCCATGGGTTCGCGGCTGAGATCGAGCTTCGCAAGGGCTGGTCTATTCGTCATAAGTGGCACACTACCATACTAGTAGACCATTGCAACGGATCGTGGATCGTTTTAAGGTTTGCTCAATGAGGCGCTCGCGACCGGCCGTGGAAACGGGTTCGGGCGAAGTGCCGAGGGAGTACGCCATGCTGATCCACCCGGACCGGCTGTTTCCTGTCGATCCCGCCAGCCGCGAGGTGGCGCGCCGGCTCTACGAGCGGGTGCGGGATCTGCCCATCATCTCGCCGCACGGGCACACGGATCCGCGCTGGTATGCGGAGAACGAGCCGTTCCCTGATCCGGCGACGCTCTTCGTCATTCCCGACCATTACGTCTTCCGCATGCTCTACAGCCAGGGCGTGCGGCTGGAGGATCTTGGTCTCGCGGCGAAGGACGGCAGCGCCGTCGAGGGCGATCCGCGGGCGATCTGGCGCCGCTTCGCCTCGCACTACCATCTCTTCCGCGGCACGCCCACGCGTCTGTGGCTCGATCATACCTTCGCGACCCTGTTTGGCTTTACCGAGCGGCTGTCGGCCGCGAATGCGGATGCCTATTACGACCGCATCGATGCAGCCCTGCGCACGTCGGAATTCCGCCCGCGCGCGCTCTTCGAACGCTTCCGCATCGAGGCCATTGCTACCACGGAAAGCCCGCTCGATCCGCTGAAGCACCACGAGACCATCCAGCAATCGGGCTGGACGGGACGGGTGGTGACCGCCTATCGGCCGGATCCGGTCATCGATCCCGAATTCGAAGGCTTCCGCGAGAACCTCGTGCGCCTCAGTGAGATCACCGGCTGCGATACCGCTACCTGGAGCGGCTATCTGGAGGCGCATCGCAAGCGACGCGCCTTCTTCCGCCAATACGGCGCAACCTCCACGGATCACGGCCATCCGACCGCACGCACGGCCAATCTCTCGCCGGCCGATGCCGAGGCGCTGTTCCGCCGCGTCTCGACGGGCGATGCTCGGCCGGAGGATGCCGAGCTGTTCCGCGCCCAGATGCTGACCGAGATGGCCGTCATGAGCGTCGAGGACGGCATGGTGATGCAGCTCCATCCCGGCTCCTTCCGCAATCACAACGATGCGCTCTTCCGCCGCTTCGGCCGCGACATGGGCGCCGACATTCCGCTGCAGACGGACTATGTGCGCGCCCTGAAGCCGCTGCTCGACCGCTTCGGCAATGAGACGAACTTCACGCTCATCGTCTTCACCCTCGACGAGACGAGCTATTCACGCGAGCTCGCGCCGCTTGCCGGCCATTATCCGGCGTTGAAGCTCGGTCCTGCCTGGTGGTTCTTCGACTCGCCGGAAGGCATGCGCCGTTTCCGCGAACTTACCACCGAGACGGCGGGCTTCTCCAACACGGTCGGCTTCAACGACGACACGCGCGCCTACCTGTCAATCCCGGCTAGGCACGACGTGGCCCGCCGGGTCGACTGCGCCTATCTCGCCAACCTCGTGACGACCCATCGCCTCGACGAGGACGAGGCGCACGAGGTGGCCTACGATCTCGCCTATCGCCTCGCCAAAGAGGCCTACAAGCTGTGACACGGGACATGGCCGCGCATGAGCCATGTCGCACAGAACGGGAGGAAGACATGACGAACCTGATCACCAGGCGGACTTTCGTCGGCGGTGTCGCCGGAGCCGCGGGCGCTGCAGCCCTCGGTGGACCGAGCTTCGCGCAGGCGACCCTGCCCACGAGCCCGGTTACGCTGAACATCATCGACGTGGCCGGCAACCTGGCGCTGACCCAGAAGGCCATCGAGAACTACCGCAAGGCCAAGCCCAACGTCGTTTCGCGCATCACCTTCACGAAGGCGACGGCGCCGGAACTCGCCGGCAAGATCAAGGCGCAGCAGGATGCGGGCCGCGTCGACATCGACCTCGTGCTCACCGGAACCGATGCGCTCTCCGCCGGCATCGAGCAGAAGCTCTGGGTCGACCTGATCCCGGACCATGCCAATTCTCTTCCGAAGCTCGACGACATCTATCTGCCGGCTGCCGCCAAGATGCAGGGGCTGGCCAAAGGCCAGGGCGTCGTGGTGACCTATTACCCGTCGGGTCCGCTGCTCGAATACATGCCCGACAAGGTCAAGAATGTGCCGACGACGGCGGAAGAGCTGCTGGCCTACACCAAGGCCAATCCAGGACGCTTCCTCTACGCGCGCCCGGCGAATTCCGGTCCGGGCCGCACCTTCATCATGGGCCTGCCCTATATCCTCGGCGACAGCAACCCGCAGGACCCTGCCAAGGGCTGGGACAAGACCTGGGCCTACCTGAAGGAGCTCGGGCAGAACATCGAGTACTACCCGTCCGGCACCGGCGCGGTGATGAAGGAGCTCGGCGAAGGCTCCCGTGACATGACCGTGTCGACCACCGGCTGGGATATCAACCCGCGTGTCCTCGGCGTCGTGCCGAAGGAGGCCAAGGTAGCGGCGCTCAAGGGCTTCCACTGGGTGGCGGATGCTCACTACATGTGCGTGCCCAAGGGGCTGTCGAACGAGAAGCAGGCCGTCCTCCTCGACCTCATGAGCTTCCTGCTCACCAAGGAGCAGCAGGCTTACACCTATGACGAGGGATATTTCTATCCGGGCCCGGCCGTGAAGGGCGTGACCCTCGACATGGCGCCGGCGGAAAGCCAGGCGGCGATCAAGGAATACGGCCGTCCCGAATACGAGAAGTGGATCGCCGAGAACCCGATCGAATTGCCGCTCCAACCCGAGCAGATGGTGGTCGCCTTCCGCCTGTGGGACGAGCAGGTCGGCGGCGGCAAGAGAAAATAAGACCGCGCAAGTAAGACGACAGACAAGGACCCGCGATGACCATTGCCCTTTCCCAGTTCGACGAAGTCCGGCTCGATCGCGTGAGCCGCGACTTCGGGGCGCTCAACGCTCTGCGCGACGTCTCCCTGACCATCCGGCGGCGCGAGTTCATCGCGCTGCTCGGACCTTCCGGTTGCGGGAAATCGACCACGTTGAACTGCATCGCGGGTCTTCTGCCTGTGACGGGCGGGGCGATCTGGCTCGACAAGAGCCGGGTCGACACGCTTCGCCCCGAGGAGCGCGGGTTCGGCATGGTGTTCCAGAACTACGCGCTCTTTCCCCATCTCAACGTGCGCCAGAACATCGGCTTCGGGCTCAAGATGCGCGGCAAGCCCAAGGCCGAGATCGACCGCAAGGTCGACGAGGCGATCAACCTCGTCCGCCTGAACGGCCAGGAGAACAAGCTGCCGGGCCAGCTCTCCGGCGGCCAGCAGCAGCGCGTGGCGATCGCCCGCGCCATCGTCATCGAGCCGCCGCTCGTGCTGATGGACGAGCCGCTCTCGAACCTCGACGCCAAGCTGCGCCTCGAGATGCGCGCGGAGATCCGGCGCATCCACAACGAGCTCGGCGCCACGACGATTTACGTGACGCACGATCAGGACGAGGCCCTGTCGCTCGCCGACCGCATCGTGGTGCTGCGCGACGGAGTGATCCGCCAGGTGGGAACGCCGAAGGAGCTCTACGAAGCGCCCGGCCACCTGGACGTGGCCGACTTCATGGGCTTCCGCAACAAGCTGAAAGGCAAGGTGGTCGGCAGCGAAGGCGGCCGCGCCGTGCTCGATGTCGAAGGCGCGCGGATCAGCGGCGTCGCCCGCGAGAGCCTGTCTGCGGGATCACCGGCCTACGCGGCGATCCGTCCGGACGACCTGATGGTCGGCGAGGCGGGAACGAACGCCATCGCGGCAACCGTCGACACCATCGAGTATCGCGGGCGCGAATTCGTCGGCACGGCCCATTCGGCCGGCGGGCTCGATTTCGTGTTCCGGTCGCACCAGCCGGTCGAGCCCGGATCGCACGTGCATCTGCGGGCGGACGACGGGCGCGTGCTCGTCTTCGCGGAGCCGATCCAGGGGAGGCATTGATGGACGCCCTTGCGCAAGCAGCCCCCGTCGAGCACGGCCCCAGCCTGCGCCAGCGTCTGGCGGCGCGAGGCTTCGACGCGGTGACGCTCCTCGTCATCCCGGCGGCGATCTTCACCCTGTTGCTCTTCGTTTATCCCTTCGCGTTCGGTTTCGTGCTCTCCTTCGAGCCGAAGGCAGGCGGGGACTGGCTCGCCAACTACAAGCGCTTCTTCTCCGATCCGTTCCTCTACGACACGATCGCCAACACGCTGCGCCTCGCGGTGCCCGTCACGCTCCTCAACCTGCTGCTGGCGGTACCGATCGCCTTCCGCGTGCGCCTCATGCGGCGCCAGCGCCTTCTCACCACGATCCTGGTCCTGCCGATCACGCTGGGCACGGTCCTCGTGGCCGAGGGCCTGTTGAACTATCTCGGGCCGCAGGGCTGGTTCAACCGCACGCTCATCACCTTCGGGCTGATCTCGCAGCCCCTGAAGCTCGTGCATAATTACTGGGGCGTTTTTGCCTCGCTGGTGATCACGGGCTTTCCCTTTACGTTCCTGCTGACCCTGTCCTACGTGACGGGCATCGATCCGGCCCTCGAGCAGGCGGCCGCGACGCTCGGCGCCAGCGCGTGGCAGCGCTTCCGCTACGTTTATGTGCCGCTCCTGATGCCGGGCTTCGCCATCACGTTCTGCCTGTCCTTCGTGCAGGCCTTCTCGGTGTTCCCCTCGGCGGTGCTGCTGGGCGAGCCCGCAGGCGTCACCCGCGTGATCTCGATCGCCGCGGCCACGGCGGCCTTCGAGGAATACGACTACTCCATGGCCTCGGCGATCGCGATGATCATGGGGTTCGTGCAGCTTGCCATCGTGGTGGCGGTGCTTGCTTCCCGCGGGCTGTTCTACCGTGGTCCTGCCTCCGGGGCGAAAGGATAAAGCCGATGATCCGCGACACGACACTCGGCTCCAAGCTCTGGGCCGCCGCCATCTGGTTCCTCGTCGGCTTCTTCGTCATCAATCTCTTCGCCATGATCGCCACCGTGGTGACGAGCTCGTTTGCCACCCGCTGGCTCGGCACCTGGTTGCCGGTGGCCTTCACCACGCGCTGGTATTCCTCCGCCTGGAGCGAGTTCCAGCTCTGGGACGTCCTCGTGGTGACCTTCCAGGTGATCGCCGCCGTGGTCTTCATCTCGGGCGCCCTCGGCGTGACGGCCGCCTATGCCTTGGCGCGGCGCGAATTTCCGGGCAAGCGGCTTCTCGTTCTGCTCTTCCTGCTGCCGCTCCTCATCCCGCCGATCACCTTCGGCATTCCGCTGGCGACGGTGCTCTACCAGACGGGGCTTGCCGGCACCTTCTGGGGCGTGGTGGCGGCCAATCTCGTGCCGACCGTGCCCTTCGTGATCCTGGTCATGATCCCGTTCATCGAGCAGATCGACCCGAAGATCGAGGCGGCGGCACGCGTCTTCGGTGCCAACACCTTCAAGCTCTTCATCCACGTGCTCCTGCCGCTGCTCCTGCCGGGCATCCTGGCGGCTCTGCTGCTGGTGCTGGTGCGCACCATCGCCATGTTCGAGCTCACCTTCCTGGTGGCCGGTCCGACCAGCCAGACCCTCGTGGTGGCGCTCTATTACGCGGTCTTCGCGGCCGGCGTGCGCGCGGTGCAGTCGATCGATGCCATGGCGGTGATCTATATGGTGACCACCCTGGTCTGGCTCATCATCGCGCTGCGCTTCGTCAATCCGACGCAGATCGTCACCCGCGCGAAGCAGCAGCCGGCGCATTGATGCGGCAGGCTCATAAAAGGATCAGGCTGGGCAGTCTCTCCTCTCCCTTGTGGGGAGGAGTTGGCGATGAGAATGTTTGGCGCCAGCGCTTGACAGGTCGTCGCTCACACCCCCACCCTGGCCCTCCCCACAAAGGGGAGGGAAACGAGCGCAATACTATTAAGGTTAGGCTTCGAGGACAAAATGCCAGATCGCTTGAACGAAGACACTCTGAGCGATCTGCCGGAGGGCATTCGTCGCCCGGCCTATGACCGGAGGGCGGTGAAGACCGGAATCGTGCATTTGGGCGTCGGGGCTTTCCACCGGGCCCATCAGGCGGTCTATACCGATGACGTTCTCGGGGAGGATCCGCGATGGGGGATCGTGGCCGCGAGCCTGCGCAGCCCCGACACCTACGACGCCCTTCAGCCGCAGGACGGTCTCTACACGTTATCGGTCCGCTCGCAGGATGGGGAGGCGCTTCGGGTCGTCGGGTCGATCGGACGGGTCATCGTGGCCCCGCGGGCCACGGACGATCTCCTCGACGCAATGGCCGATGCGCAGACGCGACTCGTCACGCTGACGGTCACGGAGAAAGGCTATTGCCACGACCCAGCGACCGGCACCCTGAACGAGAACCATCCTGACATCGTGCACGATCTCGCCTATCTGAAAACACCCCGGTCCGCGCCGGGCTTCATCATCGAGGCCCTGCGCCGCCGCCGCCGGGCGGGCATTCCGCCCTTCACCGTTCTCACCTGCGACAACCTTCCGTCCAACGGACGCACCGTGAAGCGCGTGCTCACCCGCTTCGCCGAACTGGTCGATCCGGAACTCGGGCGCTTCGTGGCCAACGAGGTGTCCTGCCCCTCGACCATGGTCGACCGGATCGTTCCGGCGACGAGCGATCAGGATCGCGAACGCATCGGCGAGGCTCTCGGCGTCGAGGATGCCTGGCCCGTCGTGACCGAGCCCTTCACCCAATGGGTGATCGAGGACCGCTTCCCGCAGGGCCGGCCGGCCTGGGAGAAAGCCGGCGCGGAGTTCGTCAGCGATGTGGAGCCCTATGAGCACATGAAGCTCAGGCTGCTCAACGGCAGCCACTCCACGCTCGCCTACCTCGGCTATCTCGCGGGCTACGAGACCGTTGCCGACACCATGGCCGACCCGGCCTTCGTGCGGCTGATCGAAGGGCTCATGGACGAGGAGGTCACGCCGACCCTGCACATGCCGCCGGGAGCCGATCTCGCATCCTACAAGCGGGCGCTCATCCAACGCTTCAGGAACCCGGCCCTGAAGCACCGCACCTGGCAGATCGCCATGGACGGCTCGCAGAAGCTGCCGCAGCGCCTCCTCGGAACGGTCCGCGACCGCCTGCAGGGCGGCGCATCCATCGCGCGCCTGTCCCTCGGAGTGGCGGCCTGGATGCGCTATGTGACCGGCACCGACGAGAAGGGCGCACCCATCGACGTGCGCGATCCCATGGCGGCGCGCCTGCGGGAGATTGCCGACCGGGCAGGGGGCTCGGCCGAGAAGCTCGCCGGCGCCCTGTTCGCTGTGCGCGAGATCTTCGGGGACGATCTTCCGAAGGATCCACGGTTTACGGGCGCGGTGACGGCGCACCTGGCACGTCTTTACGAAAAGGGTGCGAAACGGACGGTCGCGGAGTTCAGGGCGGAGTAGCGCACTTCCACCCTCCACGTCATCACCGGCCCTGTGCCGGTGATCCCGCTTCGTTGAAGCGCCGCGCCTCTCCGTATCGGGATGGCCGGCACAAGACCGGCCGCTGCGTGGTGAGTGTCACCGCTTCAAGCCGCCGCCTGCTTGGCGCGTTTGCGCTCGCACGACTGGCACTTGCACCCCATCGGCTTGATGAAGGTCTCGAAGTAGTTTTTGCCGTAATTGTAGGTGATCTCGTCGCCCGGCTTGATGCGCTTGATCGCCTTGATGCGGATGCGTCCCCGGGACACGGTCGCCTGGGCGTTCGGCCGGCAGCCGTGGTTGATGTAGCGCGCGGTGTTCCATCGCGGCGAACCGTCGACGGTCCAGCGGCTGCTGACCTCGAACAGATAGCGGGTGTTGCGCCGGCGCTGGACTTCCTCGTTCGTGATCTTCGGCCCGACATATTCGATGATGAAGGCGTCCTTTTCGATCACATCGGTGGCGAACAGGCCGAGGCCGGTTTGCGATCGCCCGATGCGAAAGGGGCCTTTCGGCTTTTTGGTTCTCATGAGGGCAGAAGCTCCAGCAGATTCGAATGCTCAATAGCCATAAACGCGGAGCGATGAAATTGGGTCGCCGCCGGATCTTCACCAGATCTTGCTCAAGATTTTTGCACGCTCTTGGAGCGGGTGGATTCGCTTCACCTCGGCTACGTGGTTTTTCGGGAGCGAGACCATTGCATCCTCCACGTCATGGCCGGGCTTGTCCCGGCCATCCCGATCAGAAGAACGCGGCGCTTTATCCAATCGGGATCACCGGCACAAGGCCGGTGATGACGTGCGGCTTCAAATCGGCGAACCGCCTGCTTCCGACTGAGCATCGAGCCAGCGGCGCGCTGCCTCGGTCAGGTGCGGCTGGAACAGGTTTGCAACCTGCTTGAGACCCCATTCGAGATCGGACTTCTTCAGTGCGCGCACCCCTTCCTGCACATCGAGATAAACCACCCAATAGGTCGACACGATCCACACGTTGTGGAGCAGGGAATCGAGAGCTTCGTCGGACAGGTCCATCAATCCCGCGGCCCGCATGTGTTCGATGAGCTGCCTGACCGGCGTTCTGATGCGGTCGCTGATCGCCCGGATGCGGCGGCGTAGCTCGGGCGCCGTGGCCATGAGACCCATGAAGTCGCGATAGAGGAACCGGTAGGTCCACACGATCTCGAACCAATCGGTCAGGAACGCCACATAGGCGGCCGGATCGGCACCCGCGGCCTTGTCGCGAGCGAGCAGATGGTCGACCGCCGCCTCGAAGCGGTCGAAGATCGTCAGAACCAAGGCCTGCTTGGTCTTGAAATAATAATAGAGATTGCCCTCGTTGACCCCTGCCGCTTCAGCGATCTGCGCGGTTGTCACCCGATCGGGCCCGCGCTCGTTGAAAAGCGCCAGCGACACGGCGATGAGATGGTCGCGCGTGCTGACCGCTTTGCCGCGGCGCCGGGTCTTGGGCGGTGGTCCTGGCTCGGCCAAGGATGGTCCCCGATGTCGCACTTGTGGAATTAAGGTAAGCACCTTAATTCAAAGTCCGTCTAAGGTGAATACCTTAAATCGTGGTGCCAGCCGGCATCAGGCTTGAGCATATGCCATTTGCGAAGGACCTTCATGAGCATCGATGCCCTTCCCGTGATTTCGGAGCAGTGCCCCGGCGTGGCGGTGAGCCGCCGCTCGCCGCTCACGGTCATTCCCGCCCTGGTGCGCGATCCGCTGCGGGCCTTGCCGCCGGAGATCTACCACGAACCCGTCGTCTATTCGCAGGTCGCGGGGCGCCGGCGCATTCTCCTGGCCGATCCGGCCCTGATCCATGAGGCGCTGGTCCGCAATGCCGAGGTCTTGAACAAGGGCGAGGACGTCCGGCGCGCTCTCGGGCCGGCGCTCGGTCAGGGCTTGCTGACGGCGGACGGTGCCCATTGGCGCTGGCAGCGCCAGTCGGTCGCCCCGGCATTCCGGCACGAGAAGCTCATGGGATTGCTGCCGGCGATGATCGCGGCTGCCGAGAAGACCCGGGATCGCTGGCTGGCATCCGGTCCCGGGTCATCCATCGGTATCGGCCACGAGATGATGCGCACCACCTTCGACATCATCGTCGAGACCATGATGTCGGGACCGGGCGGCATCGACGTGGCGCGGGTGGAGCGCGGCATCACCGATTATCTCAAGCCGACCGGCTGGATTTTTGCGCTGAGCATCCTCGATGCGCCCGACTGGCTTCCCTATCCCGGCCGTCGGCGCGCGAGTGCTGCGGCGGCGTATCTGCGTTCCGCCATCACGCGGATGATCGCCGAGCGTCGGCGGAAGCCCGATGGCCGCGAGGATCTCGTGGCCCTGCTCCTCGCTGCTTCCGACCCCGAGAGCGGCCGGACGATGAGCGACGAGGAGATCGCCGACAATCTCCTGACCTTCGTCACCGCGGGGCACGAGACCACGGCGCTCGGTCTGGCCTGGACATTCCTGCTGCTGGCTCGCCATCCGGAGCACGAGGCGCGGGTTCTTGCGGAGATCGATGCGGTGACGAAGGGCGAATCCGTTCGGCCGGAGCACATCGCGCAACTCGCCCATACAAGGCAGGTGTTCTCCGAGGCGATGCGGCTCTACCCGCCTGCGCCGATCATCACCCGCACGGCGACCCGCGCCTTTCCGCTCGGCGGGTTCACGGTGCCGGAAGGGGCGGTTCTCATCGTTCCGATTCATGCGGTTCACCATCATGCGGCGCTCTGGGAGAAGCCCGAGCGGTTCGATCCCGAACGCTTTGCGCCCGAGCAGGCGAAGAGCCGCCATCGCTATGCCTACATGCCGTTCGGTGCCGGGCCGCGCATCTGCATCGGCAGCGCCTTCGCCAGCATGGAGGCCGTGGCCATCCTGGCGGTGCTGCTGCAGGCCGTCAGGCTCCGCGGCACGTCGGGCGACCTGCCTGCGCCGATGATGAAGGTGACCCTGAGGCCGAGGAAGGAGGCGCAGATGCGCGTCGCGGCGCGTGGATCGTGAGCAGGTCGCGGGAGTGTAACGAGGACGTTTCGCCTCGGTCCTCGCGCGGCGTTCTTACGCGATTTCGGTCGCGTCGGAGGTTCCTGCGAGCGTATTGCGAAGAGTATCGGCGAAATTATCGTAGGAGAACGGCTTCGACAGGGTCGGGCATTCACGGAACCGCTCGGGCAACGAGCGGAAATCGTATCCGGTCGAGAAGATGAACGGGATTCCGCGAAAGCGCAGCACGTCCGCGACGGGAAAGACGACGGTTCCGTCGACGTTGATGTCGAGAATTCCGATGTCGATCTCCGCCTGAAGGGCGAGGGTCAGGGCGTGGTCCAAACGCGCGGCAGGGCCGACGATGTCGCAGCCGAGATCGAGAACCATGTCCTCAATCAGCATCGAGATCATCGCCTCGTCTTCGACGATCAGGACTCGCTTTCGGCGACCGTCGTGCATAGCCCCTCCAAGCCGAACTGCACCTGAAAAGCGCCTTTCGGCGTCATTAAACGAATCAGTTGCAACAACTTTAGTCGATGGCTTGCCGCGCCATCACTATCGTAGGTTAGTATGTGTTAAGAATGCATCGTAATGCCGCCGAGCGGCCAAAGTAAAGACCTCGGCGGCGGGTCGATTATACAGCCGTTCGGCGTGCAATTTCTGCCCGGACGACTGGCGCAACCCTCGTGCCGAGAAGTTCAATGGAGCGCATGATCTGGGCATGCGGCATGGTGCCGACGCTGAACTGGGCCAGATATCGGTCGTGGCGGAAGATCTCGTGCTGGAACAGGATCTTGTCGATGATCTCCTGCGGGGCACCCACCGCGAGGGCGCCGCGGGGCTGCCGCATGGCCTCGAATTGGGGACGGGTCGTGGGCGGCCATCCGCGCTCGCGCCCGAGCCGGGTCATTACCTGCGCATAGGCGGGAAAGAACTCGTCGGCGGCCTGTTGCGAGGTGTCGGCAATGTAGGCATGGGTGTTGATGCCGACCTTGAGGCTCGCCGCATCGTGCCCCGCCCGGCTCCCGGCCTCCCTATAAAGTGAGACGAGCGGCGCGAAGCGCTCCGGCTGTCCTCCGATGATGCCGAGGGCAAGGGGCAGCCCGAGCGTGCCCGCGCGCACCACCGATTGCGGCGTTCCGCCCACCGCAATCCAGACCGGCAGGGGCTCCTGGACGGGCCGAGGATAGATCGGCTGATCCTTCAGAGGCGCGCGATGCCGGCCCGTCCACGTCACCCGTTCCGCGTCCCTGATCCTCAGAAGCAGATCGAGTTTCTCGGCGAAGAGGCTGTCGTAATCGGCGAGATCGTACCCGAAGAGCGGGAAGGATTCTATGAACGAGCCTCGCCCCGCCATGATTTCGGCCCGTCCTCCCGACAGAAGATCGAGGGTGGCGAAACTCTGGAACACCCGGACGGGATCGTCGGAGCTCAGCACGGTCACGGCGCTGGTCAGCCGGATCCGCCTCGTGCGCTCGGCGGCCGCGGCCAGCACGACCGCCGGGGCGGAGACCACATAGTCGGGCCGGTGGTGTTCGCCTAGGCCGAACACGTCCAGGCCGACCTGATCCGCCAGCGCGACCTCCTCGATCAGGTCGCGCAGCCGCTGCGCCGGGGAGATGAGATGCCCGGTGGAAGGATCTCTCGTCAGTTCGCCAAAGGTATAGACACCAAGTTCCATCAATCTTCCATTCGCTCGCGCCGGTCCTTTTCGGCAGCCGCAGCCGCCGGGCCGCCATGCGCCGAGGAGCGGAAGGCCGCCGCTTCAGCGCCGAAGCAGCCTTTCGATGAGGGCATCCGCGGCATGACTGGTCAGACCCCAGGCGACCGGCCTGTCGCCGAGATACACGGTGAACGTGCCATCCTGCGTCGCCTGCTTGGCAACATGGATCATGAGTTATCCTCCTCATGGGGAGCCCGGACCATCAGATCCGTCGTGCGGGCATGATGAAAGGAGAGGCGCTTTGCAGGAAGGCTAAATTATGAGCAGTGACAGGCCGATGACGGCGCAAAGGCTTGCGAACCAACGGGTTCGCCGACCGTTGCCGTGATGGTGGCGCCAAGCCGGCCGAGGCGAACAGCAGGTCGATCCATGAAGCTTTTCGAATGTCAGGCCTGCGGTCAGCCGCTCTATTTCGAGAACAGCCGCTGCGAAAGCTGCGGCCGGCGGCTCGGATACCTGCCGGGAGCCCATGAGATCAGTGCTCTCGAGCCTGAGGAAGATGGGCGCTGGAGGGCACTGGCTCTTCGTGACAGGTCCTTCCGCTTCTGTGTCAATGCGGAATATGATGCGTGCAACTGGCTGATCCCGGTGGAGGAGAGCAATCCCTATTGCCGTGCTTGCCGGCATAACCGCACAGTCCCGGATCTCTCCGTCGAGCGGTCGCTCAGTCGGTGGCGTCGCCTCGAAGCGGCCAAGCGCCGTCTGTTCTATACCTTGCTGAGCCTCGGACTGCCGCTCGCGACGCGCGCCGAGGATCGGCAGGGGCTGGCCTTCGATTTCCTGGCCGATCCGGCAGAGAACGCTCCCAACGGGCCGTCCATCCTGACCGGGCACGACAACGGCCTGATCACCATCAACATCGCCGAGGCCGACGATGCCGAGCGGGAGCGCCGGCGCCACAGCATGGGTGAGCCGTACCGGACGCTTCTCGGCCACTTCCGCCACGAGGTCGGCCATTACTTCTGGAATGTGCTGGTGCGCGATGATCCCAGCCTGGAACGCTTTCGCCGCATCTTTGGGGATGAGCGACAGGATTATGGCGAAGCCCTGAAGTCTCATTATTCCCATGGACCGAAGGAAAATTGGCAGGAAGAGTTCGTCAGCGCCTATGCCGCCTCGCACCCTTGGGAAGATTTTGCCGAGACCTGGGCTCATTATCTCCATATCGTCGACACCCTGGAGACGGCCGGCGCTTTCGGAATGAAGGTGCGTCCCAGGATCAGTCGAGGTTCCGAGCTTGCGGCGGAGATCGATTTCGATCCGCATCTGGAAACCGATCTGAACCGACTGATCACGGGTTGGCTGCCCCTGACCTTCGCGGTCAACTCCCTGAACCGCAGCATGGGCCAGCCGGACCTCTATCCCTTCGTGCTCGCCCCCGCGGTGATCGCCAAGCTGGCCTTCATCCATGAGCGTATCCATGCCTGGAGCGGCCGCCGGCAGGCGGAGGGGGACGGCCATCAGGTTCTAAAAGCCGTGATCGGAGGGCTGAATTCTCGCGTCGGCGCCCCACAATCCGCATGACGTGCCCTTTTGGGACCTTGCGTGAAATGTCTAGGTATGAGTAGTTATCTTCTTGCTCTCAATGGTTGGGAGCGTTACGCCTATAGCGTTTACGAAACTTGAGACTTTAGAAGGCAGTCCTGATGGGCCGGGGAAATGATCACCGTGATCGCCGACGTCAATTTGGCGGTCAACCCGAAGATCACTGGGGCGAATTCGCCCCGCCAACATCTTTTGAACGGCCCATGCGGCAGCAGACATCCTACGGCGCTCCGGCCTCGGGGCCCGAGACCGAAGCGCGGGTAAAATGGTTCAATCCTGACAAGGGCTTCGGCTTCGTCGAGATGACCGACGGCTCCGGCGAGGCCTTCCTGCACATCCGGCAGGTCGAGGCGGCGGGCCATACCGCGCTCGAATCCGGTACGACCCTGGTCATCCGGGTCGGCGCGGGCCAGAAGGGCCCGCAGGTCCAGGAGATCGTCAGCGTCGACACAAGCACGGCCGAACCCGAGCCGCCGCGCGGCGCTCGTCCGGCCCGGCCGATGCGTCAGGGCCAGGGTGGTCCCGGCCAGTCCGGTGGTTTCGGTCGCCCGACTGGCGGCCAAAGCGCCCGGCCGGTCAGCGGTCCGCCGGAGGTACCGGCCACCGTCAAGTGGTTCGACTCGGTGAAAGGCTACGGCTTCGTGTCCGTCGAGGGCGAGAGCAAGGATCTCTTCCTGCACATCTCCGTCGTGGAGCGCGCAGGCCTCGGCCAGCTCGAGCAGGGCCAGGCAGTCCGAGTGGCCATAGTCGAGGGGCGCAAAGGCCCTGAAGTCGGCGCCATCGAGCTCGCCTAAGGCATCCAGCCTGCTTCTGAATGGTCGGGTTCACTACCGCATGTCATGCGGAAAGTGGACCCGTTCTTTGCGCGTCCAGCGGCGCGCCCTCTGATGAAAGCACAATCGGGCCCGAAAGTGTTGTCCACTTTCGGGCCCGATGTTTTTAGCAGTGGACCTCTTCGAAGGCTCGCACCCACATTTCGCAGACGCCCGACCGCACGATCTCATTGAGCGTGAACTCGATGATCGGGACCGGCAGCATCTGCGACTTGATCAGGTGAATGACCGTGCGCAGACCCGACGTCTCGCGCAGGTCGCACTGGCTCACATCTCCGTTGATCACGACCGTGCAATCCTCCCCGATGCGGGTAAGGAAGGTCTTCATTTCGGCCGGAGTGGCATTCTGCGCTTCGTCCAGGAGGATGAAGGCGTCCCGCCAGGAGCGCCCGCGCATGACCTCGAAGGGCACCATCTCGATGTCGCCGTTCTTGACCGCGATCTCGTAGGCGGCCGTACCGATGCGTTCCTTGATGGCCTCGATGACCGGAGCCGCCCAGGGTCCGAATTTCTCCTCGAGACTACCGGGAAAGAAGCCGAGGGAACGGCCGCTCGGGACATTGGGACGGGTGAGAATGATCTTGCGGATGCGCCGCTGGCGGAAAAGATCTGCCGCGTAAGTTGCTGCGATCCAGGTCTTTCCGGTACCGGCAGGTCCAAGGACGACGACCTGGGAGCTGTTCTTCAAAGCGTCGAGATAGTCATCCTGGGTTGCATTGAGCGGCTTGATGGGAGGAAGGCTGCGCTCGGCCTGGAATTTCGATCCGGTGAGGTCGAAGACCTGCGCTGTTTCAAGGGAGCGGCGGGTCTTGCGTCTCTGCTTCTCATGATGCTTGCTCAATGACCAACTCCGGGTTTTGAAACTGCGCACAGAGACCTATCCAGGCGCCGCGCAGAGGCGTCTGGGGGAACTTGCAGGAGGAGGGTGGATGCGAGAGCGAGTCGTTGCGGGCGGTGGATTTCCGCGATCCAGAAGGTGAGGATCAACCTGCCTGCCCATCAAAGCCTGTTCTTCTAGCTGCCAGTGGCAAACTATCTTTGATTCTGATGACAGTTTACCGCTGCTACGCGTACCTGCGAGTCAAATGTTGAGGCACCCTGCTTGGTTCCAGGGCATGATCCCTCTGCAGAGTAGGCGGGAGGAATAGCTGTGGATGACTCATCTCGCGCTACTTCGAGAGTGGGATCACAGCGACGGCCCTCGCCAATCGTGCTTGCCGGATGGTAAGGGAAGCGCCTCAAAAGAGGGCATTTGCGGCATGATCGTTATATTCGGCTCCATCAACATGGACCTTGTCGCGCGGGTTCAGCGGATCGCCCGTCCGGGCGAGACCGTCCTGTCGCGCCGGGCCGATAGCTTCTTCGGCGGCAAGGGAGCCAATCAGGCCGTCGCAGCCGCTCGGTCGAGCCGCGGCGGTCCTATCCAGGTCGCGATGGCTGGAGCCATTGGCAACGATCCTTTCGGCATGGCCTGCCTCAAGAACCTTGAAGACAACGGCGTGGATGTCAGCGCGATCCGGGTTGTCGACGAGCCCACCGGCTGCGCCTTCATCACAGTCGACAAGTCGGGCGAGAACGCGATCACTGTCGCCAGTGGCGCGAATATGGCGCTCCGATCGGCAGACCTGCCGGATCGTCTCCTGTCGAACGCCTCCGTTCTGGTTCTCCAGATGGAAGTGCCGATCGCCGACACCCTTGAGGTCGCCACCCGGGCGCGACGGGCCGGCATCAAGGTCGTGTGGAATTTCGCACCGGTTCCCCTGGTCAAGGAACGTTCCGCCATGGCTGAACTCCTGACCGCCACCGACGTCCTCGTCGTCAACGAACACGAGGCGCTCTCTATCGCCGGTGTCTTGGGTGAGTCCGCGGGCGCTGATTTCCTTGAGGCCGGATCAGCCGTTTCCCGCTCCTTTGGACTGACCTGCATCGTCACGGCCGGAGCGCGCGGGGCCTATGCCGTCGCGCCGGATGGTGCCCGTACCCATGCCATGGCGCGCCCGATCACGCCGGTCGATACCACCGGGGCTGGCGATACCTTCGTCGGCGTCCTTGCCGGCGGATTGGCTGAAGGGCTGGAGATCGGACCCGCCATGGAGCGCGCCTGTGCCGCCGCATCCCTATCCTGCCTCACGGCAGGCGCCCAGGCAGGCATGCCCCAGAGGGACGCTCTGGAGCACTATTTGGCTCAGGCCTGAGGGCTGCTCTCCGGGATGACCTTGGTCAGGCTGCCGTTCGCCGGGAACAGAGGAATCAGGCAGGCCTGAAGGGCGTGATAGAGATCGGGCTTGCCGGTGAACAGGCTCGTTCCCGGCTGCAGGTCTTCCGTCAGCTCAGGCCGCCATCCGCCATGGCGGTGGTCGATGAGGTAACGATCTGCGAAGCCCCAGAGGAAGCGATACCACTGTTCGTGGAAGTCGCTCGGGCTATGCTCGTTCAGGAACGCCGCTGCCCCGATGGCTTCGGCACAGGGCCACCACAGCTTCTGGGGCAGCCTCGGCCTGTCGTCCCAGTCCAGAGCGTAGAAGAAACCGCCCTTGTCCTTGTCCCATCCGAGCTCGATGGATTGCCGGAACAGCTCACGGGCGGCCTCGGGCATCCAGGCATGGCGCTTGCCGCCCAATGTCCAGAGCTGGAGCACGAGGCGGGCCCATTCGAGCCAATGGCCCGGCGTGGTGCCATAGGGACGGAACACGTCGTAGCCGCGGTATTCCTTGTCCAGGCTCCAATCGGCATGGAAATGCTCGGCCACGCGATAGCCGAGGGAGGCGGCATGACGGCCGATGATGAGGCCGGCGATCCGCTCGGCCTTATCGAGATAGGCCCTGTCGCCCGTGGCCTCGAAGGCCGCCATCAGGGATTCGGTCAGGTGCATGTTGGAATTTTGGCCCCGATACTGGCTCAGGGGCTGCCAGTCGCGGGAGAATTCCTCGGTCACGGCCCCGTGCTGCTCCTCCCAGAATCGCTCCTCCAGAACCTGAGTGATGTCCTGGATCAGGCGATCTGCGAGCGGATGCCCCACTGTCTTCGCGCTGGAGGCGGCAAGGAGGACGAAGGCGTGCCCATAGGCCTGCTTGGTGTCGTCCTTCGGCCCATTGTTATCGAGCGACCAGACGTAGCCCCCGTTCTGTGCGTCGCGATGCGCATTCCAGAGGTAGGTCATGCCGTGATCGACGATTGCATCGCAACCGGGCCGGCCGAGCAGGGTGCCGATGGCGAAGCAATGCACCATGCGGGTGGTGTTGTGGATCTGCCGGACCGGATTGGTGATCTCGATGGGATGACCTGCATCGTCGAGATCGAAGAAGCCGCCCGCCGGATTGATGATGGCGTGCTGGAAGAAGTCGAACAAGTTGTCGGCCTGTTCGAACAGCCACTTGCGGTGGGATTGGTTGGAACGCCAGCTCGGGCCGAGGGGCGGGAGAACGGGCAGGGGCGTGGTCATGATCGTTTCCATTCCGGTCAGGCGCGGGCCGCCATGAACTGCTCCACCTCGTTCCAGGTGGGTGGATTTGCGCCGCGTCGGGTGCACACGATGGCAGCGGCCGCTGCCGCGAAGTCGAGGGCTGTCGTGACCTGCGCCTCGGTCAGTCCGGCAATGCCTTCAGGCGTCAGCATGTTATTGGCATCGAGCCAGGAGAGAAGGCCGGCGTGGAACGTATCGCCGGCACCGACTGTGTCGACCACTTCGATCCTCGGAGCTGGGCGTTCCAGCACAGTACCTCCGAAAACAGCCATTGGTCCCTTTTCGCCGCGGGTGACGATGACGAGCTTCGGACCACGCTGAAGCCAGGTGCGGGCGGCTGATGCAAGATCGTGGGTGGAATAGAGGAGCTCCACGTCCTCGTCGCTCGCTTTCACGACGTCGACGTGGGCAAGCAGACGCTCGAAGCGCTCGCGATAGCCCGTCAGGTCGCCGACGACGCGCGGCCGGACGTTGGGATCCAGCGAGATCACGCGCGATCCCGCCTCCCGGCGCAGCAGGGTCTCGATGGCGGTGGCGATGGGCTCGACCCCAAGGGCATAGGAGCCGGCGGCAATGGCATTCACGTCTGCCGGCAACTGAGCGGGCAGGGCTTCGGGCGTCAGGGCTCGGTCGGCACTGTTCGGAGCATAGAAGGAGTATTGCGGCTGCCCCGATGCGTTCGTCGCGACGACGCTCAGTGTCGTGTAGTTCGGGCAGCGTCGAATATAGGCAGGGCTCACCCCGGATTCGGCGAGCTTCTCGGCCAGGAAGCTGCCGAACACGTCGTCCGACAGGGTCGACAGGAAGGCCGAGGGACGCCCAAGCCGGCCGATCCCGATGGCGACATTGAACGGCGAGCCGCCGGCAACGGCTTGTGCCGGGAAGCCGGTCGGGCCGGACGCCCCGATAAAGAGGTCGATCAGGGCTTCACCACAAACCAGGATCATCGAAAGCCTCCGGCCAATACCTCAAAGATATCCATGATGCCCGCCCGGCCCGATCTGGGATCAGGCAGGCATAGCATCCGGCGGAACCGGCTCCGAGGGAAGTGCCGCGATCCGCTTGAGGTCGCGCAATATATGATCCAGCGAAACGGGTCCAGAGACGCCGCCGAAGCCGAAATAGAGCGTCCTGTAATGGGCGAAGAGCTGCTCGTAGATCGCGTGTGCCTTCGGGTCAGGCTCGAAGGTGCGGAAGGGCAGGCAGATCGCTGCTTGGGCGCTGTCGAGATCCGGGTGGGAACCTGCCGCGAGGCTGGCGAAGATGCTGGAGCCGAGACCGGTGGGGATGCCGTTCGGCACCAGCACCGGGCGGCCGAGGACATTGGCGTAGACCTGATTCAGAACCGCATTGTGCTGCGGGATCCCGCCCGCATTGATGACGCGCTCGACCGGCACACCGCCTTCGGCCATGCGCTCGAGGATGATACGGGTGTGGAAGGCTGTGCCTTCGATCGCGGCGAACAGCTCGTCCTGAGCCGTGTGCAGCAGGTTCCAGCCCAGCGTGATGCCGCCGAGATCCGCCTTCACGAGAACCGTGCGGTCGCCGTTGTCCCAGGTCAGGCGCAGGAGGCCGGTCTGGCCGGCGCGGTATTGCTCCAGACCCTTGGAGAGTTCCTTGACATTGGTGTTAGCGCGCCGGGCGATCGCCTCGAAGATGTCGCCCGTGGCCGACAATCCGGCCTCGATGCCCACGAGCGTGGGGTCGACGCTGCCGGGCACGACACCGCACACGCCCTGGATCAGGCTGGTCTCCTCGGCCATTGCGATGATGCACGTCGAGGTGCCGACCACGTTCACCACGTCGCCGACCCGGCAGCCGGCGCCGATGGCATCCCAATGGGCGTCGAAGGCGCCGACCGGGATCGGGATGCCGGCCCTCAGGCCGAGCCGCTCCGCCCAGTAGGGGGTGAGGTGGCCGGCGATGACGTCGGAAGTGGCGTATTCGCCTGCAAGCTTCTCCCGAATGCCGTCGAACAGAGGGTCGACCTTGGAAAGGAAGTCCTGCGGGGGCAGGCCGCCCCAGCGCGGGTTCCACATCCATTTGTGGCCCATGGCGCAGATGCTGCGTTTCAGATCGCGAGGATCCGTGACGCCCGTGAGTGTCGCGGCCACCATGTCGCAATGCTCCAGGGCGGTCGCGAGCCGGTCGCGCTTGTCCGGGTTGTGGCGCAGCCAGTGCAGCAGCTTGGAGAAGCCCCATTCGTGCGAGTAGACACCGCCGCACCACTGGATGGCTTCGAGACCTTCCTGGTGGGCGAGCCGCGTGATCTCCTCGGCCTCGGATTTGGCCCGGTGGTCGCACCAGAGGTAATATTCGTCGAGCGGCGCGAGCCCTTCGCCCACCATGACCACGCTGGAGCCGGTGGTGTCGATGGCAATCGCCGCCACGTCCTCGCCTTTCACGCCGGCCGAATCCAAGGCGCCGCGCATCGCCCGCGCCAGGGCATCCATGTGATCGGCATGGGACTGGGTGGCGTAGTCGGGATCTTCTCGCTTGCGGTGAAGCGGGTACTCCGCCGTGGCAAGGCCGAGGGAGCCCTTGCGATCATCGACGAGGGTGACCCTGACGCTCAGGGTGCCGAAATCGACACCGGCTACAACGGCCATCTGTATCTCCCGGAATGGGGTGTCAGCAGTTGAAATGGGAGAGGGAACTTAATTTTCGGCCTGGCCATAGGTTGCCGTGGCGCCATGCTTGCGGAAATAGTGCCGGTCGAGGAGCGCCTGCGACACGCCCGGTGCGTTCGGTTGCAGCGAGACCGTGTACATGGCCATGCGGGCCACCGCCTCCAGCACGACCGCGTTGTGCACGGCATCGTCAGGCGTCCTGCCCCAGGCAAAGGGACCGTGCCCGGCGACAAGGGCCGCTGGCACTTCCAGGGGATCGCGGTTGCCGAAGGCGTCCGTAATCGCGACGCCGGTCGCGCGAACATAATCGTTCTTGATCTCGTCGTCCGTTAGCTGGCGGGTGATCGGGACAGGACCGTAGAAATAGTCCGCATGGGTGGTCCCGAGGGCCGGAATCGGGCGGCAGGCCTGGGCCCAGGCCACGGCGTGCTCGGAATGCGTATGCACCACGCCGCCGATCTCCGGGAAGGACTTGTAGAGGTGGATGTGGGTGTCGAGATCCGACGAGGGGCGCAGCTCGCCCCAGACGATCTTGCCCTCGAGATCCGTGATCACGAGGTCGTCCGCCTTCATGCGCTCGTAGGGCACGCCGCTCGGCTTGATGACGACGAGGTTGTCCTCGCGGCTGATGCCGCTGACATTGCCGAAGGTGTAAAGCACGAGCCCGCGGCGCACCACTTCCAGATTGGCTTCCAGAACCTGCTCGCGCAGCTGCTTCAACATCGGGGCGCTCCCTGGGCGGTGAACGGAAAAGGCGGCCACGGCACGCGCCGTGGCCGCCGGATGTCGGGTCAAATCAGCGGACGGCCTGCCAGCCCTTGTAGTCCTTGATGTTGTCGGCCGTGATCAGCTTGGGCTCGAGGAGAATGACGTTCTTCTCCGGCTTCTTGCCGTTGACGATGCCGACCGCGAGCTCATAGGACTGAGCGGCCATGATGTACGGGTCCTGCGAGGCCGAGGCCTTGATCAGGGAGTTGCCCGACTTCAGCTCGGTTTCGATGTCCGGAGCACCGTCGACCGCCGTGATGATGAACTCGTTGCGGTTGAGCTGCTTTGCGGCCAAGTTGATGCCGATGGCGGTCGGGTCGTTGATCGCGAATACGGCGTCGATCTTCGGGAAGCGGGTCAGGAGGCTCTGGCCGACGGCGAAGCCGCCCTCGCGGGAGCCCTTGGCGTCCTGGTTGTCCGAGAGAACCTTGATGTCCGGGAACTTGGAGAAGACGTTCTTGCAGCCCTTCACGCGATCGGTGATCGATGAGACCTGCGGGCCGTTGATGATGAGGACGTCGCCCTTACCCTTCAGATGGTCGGCGATGTACTGGCAGGCGAGCTCGCCTGCCTTCACATTGTCCGTCATCACGGTTACGTCGGCGCCGGCTGCTGCCACGTCGAAAGCAGCCACGACCATGCCGCCTGCCTGAGCACGTTTCACCGAAGGTTCGATCGCCTTGGGGTCGACCGCGTTGATCATCACGATGTCGGTGCCGGCCGCCGTGAAGTTGTCCATCTGGGTGAACTGCTTGTTCAGGTCGTAATCCGCCGACACGGACGTGATCTTGGCCCCGGGAGTGATCTCCTTCGCCTTGGCCTCGATGCCCTTGATGGTCGCGACGAAGAACGGATTGCCGAGCAGGCCGACCGAGATGCCGACGTTCTTGACGTCCTTGGCGTAGGCCGGGGCGGCCAAGCCGGCGACGACGGCAAGGCTTAGGGTGAGACGGGAAAGTGCCATGGGTTCCTCCAGGGTGATGATTGCAGGTGTTTTATCCCCACGATCTCCCGGCAGCCGCCTTGGATGCCTGGAGATCGCATATACGAGCGCCCATCACGAGCGCCGGTATTTCTTGATCAGGTGCGTGCCGATCCCTTGAGGCGGTAGCGGTCGAGCGCCACGGCCCCGATGATCACGAGCCCCTTGATGATGAACTGCCAGATGTCGGACACGCCCACGAGAATGAGGCCGTTCGACAGAATGGCGATGATCAGCGCGCCGATCAGCGTGCCCCAGATCGACCCGATGCCCCCGACGAAGCTGGTGCCGCCGAGGATGACGGCCGCAATGGCGTCGAGCTCGTAGGATTGTCCGAGCTGCAATCCGTTGGCGGCGAAGAGTCGAGCGGCCGACATGACGCCGCCGAGACCGGCCGCGAGGCCCGAGAAGGCATAGACGAACAGCAGGACGGCCCAGACCTTGATGCCGGTCAGCCGTGCCGCGTCCGGATTGCCGCCGACCGCGTAGATATGGACGCCCAGGACGGTTCTTCTAAGGATGAACCAGGAGATGATCACCACCGCGAAAGCGATCCAGACGAGCCAGGGCAGGCCGAACAGGGTGCCGTTGCCGATGAAGGCGAAGGGCAGCTGCGGGTTGAACTGGGTGGTGTCGCCGCCGAGCAGGCGTGCAAGGCCGCGTACGGCCGTCAACGAGCCGAGCGTCACGATGAAGGGCGGCAGCTTCGCGAAGGCGATGAGCGCGCCGTTCACGAGGCCGAGGCCCAGTCCCGCCAGCAGGGCGGCCGGAATGCCCAGCATGCCCCATTCGGGAATCAAGGACCCCAGGATCGCCACCATGGCGGCGGCGGCCAGGATCGAGCCGACCGACAGGTCGATACCGCCCGTGAGAATGACAAAGGTCATGCCGGCCGCGAGCACGGTGTTGATCGACGCCTGCTGCATCACGATCGAGAGGTTCTGGAAGCTCATGAAGCGTCCGGACATGAGCTCGAACACGACGCCGAGGATAATGAGCACCGGCAGCATGCCGAGGGCCTGCAGGGTCGAACGCCAGGCCAGGCGGCGCTGAAGGCTTTGAGACGCCGCATCGGCGCCTGTGACTCCGGTGGCTTGAAGGCCAGCGCTGGTCTCGTTCGGGGATGTCATTCGGCCGCTTCCCTTACACCTGTCGCGATGGTGATGATATTTTCCTGTGTCACGGGCGGGTGGCCGGCTCCGCCGACCTCGCCCTCAAGCCGGCCCTCGCGCATCACGAGGACCCGGTCGCAGATGCCGACGATCTCGGGCAATTCACTGGAGATCACGATGACGCCGACGCCGTTGCGGGCGAGGCTGTCGATGAGCCGGTAGATCTCCGACTTGGCCCCGATATCCACGCCGCGCGTGGGCTCGTCGAGGATGAGGACCTTGGGCTTCGTCTCGAGCAGGCGCGAGAGCAGAACCTTCTGCTGGTTGCCGCCGGACAGGCTGCCCACGGGCACCACGTCGCCCGCCACGCGGATGCTCAGCGCCCGAATGGCCGCCGCCGCTCTCTGCTTGGCGGCTTTCAGGTTGAGGACGCCGCCTGGGCGAGCATCCCGATTCAGAACGCTGATGTTCACGTTCTCGCGCACGGTGAGATCGAGGAAGAGGCCCAGATGCTTGCGATCCTCGGTGAGATAGACGACGCCCGAATTGATGGCATCCTCGGGCTTGTGGATCGAGAGGTGCTTGCCCTGCAGGAAAACCTCGCCGCTGGTGCGGGGATCGGCACCATAGATGAGGCGCGCCAGCTCCGTGCGGCCCGCCCCGACGAGACCGGCGATGCCCAGCACCTCGCCCTCATGCAGCTCGAACGAGCAGTCGTGGACACGCACGCCGTCGCCCATGTTGCGGACCGCGAACATCACGCGCCCACGGCTCTGATGGGCGTCGTGCTCCTTCTTGTAGAAGGACGACAGATCGCGGCCGACCATCATTTGAACGAGGCGTTCGGCGGAGATCTCGTCGCCCACCAGAGTGCCGACGTAGGAACCGTCCCGAAGCACCGAGACCCGCTCGGCCAATTCGTAGATTTCCGCCATGCGATGGCTGATGTAGATGATGGCGAGCCCTTCCGCCCGCAGCTGCCGAACGAGGGCGAACATCGCCTCGGTCTCGCGGGAGGAGAGGGAGGTCGTGGGTTCGTCCATGACCAGGATGCGGGAGTTCGCGATCAGCGCACGCGCGATCTCCACGAGCTGCCGCTCGGCCATCGACAATTCGCTGACCTTCGTGGAAGCCTTGAAATGGACGCCAAGCCGATCGAGCACCGTCTGGCAGGCCTTCTCCATCGAGCGGCGGTCGACCATGGGGCCGGACTTGTGCTCACGCCCGAGAAGCATGTTCTCTGCCACCGTGAGATTAGGGGCGAGGGAGAGCTCCTGATAGATGATCGAAATGCCGTGATGGCGTGCCGTCAGCGGTCCGTCGATAGTGACGGGCTGACCGTTGATTCGGATCTCTCCGCCGGGATCCGCCTGGTAGGCTCCGGACAGGATCTTCATCAGCGTCGACTTGCCGGCGCCGTTTTCTCCCATCAGGGCGTGGATTTCGCCCGGATAGACGGTGAGGGAGACGTTCGTGAGCGCCTTCACGCCCGGAAACGTCTTGGAGATGTCCTTCATTTCGAGGATCGGAGAGGATCCTGTCATGAGCGTTTCCCTAAAGGCGCTTTATCGAAACGGCAGTTTTCAGCCTTGAATTCTGAAGACTCTATCATGCCAAAAGTCGGACCGGATCAGAAGGGATTGTGCCTGCCCTAAATGCTTCATTTCAATTGGGTTTCAATCCCTCCTTTTGAGCCGCGGATGATCACCCACAACTTTTCGGCAGCATCGCTTATCGTTCAGTGTGATACAGTCGAAATCAAGAGATACTTTGTTTCTTCTCAGGAGGATCGTGCGCCTGATCGTTTCCTCTCATGCTTGCACGAATTCTGGCTTCAAGGCGCGATACAGGCGACGGAAAGCTTCGATGCGCGGGCCGTACAGCCCCACGAGCGGCGCTTCGGGTTCGATGGTCTCGAGAACTTCGGGCGCGGTGCAAACGGCGTCCGGCGCCTCGCCCGTCGCGGCAAGGCGTGCCAGTCGGGCCGCACCGAAAGCCGGACCCTTGTCGCTGCCCTGGTAGCGCAGCATGGGGACGTTGAGGACGCTCGCAAAGATCCTGGCCCAGAACGCGCTGCGAGATCCCCCGCCGATCATGCCCGCATGGGTGAGGGGCGTGCCTGCCTGCTGGAGGCATTGCTTTGCGTCGGCGAAACTGAAGGCCACACCTTCCAGGATGGCCTGCACCAGATCCGCCGGCTGCGTCTGTGGCGAGAGCCCGAAGAAAACTCCGCGCGCATAGGGATCGTTGTGCGGCGTCCGTTCGCCCGCGAGGTAGGGCAGGAAGAGAACGGAAGACGGTTTCCGATAGGCTGTCTCGGCTTCGCGCAGGAGATCGCCGATGTCCCGTTTCAGCAGATGGGCGCCCCATGCCAGGCAACTGGCCGCGTTCAGCATCGCGGCCATCTGGAACCATCGTCCCGGCACCGCATGGCAGAAGGAATGCACCACGGCCTCCGGCGCCGGGCTGAAATCCTGCGTGGTGGCGAAAAGCTGCCCGGAGGTGCCGAGAGAAATGAAGGCCGATCCGTCCTCGATGGCCCCGAGACCGACCGCGCCCGCCGCCGCGTCTCCCGCGCCGCCCGCCACGACCACATCGCTGCGCAATCCCCATCGCTTGGCGATCTCGGCGCGCAGGGTGCCGGAGGGTTGCGAGCCTTCGACGAGGCTTGGCACATGATCGCGGCTGAGACCAGTTGCAGCCAGTGCCGCGTCCGACCAATCGCGGCTGGCCTCGTCCAGCCACCAGGTGCCGGCTGCGTCGGACATGTCGGTCACGATTTCGCCGGTGAGCTTGAGACGGATGTAATCCTTCGGCAGCATCACCTTGCGCACGGCGCGGAAGATGTCCGGCTCATGCCGGGCTAGCCAAACGAGCTTCGGTGCCGTGAAGCCTGGCATCGGAATGACGCCCATGGCGCGCGAGAGCTCCGGGTGCCTTTCTCCAAGCTCCTGGGCCTCCCGGAAAGAGCGGCCGTCATTCCAGAGAATCGCTGGCCGGAGCGGCCGGTTGCTCTCGTCGAGCAGCACGGCGCCGTGCATCTGTCCCGAGAGGCCGATGGCTTGAATATCGGCGAGCGCCGACGGGGCCTGCGCGCGCAGCTGATCGAGCGCGGATTGCACCGCCGCCCACCAGATTTCTGGGTCCTGCTCCGACCAGAGTTCGTGCGGGCGGGAGACCTGGAGCGGAACATCCGATTCGGCAACCGCAGCCTGCCGCTCGTCGACCAGAATGGCTTTCACCGCTGAAGTGCCAATATCGATACCGAGATAATGGGCCACGCCGCATGCTCCTTGGTGGTGGATGGCCTTGGTTTGGCCTTATGTTCAGACGAGCATATAGCCCAGCCCGGCCGCTTAGGCATACAGGGGATGATATCCAGAGGCGCGGCCATGAAAAAAACTCATGGTCGAAATGTCGCTCGGATATTTAAATGGCAGCGGTATGCACCAAATAGTCCGGCATGCCAGAGAATTCCAAAACCCAGTCTGAGTTCACCCGTCCCGATGTCGCCAACTCGGCGGCTGCGCTGAGCGCTGCCGTGCGGTTGCATCTGGGAAAGCAATTACGTGCCCTCTACGGCGATCCCGCAGAGGACAAGCTGCCGCGCGATCTCGCGCGTCTTGCCGATCGCGTCGCCCAGGTCATCCGCGCCCATACCGAGCCGGTCGACCAGGAGTTCGTCAACGGCGTCATGGACGCGCTGCCGAATCTCCGCGCCTTCGCACTTTCCCTGACCGGCAAGGTCGATCAGGCGGAGGATCTGGTTCAGGATACCGTGCTCAAGGCCCTGACGAAGCAGGATACGTTCGAGGCGGGCACGAACCTCCAGGCGTGGCTTTTCACCATCCTGCGCAACGGCTTCTACTCGACCCACCGCAAGACCAGCCGCGAGGTCGAGGACGGCGACGGGACCCATGCCGCGAGCATGATCGCGATCCCGGACCAGGAGGACAAGCTCGCGCTTCAGGATCTCTCGACTGCGCTGGAAAAGCTGCCTCAGGAGCAGCGCGAGGCCATCATTCTCATCGGCGCGGAGGGAATGTCCTATGAGGACGCGGCCGAGGCGCTGGGCGTGAAGGTCGGCACCATCAAGAGCCGCGTCAATCGCGCCCGAAACCGGCTCGCCGAATTGATGGGGACGAGCCGCGTCGACCACGATCACTCGGCAAGTGTCTGAGCAAGCCTGAGCAAGCCGAGCCCGGTGGAGCTTCTCACCGGGCTTGCTGCGGGATACCCGCCTCCTGTCATGGGATCTCGGATGCCGTGAGGGGCCTGCTCTGCCTAAAATATCGGCGGCCGACGCCGGCCTGTTCCTCGAACTTTCCCATAGGCTTCAAGGTTGAGCTTGTAGCTGGTGGGTGCTCGAAACCGCTCTTCTGCCAAGGAGGGGAGCATGGAACACAGGCCTCTGTCCGAACTCAGTAGCGTCGCCGACCTGAAGATCCCCGACGAAGTCAAAGCGCAGGTCCTGTCGAAACGGGAGCGCTTGGACCGCTGGGTCGAGCTCCTGGAGCGGGAGCCTGACCGCATTCTCAAGACCCTCGACGAGATTGAGTGGAAACCGAAGGCGCAGCGCCGTGCGCTGCGCGCAGATGGTTCTGCCCTGACTGTCGCCTATTCCGACCCGGTGCTCCGGACGGCAGGGCTCCTGAGCGACAGGTTCGGCGATGCCGTCGATTTCTTCGACATCTCCGAGCACGATGCGCATATCGTCCTGTGCTCATGCCATGGCGGTGAATCCATGCGCGCGGATGAGGCCGCCCGTCGGGTGCGGGGCATCCGGTCGCCAAGCCTCTGGGCGCTTTATTTCGGCTGGTTTCGATAAAGCTTAAGCGGCCCTGGTCTCAGCATCGGACCCAGAAGTGGTGTCCACTTTTGGGATCCAATCCGATGCACCGGCAATTCAATCCTTGTAAGGATCGAACTCGCCAGGGCCGGCCATCGCGACGGCAAAAGGCCGGAGCGTGCGCTCGATCTCGATCGTGCCCTGGTGATAGGCGAGCACGTCCTCCAGGCGCCGATAGACCATGGGGCTCTCGTCCACATCGCCGCCCCGCAGGAGGATGCCTCTCCCCCGCAGCCATTCATCCATTTGGTCACGGGTGAAGCGGGGAGGGCGCACCCATTCGCCCGCCTTGTTCTTCTTGCCCTTGGCGTCCATCCGGCCGAAGAGACGGCCTGCCCCGTGCACCGTCGAATAGAGGCTGTCGGCGCTCTCCGGGGTGTCGATTCCGTGCAGAATCACGGCGTTGTCTCCCATCGATCCGCCGACGAAACCGCGCTGGCCAGGGAAAGCGGGCGTCGCACCCTTGCGGACGACCCAATAATCTTTCTCGCCGTGCGTCTCCCGCCAGACGAAATTGTGATGATTGTGGACCGTGTCCGTCACCTGTCCGCCGATGATCCGGCGCACGCGCTCGACCACCCATTCCCGCCCGGCATAGGCATAGAGCCCGCCGAGCTTCACTCCGGCGATGTAGCTTCGTCCGACCTCGCTGTCCTGGTGAACGAGGGCAGGGTCGACCTCCATCCCGTCCTTCGCTCCGACCAGGGCCAGGTGCGTGGTTGTGATCTTGTGGCCGAGGCCGCGGGAGCCGAAATGCACCCCGATCCAGACGAATCCCTCCTCGTCCTCGAACAGGTCCACGTAGTGATTGCCGGAGCCGACGGTTCCGAGCTGTCCCGATGCCAGCTTCTTGAGGTCCCGAACGCCGGCCTCGTCCCAGAGGGGCGATTCGAAGAGCTCGTGATCGACGGTCACGGCGTTCTTCTGTCCGATCCCGAAGCTGATGCTGCGCCCGATATCGGAGAGGATGCGGCCTGCCTGGTCGGCAATGTCCTCATAGCGGGTATCGAGCCGGACGGCCATGTTCCCGCAGGCGATGTCGAATCCGACCCCGCTGATGGAGATGTGCTCCTCATACGCGATCACACCGCCGATAGGGTGCGCATAGCCGAGATGCCCGTCGGCGCAAAGGACGCCCTTCGCGGCGCTTCCGGCCTGCATGCAACGGTCCAGCTGCCTGATAGTCTTCTCGTCGTGCTCGCCGTAGATACGGGTATTCAGAGGCAAGGACGCTCTCCTCAAGCTCAGGGGCGATTGTATCGCTCGCGCAGGCGCTCGACCTCGCGCTGCAGGGCGTCCAGGCCGCGTGCGATGTCGCGGCCCATGTTCTCGATCACCCCGGTGCTCGCGGCCACGTCAGGGCAATCGAGCGTCCCATCCCGCCGGTGCCGGGGCGCGATGCCGCCCTGAGGCGTGAGCAGGTAGGCGCAGCCCGTGTCCTCGTCCCGCCAGACCACGGGCTGGTCGAGAGCGGCGGCCGGACAGGCTGACAGCATGATGAGGCACATGCCGCACCATTTGAAAAACTGCTTCATGCCAGCACCTCTAGCGTTGAAACCCGACCTTTCAGGCAATGCCGGCCCGAGGGCCCCTGTTCCTGGTTGTCAGGCCGCTACCTTCCGTCAATTTGACTTCCCGCCGGGTTTAGAGGACATCACGCGGTTTGATGAACCTGTGCCTACCGGAGATCCTGTCGGCACGATGGATTGCCCGCCCCGGAGTGATTGATGGACGGTTCTGTCCCCCAGCAGCGAATGTCTCTGCGCTACCTCTCGGTGGCCCAGCTGACGGGCGTCGTCGAGCGGAGCCATGCCCGCCTCTGCGCCGTTCTCGTGCTGCTCTCGCTCGTCTGCTTCCTGCCGGGCTTTACCTCGCTCCAGCCGATGGACCGGGACGAGCCCCGCTATGCCCAGGCGTCCAAGCAGATGCTGGAGACCGGCGATCTCGTGGATATCCGCTTCCAGGACGAGGCCCGGCACAAGAAACCGGTCGGCATCTATTGGATGCAGAGCGCCAGCGTCGCCATCGGACAGGCGCTGGGTGTTCCTGAGGCGCGGACCACCATTGCGCTCTATCGCATTCCATCCCTGCTCGGCGCCATTGCGACGGTGCTGCTGACCTACTGGGCGGCATTGGCCTTCTTCGGACGGCGAGGGGCCTTCCTGACCGCCGCACTCATGGCGACCTGCGTCATCCTCATGGTGGAGGCGCGTCTTGCCAAGACGGATGCCATGCTCACTGCCTGTTCCGTCGCGGTCATGGGAGGGCTCGCCCGGGCTTACTTGAGCCGCGGAGCAGGCGTCCTGCCTCGGCGGGCATTGCTGATCTTCTGGGCCGGCTTCGCCCTCGGCATCCTCATCAAGGGGCCCCTGGTCATCATGTTCGCCGGGCTCACGGCCGCGGTCCTGATGTATAAGGAGCGCTCGGCGCGCTGGCTCCTCACCTTGAGGCCGTGGCTGGGCCTCGCCGTGACGCTGGCCGTGGTGCTGCCCTGGTTCATCGCCATCGCCGTCAAGAGCGGCGGCGCCTTCTTCTCGGCCTCGGTCGGTCAGGACATGCTCGGGAAGGTCGGCACGGCGCAGAAATACCACTGGGCTCCGCCTGGCTTCTACCTGGTCTCGTTCTTCGCAACCTTCTGGCCCGGCGCCATTCTGGCGGCCATTGCGGTACCTTTCGCGTGGATTCATCGCCGCGAGGAACCGGTGGCCTTCGCCCTTGCCTGGATCGTGCCGTCCTGGATCGTCTTCGAGGCTGTGCCGACCAAGCTGCCGCACTATACGCTGCCGCTTCTGCCGGCAGTCGCGATCATCACCGTGATGGCCATCTCCCGCCACTTCGTCGGGCCGCATCGCCCGGCGGCCAAGCTGGCGACCGTGCTGATCCCGTTCATTCCGGTCGGCCTGACCGTGGGCCTGTCGGCCGTCGGATGGTCCTTCGACGGAATGCCGCCCTTCCGGTCCCTGCCATTTCTCCTGCTATCCTCTCTCCTCGCCCTCTGGGCCTGGTGGCTCTTCATCAAGAACCGGATGGTGCCGACCCTCTGGGCAAGCTTCGTCTCCGCGGCCTTCCTGGCAATCGGGGTCTTTGGGTTCGCCCAACTCGATCTGCGTTCCCTCAAGATCTCGGACCGGCTGGCCGAGGCTGCCCGCAACGTCCCGTGCGAAAACCCGCTGGTCGCCACACTGGGCTATCGGGAACCCAGCCTCGTCTTCCTGACCGGCACCAACCTCGACATGGTCGATACAGGAGCCCAAGCCTCCGCCTTCCTGCGTCAGGGAGGGTGTCGTGTCGCCTTCGTGGAAAAGCGCTATGAGGCGGAGTTCCGGACGCAGAACGAGCGCCTGAAGCAGCAACCCATCCTCTCGACCCGGATCGAGGGATTTAATATCAACAGTGGTCGGCAGGTCGATCTCGCGGTCTATGCGGTGGGCTTCTAAGCTCCCCGTCGCGTTTTTGAAGAGGCGGCCAGCAATGGCCCGTAACGGATGACTGATCTTTCCCCGGGCCCTCGCATCAGCGTCGTGGTGCCCGTCAAGAACGAGGCGCTCAACGTCCTCCCGCTGGTGGAGGAGATCGAGCGCGCCTGCGCGCCTCTGTCACCGTTCGAGGTGATCTATGTGGACGACGGCTCCACGGATGCGACCGGCGAGCAGGTTCTGAAGGCCCGCGCCACGCGGCCCTGGCTGCGCCTCGTCCGGCATGAGGCGAGCTGCGGGCAGAGCGCCGCCGTCCGCACCGGTGTCCATGCGGCCCGCGGGCCCATCGTCGTCACCCTCGACGGGGACGGGCAGAACGACCCGGCCTTCATCCCCCAGCTCGTGACGGCTCTGGACGATCCTCAAACGGCCCTCGTCGCCGGGCAGCGGGTGGGGCGCAAGGACGGCACTTACAAGAAGTGGCAGTCCCGCATCGCCAATGGCGTGCGTGGGAAGATCCTGAAGGACGGGACGCGGGATACAGGCTGCGGCCTCAAGGCCTTCCGGCGGGACGTCTATCTGCGACTGCCCTATTTCGACGCCCTCCACCGCTTCATGCCGGCCCTGGTCAAGCGCGAGGGGTTCCAGATCGCCCATGTGGACGTCATCGACCGGCCCCGCCACGCGGGACGGTCCAATTACGGAATGTTCGACCGTCTGTGGGTCGGCATCCTTGATTTAGCCGGAGTCTGGTGGTTGATCCGTCGCCGCCGCCGCGTTCCCGCTGCTCAGGAAATCGTCTGATGTTGATGCGTCTTTCCCATGATCTGGGACTTTATTTCTATGACCTGGTCGTCGCCCGATTCGACCTGTGGGCTGCCTTCGGCGTCTTGGCACAGTTCGTCTTCGGCGCGCGCTTCATCGTGCAGTGGATCGCTAGCGAGAAGGCGGAAAAGAGCGTGATTCCCGTCGGCTTCTGGATTCTGTCCATCTCGGGCGGCCTGATGACCCTGGTCTACGGCTTCGCCCGCAGCGACATTGTCATCATCCTGGGCCAAGCTTTCTCGATCTTCATCTATATCCGCAACCTGATGCTGATCGCGAAGGAGAAGCGGAAAGCCGAAGGCGTCGTCGCCTCCGGCTCAGAGATCGAGGCATCTGCAGGGTAGCTCCCGCCGAAGTTTGGAACGGCCGTCAGGCCGCCTTCGCGTCCGTCTCCCGAAGCCGGACGAACCCGGCATCAAGGTCCCGCTTCAGATCGTCCAGGTCTTCCAGCCCGATATGGAAGCGCAAGGCGTGGCCGCCGGGCTCCCATTTGGTGGCCGTGCGGTAGGTGGCGCAGTTGAAGGGAATGACGAGGCTCTCGAACCCGCCCCAGGAATAGCCCATGCCGAAGAGGGACAGGCCGTCGAGCATGGCGGCCAGCGCCCGGTCGGAGCAGGGCTCGAGGATGACCGAGAACAGGCCCGACGAGCCCTTGAAGTCGCGCTTCCAGAGGTCGTGGCCGGGATAGGACTCCAGCGCCGGGTGCAGCACCCGGGCCACCTCGGGCCGGGCTTCGAGCCAGCGGGCCATCTCCAGGGCCTGGATCCCGTGCTCCCTTAACCGCAGCGCCATGGTGCGCAGGCCCCTCAACCCCAAGAAGACGTCCTCCGGGCCGGGGCACATGGCAAATGAATCGTACGTCTCACGGAGACGCTTGAAGCAGCGCTCGTTGGCCGAGACCATGCCGAGCAGCATGTCCGATCCGCCGCTGAGATATTTGGTGCCGGCCTCGATGGCGATGTCGACGCCTCGCTCGTGGGGCGGGAAGAGCAGGGGCGTTGCCCAGGTGTTGTCCATGAGGACCACGGCGCCGTGCCGGTGCGTCACCTCGGCGATGGCGGGAATGTCCTGCATCTCAAGGGATTGAGATCCGGGAGCCTCGGTGAACACCGCCGTCGTGTTCGGTCGGATCAGAGCCTCGATCCCGGCGCCGATCTGCGGGTCGTAATAGGTGGTTTCCACACCAAAATTCTTGAGGATCCCGTTGCAGAACTGCCGGGTCGGCAGGTAGACCGAATCCGTCATCAGGAGATGGTCGCCGGCCTTCAGGCATGACATAAGGGCAACCGTGACGGCAGCCAGACCCGAGGGCGCAAGCACCGTTCCGGCCGCGCCGGTCAGGTCCGTCCAGGCCGTCTCGAGGGAGTTCGTAGTCGGAGTCCCTTTCGTTCCATAGGAATACCGCCCACGCCGGTGCAGCAGGTCGTCCGTGGTCTGGTACAGGACGGTGGAGCCGCGGTAGATGGGCGTGTTGATGAAGCCGTGCTGCTCGAACGGCTCTCGGCCGGCATGAACAAGGCGGGTTCGTTCGGATAGGTTTTGGGGCTTTGGAGGGAGTTTTGACATCGCTTCAAGGGCTTGCTGAGGAGATTTCGATCTGAAACCGGGCAGCCCCTGCCGTCAAGTCAGGCAAGAAATGCCTTCCATCAAGACTTGACCAGTGATTAATCATGGAATGTGATGGATCTCGATGCCGTCTCAGCCGAGACGGCGCGGAACGGTCTATCTGGGGCCCGGCTGGGGGGTAATAACCAAAAACGGCCGAGCCATGTCGAACTATTGGGAGAAGATACCAACATGAAAAAGGCTCTCGTATCGATTGCCTTCGGCCTGACAGCCAGTCTGCTCGCGACGGGCGCATCGGCCCAGGCGACACTCAACAGCGTGAAGCAGAAGGGCTTCCTGACCTGCGGCTCGAACACGGGTCTCGCCGGATTCGGCCAGCCGGACGCTCAGGGCAACTGGACGGGCCTCGACGTCGATCTCTGCCGCGCCATCGCTGCAGCCATCTTCGACGACCCGACCAAGGTTCGGTTCATTCCGCTCGCCGCCAAGGATCGTTTCACCGCGCTCCAGTCCGGCGAGGTGGACGTGCTGTCCCGCAACTCGACCGCAACCATGTCGCGCGACACGCAGCTCGGCCTCGACTTCCCGGTCATCAACTACTACGACGGCCAGGGCTTCATGGTGCGCAAGAAGCTCGGGGTGTCGTCCGCCAAGGAGCTCAACGGCGCTTCGATCTGCACCCAGCAGGGCACCACGACCGAGCTGAACCTCGCCGACTACTTCCGTGCCAACAACATGAAGTACGAAGTGGTGGCCTTCGCCACCTCGGACGAGACGTTCAAGGCCTATGACGCCGGCCGCTGCGATGCCTTCACGACGGACGCTTCCGGTCTCTACGCCGAGCGCCTTCGCGCGTCGGCTCCGGACGATCACATCGTTCTGCCGGAGATCATCTCCAAGGAGCCGCTCGGCCCGGCAGTCCGCCACGGCGACAACCAATGGGGCGATATCGTCCGCTGGACCCATAACGCCATGCTGAACGCGGAAGAGCTCGGCGTCACCAAGGCCAATGTCGAGCAGATGAAGACCTCCGAGAACCCGGAGATCAAGCGTCTCCTCGGCACGGAAGGCAAGTTCGGCGAAGCCATCGGCCTGACCAACGACTGGGCCGTCCGTGTGATCAAGCACGTGGGCAACTACGGCGAAACGTTCGAGAAGAACGTCGGCGAAGGTTCGCGTCTGAAGATCAAGCGCGGCCAGAACGCCCAATGGACGAAGGGCGGCCTGCAATACGGCATCCCGGTCCGCTAAGCCGAACCGAGATCAGGGCGCCCGGACATCCCGGGCGCCCTTCTCAGACAAAACAACAAAAAGCCGCCCGTTCATGGGGTTGTGATCACATGAGCAGGGGAGGACGGCAGGGCCAAAAATAATAAGCCGTCAGAGGATGAACTCAGTGCAGACCGCTGTCAGTCAGACGTCGCCGCCCCAAAGATCGTTCCTGTACGATCCCAAGGTTCGTGGGATTTTCTATCAGGTCGTTCTCGTTCTCGCGATCGTCTATCTTTTCTATGTCGCCGCGACGAACGCCATCGAGAACCTGCAGCGCGCCAAGATCGCCTCAGGCTTCGGCTTCCTCAACAATACCGCCGGTTTCGACATCAGCCAGACGCTGATCCAGTTCAGCGCGGCGGGCGGGACCTATGGCGATGCCTTCATCGTCGGCCTCCTGAACACGCTGCTGGTCTCCGCCATCGGCATCTTCTTCACGACTATCCTGGGCTTCGTCATCGGCATCGCCCGTCTGTCCAAGAACTGGATGGTTGCGAAGGTTGCGATGGTCTATGTCGAGGTGCTGCGCAACATCCCGCTCCTGGTGCAGTTGCTGTTCTGGTACATCGCGGTCCTCGGGACCCTGCCGCAGCCGCGCAACTCCCTCGAGATGGGAGCGGGATTCTACCTGAATTCCCGCGGCCTCTTCATGGCGAAGCCCATCTGGGGGCCTAACATCTCGGTTGTCCTCGCAGCGCTCGTGATCGGCCTCGTCGGGACCCTCGTGTACCGCCGCTGGGCCAGGAAGCAGCAGGAGCAGACCGGGCGGCAATATCCCGTCGGCAAGGTCACGTTGGCCCTGGTCCTCGGCCTGCCGATCCTGACCTGGATCGTCCTTGCTCTGACCGGCGCCAACCCGATCACCTTCGAGTTGCCGCGCAAGGGCACCTTCAACCTGACAGGCGGAATGCAGATCCTGCCGGAATTCGTGGCGCTGCTCCTGGGCCTCGTCACCTATACGGCGGCCTTCATCGCCGAGGTCGTCCGCGCCGGCATTCTGGCCGTGTCGAAGGGGCAAACGGAAGCCGCAGGCTCCCTCGGTCTCACGCCTGGCCAGACCCTTCGTCTGGTGGTGATCCCGCAGGCCATGCGCGTCATCATTCCGCCTCTGACGAGCCAGTACCTGAACCTGACGAAGAACTCGTCCCTGGCTGTGGCCATCGGCTATCCCGACCTCGTGCAGGTCTTCATGGGAACGGTGCTGAACCAGACGGGCCAGGCCATCGAAGTCGTCGTCATCACCATGGGCGTCTACCTGACGATCAGTCTCGTGACTTCGTTCATCATGAACATCTACAATCGCCGTGTGGCGATCGTCGAACGGTAGGAGATCGCATGAGCACCGCCGTCGACATTCCCCGCTTCGTCCGCGCCAATCAGGTGGAGGCACTGCCACCACCGAACCTGGCCCGGGGCCCTATCGCGTGGATCCGCGAAAACCTCTTTTCCGGACCCTTCAACACGATCCTGACGCTGGTGGTGTTCTACCTCCTGTACGTCACCGTCCCCCCGCTGGTGAGATTCCTTCTCATCGATGCGGTCTGGACCGGCACCGATCGGGCGGCCTGCCGTGCCGATACGGGCGGCAGCGAGGCCGGCGCCTGCTGGGCCTTCATCTGGGACAAGATCAACTACTTCATCTACGGCTCCTATACGGTTTCACAGCGCTGGCGGGTGGACATCTTCTTCGCCCTGCTCGCCGTCGGCGTCGTCTGGCTGCTGTGGCTCAGGGCGCCGCGCCGGGATCTGGGGGCGGTCTATTTCTTCTGGATCTTCCCGATCGTCTCCTATGTGCTCCTGACCGGCGGCAATGCCGATTTCGGCCTCCGCTTCTGGATGGGCTTCGCGATCTTCGGCGCCCTGGTGATCGCTCTGTTCGCCTTCTTCGCGGCCCTGCTCAAGACTGCCATGCGTCCTGCGCTCATCATGGGCGGCGGCATCGTCGCGGTGATCGGCATCACCCTGGCCCTCGTGGACATCGACTTCGGTCTGGCCCATGTGCCCACGTCCCTGTGGGGCGGCGTTCTCGTGACCCTCCTGGTGGCGACCGTCGGAATCGTGGTCTCGCTGCCCTTCGGCATCGTTCTCGCACTCGGGCGGCGCTCGAAGCTCCCCATCGTGCGCATGGCCTCGGTGATCTTCATCGAGTTCGTGCGCGGCGTGCCGCTGATCACGGTGCTGATCATGGCCAACACCATGCTGCCGCTCTTCCTGCCCGGCGACATGACGGTTGACCGCCTGCTCCGGCCCCTCATCGGCACGGCGCTCTTCGCCTCCGCCTACATGGCCGAGGTAGTGCGCGGCGGTCTCCAGGCCATGCCGAAGGGGCAGTACGAGGGCGCCATGTCCCTGGGCCTGAACTATCCGCAGATGATGACCCTCATCATCCTGCCGCAGGCTCTGCGGATCGTGATCCCCGGCATCGTGAACACCTTCATCGGCCTGTTCAAGGATACGTCGCTCGTGGCCATCGTGGGCATCTTCGATCTGGTGAAGACCATAGAGGCCTCCCGCATCGACCCGAACTGGGCGGCTCCGACCATCGGCATCACGGGCTATGCCTTCGCGGCTCTGTTCTACTTCATCTTCTGCTTTGGCATGTCGCGGTACTCGCTCGGCGTCGAGCGGCGCCTTGCGGCTGGTCAGAATCGGTAAACACTCATGGCGACCACAATGTCATCTCAAACTCTCCGTACCGTCGACGTCGACCCCAAGGCCGAAGCTGCCGTCCAGATGATCGACGTGCACAAGTGGTACGGCGAGTTCCACGTGCTGCGGGACATCAATCTCAACGTGCGCCGCGGCGAGCGCATCGTGATCTGCGGTCCCTCGGGCTCCGGCAAGTCCACGATGATCCGCTGCATCAACCGCCTGGAAGAGCACCAGAAGGGCCGCATCATCGTCGACGGCACGGAACTGACCAACGACCTCAAGCGCATCGACGAGGTGCGTCGCGAAGTCGGCATGGTGTTCCAGCACTTCAACCTCTTCCCGCATCTGACGATTCTCGAGAACTGCACGCTCGCTCCGATCTGGGTGAAGAAGATGCCCAAGAAGGAGGCGGAAGAGATTGCCATGCACTACCTGAAGCGGGTGAAGATCCCCGAGCAGGCGAACAAGTATCCGGGCCAGCTCTCCGGCGGCCAGCAGCAGCGCGTGGCCATCGCACGCTCACTGTGCATGAGCCCGAAAATCATGCTGTTCGACGAGCCGACCTCGGCGCTTGATCCCGAGATGGTGAAGGAAGTGCTCGACACCATGGTGGGGCTCGCCGACGAGGGCATGACCATGCTCTGCGTCACCCACGAAATGGGCTTCGCCCGTCAGGTGGCCGATCGGGTGATCTTCATGGATTACGGGCAGATCGTGGAGATGAACACGCCCGACGAGTTCTTCCGAAACCCGCAGCACGAGCGCACCAAGCTCTTCCTGTCTCAGATTCTGCACTGAGGCGGCTCATTTGGAACCCAAAAGGGCCCCGAGAAGTCTCGGGGCCTTTTTCTTGACCGGCTTGTTCAGGCTTTCTTGGCCGGACCGGTTTCCACCGGCAGGTCCTCCCGCGCTCCCCATTCGGCCCAGGATCCGTCATAGATCGCCTTGATGGGATGGCCTGCCACCTCAAGCGCAACGCCCAGGATGGCCGCCGACACGCCGGAGCCGCAGGTGGTGATCACGGGCTTCTCGGGATCGATCCCGGTCTCTCTCAAGGCTTGCTCGATCCCGGTCTTGTCTCTGAGCTTGCCATCCTTGATTACATGCCCGAAGGGCAGGCTGAGGCTGCCAGGAATATGGCCCGCCCGAAGACCAGGGCGCGGCTCGGGTGCTTCGCCGCGGAAACGGTCGGCCGGGCGCGCATCAACCACCTGTGCCAAACCGGATCGCAGCGCTTCCTGGATTGCGGCAGCGTCCACGACGGCAGCGGCGTCGAACGAGGGTACGAAGATCCGAGGCGCGCGGGGTATTTCCTGTCCCGTCTCGACGGGACGTCCTTCCGATGTCCAGGCCGGAAAGCCGCCTTCAAGGATGGAAACGTTCCGCGCACCGAAGACCTGGAAGGTCCAGCGGACGCGCGGTGCCGAAAAGAGACCCGCACCGTCATAGACGACGATCGTCATATCCTGGCTGATGCCCAACGCACCCACGGCTCTTGCGAAGTCCTCGGGCGAGGGGAGCATGTGGGGCAGGGAGGACGAGGTATCCTTCACCGTATCGATGTCGAAGCGCACGGCGCCCGGAATATGGCCCGCGAGGTATTCGGCTTCAGGATCGCGGTTCTGGTTCGGCAGGTACCACGAGCCGTCCACGACCACGAGGTTGGGATCGTTCAGGTGCTCCTGCAGCCAGGAGGTCGAAACGAAAGGCTGGGACATCGGCTGCTCCTCAAGACGTTGACTTAATCGACCAGGGACACGCGGACGCGGCGGTTCTGCTTGCCCTTCTTCTCGATATCGGTGACCGTGACCGCGCCGATCTCGCCGGTGCGCCGCACATGGGTGCCGCCGCAGGGTTGGAGGTCGATACCCTCGATCTCCACCAGACGGACACGTCCCGATCCGCGGGGCGGCTTGACCGACATGGTCTTCACGAGCCCCGGATTAGCGTCGAGCTCCTCATCGGTGATCCAGCGCTCCGTGACCGGTGCATTGCGGGCAATCAGCGCATTCAGCTTTTCTGTGATGTCCGCTTTGTCGAGGCCGGCATCCGGGATGTCGAAATCGAGCCGCCCGTCGCCCTCGCCGATGGCTCCGCCGGTCACTGGATAGGGCAGGACGACGCTGAGCAGATGGAGCGCGGTGTGGATGCGCATCCGCTTCAGGCGGCGATGCCAATCCAGCTGCAACTGCACGGTTTCACCGTCCGCGAAACGGGAAGCCGCCTCTGCTCCGACCAGATGAACGACCTGCGAGCGATCGGCCCCGTAGACCGTGTTCGTGATGTCGAACCTGTCGCCACTCGCCTTCACAATCGCGCCGGCGTCGCCCGGTTGCCCGCCGCCCTGGGCGTAGAACACCGTGCGGTCCAAAATGACTCCGCCCTCCGGGGTTGTCCCGAGAACGCGGGCTTCGCAGGAGGTGGCATAGGCATCGTCGCGAAAGAGGAGCGTGGTCGCAGTCATGATCGTCTCGGGCTTGACGAGGCGGCATCGCCCCGTGCGAAAACAAGGCGCGATGCTGACGGCAAGGAGCTTTGCGGGTCAAGCCGCTCTCGCGCTCGAACGTCAGGAAAGTGCGTCAGACGCCGCACGAAGGCCGCGGAAGGCTTGCAGCGCGCGCTCCCGCGCCGTGCCATGGGGGATGACAGGTGCCGGATAGCTCTCGCCCAGTTTGATTCCCGCTCTCTGGAGAGCGTCCGAAGGCGCGTCCCAGGGCCTGTGGATGAGCGCCGGAGGGAGTTCTGCCAGCTCGGGCACGAAGGCGCGGACATAGTCACCGTCCGGATCGAACTTTTCCCCTTGTGTGACGGGATTGAAGATTCGGTGAAACGGCGCCGAATCCGGTCCTGATCCCGCAATCCACTGCCAGCTGAAGGCATTGTTGGCCGCATCCGCATCGACCAGCGTGTCCCAGAACCACGCCTCGCCCCGACGCCAATCCGTCAGGAGATGTTTCACCAGAAACGAGGCGGTGATCATGCGCACCCGGTTATGCATCCAGCCGGTCCGCCAGAGCTGGCGCATCCCGGCATCGACGATGGGGTAGCCGGTCCGGCCCCTTTGCCAAGCTTCGAGAGCTTTCGGGTCCTCGATCCAGGGAAAGCCGTCGAACCGGCTGCTGTGCGATCTTTCGGGCAGGTGCGGGTGGAAATGGAGAAGCTGGTGGCTGAAATCGCGCCACACGATTTCGCTCAGGTACTTCTCGGCATCGTGCGCCAGAGCGGGTTCGTGAGCGGCCTGAGCCGTCACCGCATGCCAGATCTGCCGGGGGCTTAACTCTCCGAACCGAAGATGCGGCGACAGGCGCGACGTGCCGGGAAGCGTTGGCCGATCCCGGTTGGCCGCATAGCCTTTCAGACCTCCCTCGAGGAATCGCTCGAAGCTCGCCCGCGCGGCCTGCTCACCCGGCTGCCATTGCGCGCGTATCCCGCCGGCCCAATCAGGGGATGAAGGTTCGAGGCCAAGCTCCTCGAGGCGAGTGGCTGCACGGAGGAGCGAAGACGGCCAGGCGCCACCCTCGATCCGCTTCGGCGGTGCGACCGGAATTGCAATGGGGCGGGCCCTGACGGTCCGCAGATAGGGGGTGAAAACCTGGAAGGGCGTTCCGGCCTGATTGGTGACCTCCCACGGCTCATGCAGGAGCCGCCCGTTGAAGCTGTGGACCCTCGTCCCGCGATCGGTCAGGCGCTTCTTGATGGCGCTGTCGAGGGCGATCTCGGCCGATCCGTAGCGCCGATTCCAGAAGATCGCGGAGGCGCCGGTCTCGACGGCGATCTTCTCGACAACCGAATGTGCCGAGCCTTCGAACAGCAGGAGTCTGGAACCTGCTTGCTCCAATGCCTCTCCCAGCGCCCGGAGAGAGCCGTGAAGCCACCAGCGCGCTGCGCCGCCCAACGGGCGCAATCCCTCCGAATCGTCGTTCACAACGGCAAAGCATAGAACCTTCGATCCGGTCGCAGCCGCGGCCGCGAGGGCAGGGTTGTCGCCGAGGCGATGATCGTCGCGAAACCAGACCAGGACGGGGGGACGTGAATCGGTGCTCATGGCGCGGGATCATAGCCAAGCTCCGGACGCACGAAACTGGGCTTCGCGATCATGTCGAGCTGATTGTCTGCGCTGAGGATGAGCATTGGAGAGGTTGGCTCCGGCGGTAGGATTCGAACCTACGACCAACGGATTAACAGTCCGCTGCGCTACCGCTGCGCCACGCCGGAATAAGCCATACCTTTCGAAGAAGCCTCAAATTCGGGCTTCTTGAGCGCCGCGGAAGGTCCTGGGACGTGTCCGTCGGCGAGGTGGGAGGCATATAGCACGGGTTTCGACGGTTGCAAGTGCATTGTTGGCGCGAGGGGCCGAAAAGGGGCTGTTGCTCTTTGGGGGGATGGTTGCTATGGAGCAGCCGTCGCGTTCGTGACACGCCCCGGATGGCCTCGTGGCGGAGTGGTTACGCAGAGGACTGCAAATCCTTGCACCCCGGTTCGATTCCGGGCGAGGCCTCCAACAAAATTCTGAAGGCACTATCCATGGTCGATTTCACCCAAGCGCGCCGCATGATGGTTGATGGCCAGCTGCGCACTTTCGACGTGAACGACATGCCCCTCCTGGATGCCATGGACAGCGTTCCGAGGGAGCTTTTCGTGCTCCCGGGCCGCGAAATGCTCGCCTATATCGATCAGGATATCCTCGTCAGCGAAAGCGGTGAGAGCCGCTACATGGTCGCCCCAATGATCCTGGGTCGCATGATCCAGGCTCTCGAGATCGAGGCAGGCGACAGGGTGCTCGACGTCGCCGGCGGCCGCGGTTACGCCGCGGCGGTTCTCCACAGGCTGGGCGCTCGGGTGACGTTCCTTGAATCGGACGAGACCCTCGCGGCTGCTGCGAGGCAATGCTTGGCCGCTGCCGGTGCGGCCGATGTCGCTGTCGTGGCGGGGTCCCTCGAGCAGGGCTACGCCGCTCACGCTCCTTATGACGCCATCCTCGTCAACGGCTCCGTCGAGGTTCGCCCGGAAGGGCTTCTCCAGCAACTCGGTGAGGGCGGGCGTCTCGTGTGCGTGAAGGGACGAGGGCGTGCCGCTCGGGCGACGCTCTATGTCCGCTCCGGCGACGCTATCGGCGAACGCAGCCTCTTCGAAGCTGCGGCGCCTCTCCTAGCCGCCTTCGTCCAGGCCCCTGGCTTCACGTTCTAATTCCTTCCAGATCCTTAATTTCCTCGGTTCCTAGTGTCGCTTTTTTGCGCCACTCCCAAGCTAAAATCGAGCTGGCCCCAACGCGTTGTTGCCGACTCTGTTCCCTTGGGTATTGTTGCGCTTTGAGTCGCAGTGGTTTCTGAAAATGGCGCCTCTTGCGGATATTCCGTTTGGGTCGCTAGGCAGGTGCGCGTGAAGAAAAAGCATTCCAAGAAGATGTATCGCTGGCTCGGTGGGGCAATGACCTCGGTATTCGTGCTGATGGGCCCGGCTGGGGTGTCGGCAGAGACCTTGGAAGGCGCTTTGGCACGCGCTTACGGCAACAATCCGGACCTGAATGCCCAGCGTGCGAACGTCCGCGCGACGGACGAGACGGTCGCCCAGGCCAAGTCCGGCTATCGACCCACGATCAACGGAACGGCCGATGTCGGCCGGAGCTGGGCATCTGTCGAGAACCCCGCGTCCCGTTTCGCCCCGAATACGACGACCCAGAGTGCGCTCACCCCCCGCGGGTTCGGGGTCGAGCTCAATCAAACGATCTTCGACGGGTATCGGACCCAGAACCGGGTCCGTGCTGCGGAATCCTCGGTCCTCGGCTCGCGCGAAACTCTGAACAGCACCGAGCAGAGCATCCTGCTCGATGCCGCGACGGCCTATATGGACGTTCTGCGGGATACGGCCATTCTCGATTTGCAGCGCAACAACGTCGAGGTCATCGACGAGCAGCTGCGCCAGACACAGGATCGGTTCAATGTCGGCGAGGTGACCCGGACGGACGTCGCCCAGGCGGAGGCCCGCTTGGCGGCCGCGCGGTCCGAGGCCAGCCTGGCCGAGGCGACCCTGCGCAACAGCATTGCGGTCTATCGCCAGGTCGTCGGCGTCGAGCCGGCCCAGCTGGCGCCCGGCCGTCCCCTGGATCGCCTGACGCCCCGGACCGTCGATGCGGCTCTGAAAGTCGCTCTCAACGAACACCCGGCCATCAAGGCGCGCCAGCACTCGGTCGACGTGGCCGAGCTGCAGGTGAAGATCGAAGAGGGGGCCCTGGCTCCGCAATTGGGCGTCGCCGGCGCCGTCGACCAGCGCTACGACCGCCAGCAGGAAGGCGACGCCTCTTTGTCGGCCTCCGTGGTCGCGCGGCTGACCGTCCCGATCTATGAGGGTGGCCAGGCTTATGCTGCCACCCGTCAGGCCAAGGAAACGGCCGGTCAGCGCCGCCTCGAGGCCGATTCTGTCCGCGATCAGGTTCGTGCCGCCGTGAGCTCTTCCTGGGGACGGCTGGAAGCGGCACGCGCCCAGATCGTCGCCGCTCAGGCTCAGATCGATGCGGCCGAGACCGCGCTCAGCGGCGTGCGTGAAGAGGCTCGCGTCGGCCAGCGCACGACCCTGGACGTGCTGAACGCGCAGCAGGAACTGCTGAATGCCCGCGTCAATCTCATCACGGCTCAACGCGATCGGGTGGTGGCTTCCTACAGCCTCGTCAATGCGATGGGACGCCTCAACTCACGGGCGCTTGGCCTCAAGGTCAATCATTACAGCCCGAAGATCCATTACGATCAGGTCAAGGATCTTTGGGTCGGAACAAGGACGCCTGACGGTCGTTGATAAGTTTCGGGGTCAGAACCAAAAAGTTCTGGCCCCGCTTGTTTTCTTTAAGGTTGCGTAAAATACTTCAACTACATTCATTCGAATGTGATTCTTGCGTATTTCAATTTGGATGCGGCTATGGGTTCTGCGGGCCTGAAGGTTAATGAGCCATCGATGGAAGAAATTTTGGCTTCCATCCGGCGTATCATCGCTGACGATGAGGCGCTGCAATCGCCCGAGCTCGAGGAGCCGGTATCCTCACCGCTGAAGAATGTCCTCGACATTGCGGAGCTTCACGTATCGCCACTGGTCGCCTCCGGGGCCAACGAGTCGGTTCTCGGGCCGTGGAGCCGCGGAGAGGCTTTGCTCGACGAGCAGCCTGCTGAGGATGAAGGTGTCGAGCGTCTCCAGGTGTCCAGTGAACCTGAACGGGCGGCTCCGGCCCCGATCGTCATTCCCCAATCACCCGCGATGGCAGCTGGGCCGATTGGGGTCCGCCAGACTGCAACGGCGGATCTTCTCCTCTCGAACGAGGTCAGCACCTCGGTTTCCGGCGCCTTCGACCGGCTCAGCGCTTCTCTGAAGCCCAGCCAGCCGCAAACCGTCGAGGATCTCATGAAGGAGATGCTGCGTCCCATGCTGAAGGCATGGCTCGATGACAATCTTCCTTCCCTGGTCGAGCGGCTCGTGCGCAACGAGATCGAGCGGGTGACCCGCTGCCGCGGGTAGAGCAGGCCTCCCGGACTGAAACCGGGGCAGTTTCTGGCTCGGCAGGCTCAGATTGCCGCGCCTCTGTTGACTTCGTCCCATCCGTCCGGTTTGTAGCCGTCTTGCTCGCGCGTTGTTCGCGCCCAAAGGCCGGTACTTACCATGATGGACAAGACGTTCGATCCTTCCTCTGTCGAAGCACGCATTTCCACCCGTTGGGAAGAGGCTGAGGCCTTCAAGGCCGGCCGTGCGGATCGCAAGGATGCGGTACCCTATACGATCGTCATTCCGCCGCCGAACGTGACCGGTTCGCTCCATATGGGGCACGCCCTCAACAACACGATCCAGGACATTCTCTGCCGTTTCGAGCGCATGCGGGGCAAGGACGTGCTCTGGCAGCCGGGCATGGATCATGCGGGCATCGCCACGCAGATGGTTGTCGAGCGCAAGCTGGCAGAGCGCCAGATCCAGCGCCGCGACCTCGGCCGCGAGGAGTTCGTGAGCCGGGTCTGGGAGTGGAAGGAGGAGTCCGGCGGCACCATCGTGCGCCAGCTCAAGCGCCTCGGCGCCTCGTGCGACTGGTCGCGCGAGCGCTTCACCATGGACGAGGGCCTCTCCCGCGCCGTGCTCAAGGTCTTCGTCGATCTCTACAAGCAAGGGCTCATCTACAAGGACAAGCGCCTGGTGAACTGGGACCCCAAGTTCCAGACCGCGATCTCGGACCTGGAAGTCCAGCAGGTGGAGGTCAAAGGCAATCTTTGGCACATTCGCTACGCCGTGGACGGCATGCCCAACCGCTTCATCACGGTCGCAACCACGCGCCCCGAGACGATGCTCGGCGACGTGGCCGTGGCTGTTCACCCCGAGGACGAGCGTTACAAGGATCTCGTCGGCAAGTTCGCCATACTGCCTCTGGTCGGACGGCGCATCCCGATCGTCGCCGATGAATATTCCGATCCCGAGAAGGGCACCGGCGCGGTGAAGATCACGCCTGCGCACGACTTCAACGACTTCGAGGTAGGCAGGCGCCACAAGCTGCCGCTCATCAACATCTTCGGCACCGAGGCGCAATTAACGCTTGCCGGAAACGAAGCCTTCCTGGCGGGCCTCGACCAGACCGACGATCTCAATGCCGTTCTGACCCTCGATGGTCTCGACCGCTTCGAGGCGCGCAAGCGCCTCATCGCGATGCTGGAGGAGCGCGAGATCCTCGTTCAGATCGAGCCGCACGCCCACACCGTTCCGCATGGCGACCGCTCCAACGTGGTGATCGAGCCTTACCTCACGGACCAATGGTACGTGAACGTGAAGCCTCTCGCCGATCGGGCGCTCGACGTGGTGCGCAAGGGCCAGACCAAGTTCGTGCCCGAGAACTGGGAGAAGACCTACTTCCAATGGCTCGAGAACATCGAGCCCTGGTGTGTCTCGCGCCAGCTCTGGTGGGGCCACCAGATCCCGGCCTGGTACGACGATCAAGGCAATGTCTTCGTCGCCATGAGCGAGGAGGATGCCAGGGTCGAAGCACGCGCGAAGAATGGCCGTGACGTGCCGCTCAGGCGCGACGAGGACGTGCTCGACACCTGGTTCTCCTCGGCACTGTGGCCGTTCTCGACATTGGGATGGCCGGAAGAGACGACGGAGCTGAAGCGCTACTACCCGACGAATACCCTCGTCACCGGCTTCGACATCATCTTCTTCTGGGTCGCCCGGATGATGATGATGGGCCTGCACTTCATGGACGAGGTGCCCTTCGACACGGTCTATATCCACGCCCTCGTCCGCGACGAGAAGGGTGCGAAGATGTCGAAGTCGAAAGGCAACGTCATCGACCCGCTCGACGTGGTGGAGCAGTATGGCGCGGATGCGTTGCGCATGACGCTCACCTCGATGGCAGCTCAAGGGCGCGACATCAAGCTGTCGGTCCAGCGTGTCGAGAACTACCGAAATTTCGCGACCAAGATCTGGAACGCGGCCCGGTTCGCCGAGATGAACGAATGCAAGCGCGTCGCTGGCTTCGATCCGAAGTCGGTGAAGGAGACGCTCAACAAATGGGCGCTCAGCGAATGCGCCAAGGCGATCAACGAGGTCGCGTCAGGGATTCAGAGCTACAAGTTCAACGAAGCTGCCGGCGCGGCCTACCGCTTCGTGTGGAACGTGTTCTGCGACTGGACGCTCGAACTCTCCAAGCCCGTGCTGCAGGGCGCGGATTCGTCTGCCAAGGACGAGACCCGCGCCACCATCGCGTTCATCCTCGACGAGATCTGCAAGCTCCTGCACCCCATCATGCCGTTCCTGACGGAGGAGCTGTGGGATGTGAAGGGGCAGGAGGGACCGAAGCGCGAAACCATCCTGGCTCTGGCTCCCTGGTCAAATCTCGATCACCTCATTGACCCGCAGGCCGAGGCCGAGATCGGCTGGGTGGTGGATCTCGTCGCCGAGATCCGCTCCGCCCGTTCTGAGACGAACGTGCCAGCCGGCGCGCAGATCCCGCTCGTCCTCGTGGCATCGTCTGCGGACGTGCAGGCTCGGGCCGGGCGCTGGGGTGATATCGTCAAGCGCCTGGCGCGGCTCTCCGACATCTCCTTTGCCGATACGGCGCCGAAGAGCTCGATCCAGCTTCTCATCCGCGGTGAAGTGGCTGCCTTGCCGCTGGAGGGCGTGATCGATCTCGACGCGGAGCGTGCGCGCCTTGCCAAGGAGATCCAGAAGATCGACGTGGATGTCGGCAAAATCGACGCGAAGCTCGGTAATGCGGATTTCATCAAGCGTGCGCCCGAGGAAGTTGTCGAGGAGCAGCGCGAGCGCCGCGAGGAAGCGCTGACCCGCAAGGCGAAGATGGAAGAGGCGCTCGGGCGCCTGAAGGACGCCTGAGGCAGCCCATTCAATCCTTCGTCATCACCGGCCCTGCGCCGGTGATTTCGATGTGGAGAAGCGCTGACGCTCGCAAAGTCAGGATGGCCGGGACGAGCCCGGCCATAGGGCGGGTGTGAAGCTGGCGCCGTTCACCCGAGCACGAAATCCACCAGCAGCTTCACGTTCAGCACGACGATCACTGCTGCGATCACGCCTGCGATGACCGTGAGCCAGCGCGGCGTGACGAGAGCGCCCATCTTGGCTTTCGAGGCGGTCATGGTCACAAGCGGGATGACTGCGAAGGGCAGCTGGAGGCTCAGGATGACTTGGCTCAGAATCAGGAGTTTGGCCGTTCCGCTCTCGCCATAGGCGATGGTGACACCCGCTGCAGGAATGATGGCGATGCCGCGAGTGATGAGACGGCGCATCCATGGCGCCATCTTGAAGTTGATGAAGCCCTCCATGACGATCTGGCCCGCCATGGTGGCCGTCACCGTCGAGTTCAGACCGCAGCACAGGAGCGACAGGCCGAAGAGCATGGGCGCGATGGCGCTGCCGAGAATCGGCTGGAGGAGGGTATGCGCCTCTCCGAGCTCTGCGATCTCAGTTCGGCCGGTATGGTGGAAGGCGGCCGCCGCGAGGATGAGCAACGAGGCATTGATGGTGAGCGCGAACATCAGGGCGATGGTCGAATCGAGGGTCGCAAAGCGCAACGCTTCACGGCGTTCCGGCAGCGTCTCGCCATAGGCCCGGGTCTGCACGATGCCGGAGTGCAGATAAAGGTTATGGGGCATGACCGTCGCGCCGAGGATGCCGAGGGCGAGATAGAGCATATCGGGATTGGTGACGATCTCGGTCGTCGGGGCAAATCCCGTGATAACGCCTGCCCAGTCTGGATCCGCCATCGCGATTTGGATGCCGAAGCACACGGCGATCACACCGAGGAGGGTGATGATGAAGGCCTCGACCCAACGGAAGCCGAGATTCTGCAGATAGAGGATCAGGAACACGTCGAGCGCCGTGATGACGACGCCGATTTCGAGCGGAATGCCGAAGAGCAGATTGAGGCCGATGGCCGTGCCGATGACTTCCGCCAGGTCCGTCGCACAGATGGCGAGCTCCGCCAGCAGCCACAGAACCCAGGATACCGGCCTCGGATAAGCGTCCCGGCAGGCCTGGGCGAGGTCGCGCCCCGTGGCGACTGCCAGCCGAGCGCACAGCGACTGCAGGATGATCGCCATGATGTTGGAGATCAGCGCCACCGAGAGCAGGGCGTAGCCATATTTCGAGCCGCCGGCGAGGGACGTGGCCCAGTTGCCTGGGTCCATGTACCCCACGGCCACCAGATAGCCCGGCCCCAGGAATGCGGCCGCCCGTCGCCAGACCGATCCGGGCCGCACCGCGATCGAGCGGTTGACCTCCGGTAGGGACGGCAGTTCCGAAGAGCGCCTCCAGGCAGCCTTTTGCACAAGGGAAACGGGAGCGGACTGATCCATGGCTTCTTTCTGCAGTTGCAAATTATTTGCAATAAGAGGCTAACTTGGATCAAACGTCTCGGCAAGAGGAGAGTTGCACAAAGTTGCATCTGGACGCCGGTCTACCCCTCATGGGAGGGCGAGGGAGCCTGTTGGAGGCGGATGTCTCTACATTGTTCAGGCGTGACAAGTCCCGCGAGGTTTGCTCTAGGTTCTTCAAAATCCGGACTGGAAAATCTGGTAAGGGATCGAAATGCTCGAGAGTGTCCTGATCGCCAATCGCGGCGAGATCGCGTGCCGCATCATCCGCACCGCCCAGCGGCTGGGGATGCGCACCATTGCGGTTTATTCTGAGGCCGATGCGGATTCTCTCTTCGTGCAGATGGCCGACGAGGCGCATTTCATCGGTCCACCGTCGGCCCGCGAGAGCTATCTCCAGATCGACAAGATCATCGAGGTGGCCAAGCGCACCAAGGCGGCCTCGATCCATCCGGGCTACGGCTTCTTGTCCGAAAGGGCCGAGTTCGCGGAGGCTTGCGCAGCGAACGGGATCGTGTTCGTCGGCCCCCCGGCCTCCGCCATCAAGGCCATGGGTCTGAAGGATGCTGCCAAGGCGCTCGTGCAGCAGGCCAGAGTGCCGATCGTGCCCGGTTATCACGGGTCCAAGCAGGATCCGGATTTCCTGCGCCAGAAGGCCTATGAGATCGGCTACCCGGTTCTCATCAAAGCCGTCGCCGGCGGGGGCGGCAAGGGCATGAGACGGGTCGAGAAGGCGGCCGATTTCGACGCAGCCTTGGAGAGCGCTCAGCGCGAGGCACAGAATTCCTTTGGGGATCCGCGGGTGCTGGTGGAGAAATACATCCTCTCGCCACGCCACATCGAGATCCAGGTCTTCGCCGACGGCCATGGGAACGTTGTGCATCTGTTCGAGCGCGACTGCTCTCTCCAACGTCGCCACCAGAAGGTGATCGAGGAGGCGCCGGCTCCGGGTATGACGCCCGAGATGCGCCAGGTGATGGGGCAAGCGGCCGTTGAGGCTGCCCGTGCGGTCGGCTATGTGGGCGCCGGCACCGTCGAGTTCATCGCCGACGGCCGCGAGGGGCTGCGCCCTGATCGGTTCTATTTCATGGAAATGAACACCCGCCTGCAGGTGGAGCATCCGGTCACCGAGGCGATCACAGGGCTCGATCTCGTGGAACTGCAGTTCCGCGTCGCCTCCGGCGAGACGCTGCCTTTCTCACAAGACGATCTTGCCATCGACGGTCACGCGGTCGAGGCCCGCCTTTACGCGGAGGATCCGGAGAAGGAATTCCTCCCGTCGACGGGCAAGCTCTGGGCACTCGAATTTCCGGAAGCCGAGGGGATCCGCATTGACACGGGCGTCGAAGCCGGAGCCGAGGTGACGCCCTATTACGATCCGATGATCGCGAAGGTCATTGCGCATGCCCCAACCCGCGAGGACGCCTTGGACAAGCTGGCCGAGGCGCTCGGACGGACGATCGTGGCGGGCCCGAAGACCAATGCGGCCTTTTTGAAGAAGCTCTGCGAGGCTGAGGGCTTCAGGGCAGGGCAATTCGATACCGGCTTCATCGACCGCAATATCGAGAGCCTCGGGGTGGGACCGCAACCGCTCGACGAGGTTGCCGTGTCCTTCGGCGCTTCGGCGCTGATCTCGCAGGCAATCGAGCGGCTGCGCATGGCCGAATTGCAAAAGAGCGACGAACCGTCGTCGCCTTGGTCTGTCCCTGATGGATTTCAGCTCCTCGGCATTCGCAGCGTCGGCGTTCCGCTGCGCGTCGATGGCGAGCGGGTGGAGGCCCGGGAGGTGTTCAGCCATGAGCATCCCGGCGCAAGCACCGTTGCCTTCGGCAAGAGCGACCCCTGGGCCGATGCCGAGATCGATCAAGAGGTGGAAGCGCCCCATGGCGTCTACATCATCCGCAACGGTCGGCAGACGCTGGTACAGACCTACGATCCCTTCGACGTCGATCTGGAGCACATGGACGAGGGCGGGACGGTCAAGGCCCCGATGCATGGCAAACTCATCGCCGTCTTCGTGCAGCCGGGCGACCGTGTCGAAAAGGGGCAGCGTCTTGCCATCGTCGAAGCCATGAAGATGGAGCATGTGCTGGTCGCACCGTCCGATGCCGAGGTGGCGGAAATCGCCTCCGAGCCGGGAGCGCAGGTAGCGGAGGGCGCACGCCTGATCGTGCTCAAGACGGAGGAATGACCTGCGGCGCATCGCCGGGTGACAGCGCGGCGAGCGCATGGTTGAAACGGACATGACCCTTCACCTGATCAAACTCTGTGTCGGCTGCGACTCGATCACGGATCTCGAGGAATGGATCGAGGAGAACCGTGCGCTGCACCGGAGGCTCGGCCGCGAGTACGAGCAGACGCACACGACACGTATGGTCCCCAAGCGCGTCGACGAGCTTCTGGACGGCGGCTCGCTGTTCTGGGTCATCAAGGGACAGGTGGCGGCCCGTCAGACGCTTCTGGATGTGCGTCCCTTCACCGATGCAGACGGCATCGGCCGCTGCCGCCTGGTGCTTGAGCCGAAGGTGGTCGCCGTTGAGCCGCGTCCCTATAGGCCGTTTCAGGGCTGGCGCTATCTGGTGGCAAAGGACGCTCCGCGCGATATCGATCTGAAAGCGGGCGATCTTGCCAAGATGCCGGAAGACATGCGGCGGGAGTTGGCTGAACTGGGTCTCTTATAACCTATGTGAATCAGTGGAGATGGCTTGATGAGATCTCTCGTCGTGAGTGCCGCACTTTTGATGAGCGCTGGCAACCCTGTCCTTGCGAAAGAGTGCCGCATGCCCGACGTTCCGACGGGCGTGCGCATTCAGTTGCCTCCGGAATGTCGAGACCGCTTCGAATCCGGCCGCCTGGAGGCAAAGAGGCAGGATTCCCTAAGGGCGGACCAGGGGTTTATCGATTTAGGCAATGGTACGCAGGTGCGGATCGGAGGCCGGATTCGGGCCGAAGGCACAGCTCGGCGTTAGACTTTTTTGCTGGGGATCATCTTGGAACCGCGCTGGCTCGTATAGCATTGGCTCAGCAGTACAGTTGAGTGGAGGTTCCGATGCTGATGTGTGCATCCGAAGGCCGGCACTGGCGTTACGAAGTCTGTGAGCATGACGACGGTTATCTCGTCCAAATGCGCGACCTTGCCACCGGCGAACTGGACGAGGAATTCTCCACGATCTTCCGCACCCTGCCGGTCGCTTTCGCCTATGCCGAGATGTCGGCTGCCTATGAGCGCTACGCGGCCTCTGAGCTCGAGCACGTCGAAGACGAGCAGATCGAGATCGATGTCGAAGCGACGGAGCGCCATTTCATCGATTTGAGCGATCGTCTGCACGATTCCGGCATCAATGGCGTCGTCGTTCAGGCCTGGGAACGGGAAAGCCAGCGCAGCCGGGCTGGTCTGCTGCACTGAAACTTGATCGGGACAGCAACCGGCCTCGCGTTTGCAAGCCGGGCTGCTCCCTCTAGCATCGCTCCATCACGACTCACCCCGATGATGGAGTTCCCATGGCCGATCTCTCTTCCTTCCCGATTGCGACCCGCTGGCCGGCCCAGTATCCCGATCGGATCCAGCTCTACTCAACTCCCACACCCAATGGGGTGAAGGTTTCCATCATGCTTGAGGAGACCGGCCTCCCTTATGAGCCGCATTTCATCAATATCGGCCAGAACGAGACCTGGACGCCTGAATTCCTATCCTTGAACCCGAACGGCAAGATCCCGTCCATCATCGATCCCGATGGACCGGGTGGGAAGCCGCTGCCTCTGTTCGAATCCGGCGCGATCCTTCTCTATCTTGCGGAAAAGACCGGCAAGTTCCTGCCATCCGATCCTGCTCGGCGCTACGAGACCATCCAGTGGGTGTTCTTCCAGATGGCAGCCGTCGGCCCGATGTTCGGACAACTGGGTTTCTTCCACAAGTTTGCCGGGCGGGAAATCGAGGACAAGCGCCCGCTCGAACGCTACCGGAACGAATCCAAGCGTCTGCTCGGCGTGCTCGAAACGCGGCTCGAAGGTCGCGATTGGATCATGGGCGAGGAGTATACCATCGCCGATATCGCGCTGCTGGGCTGGGTCCGGAACCTGATCGGATTTTATGGCGCAGGGGAACTGGTGGGGTTCGACAGCCTGGAACGGGTGCCTGCTTGGCTGGAGCGGGGCTTGGCTCGTCCTGCCGTCCAGCGCGGCCTCGAGATCCCGAAGCGGCCTGACTAGAGATCGGCCTCCGCCACCATTCTTCGGAGATGGCAATTTACATCCGCCCCATCCCGGCCCACATCTTGGGATGGGGAAGAAAACGATGATGCTGCTTCTTGGAATCGCCGCGGTCGCCCTTCTATGGTGGCTCGCCAAAGCTTATACGCGTAGCGACACCAAGGCTCTGGCGAAGAGCCTCAAAACTCTGGCCGGCATCGCTGCGCTGGGGGCAGCCGTGCTCCTGGGCATCAAGGGCCGCTTCGACATGGCCCTTCTGCTCGGCGGCTTCGGCGCCTGGGCGCTGGGTTGGGAGGCCTTGAACCTTCCTGGGCCCTGGCGGAAATTCCAGCAGGCAACCGGCCGGTTCTCCCGCATTCGGTCGGCGATGATCGAGATGGAGATCGACCACGCGACCGGGGCTGTCGAAGGCAGCATTCTGGTCGGGGCCTTAGCGGGCCGCCGCCTCTCCAGCCTCGACCCGGAGGCCCTGCGCCGTCTCTATGACGAGTGCAGCGCCCACGATCCCCAGGGCGTCCCGCTCCTAGAGGCTTATTTTGATCGCCGGTTTGCCGGCTGGCGTGAAAACGCTCAGGGAGACCGTGACACGCGGACGCGCACCCATGCGCATTCGGGCGTAATGACGAAAGAGGAAGCCTATCAGATCCTGGGGCTTCAGCCGGGTGCGAGCCTCGACGAGATCCGAAAAGCGCATCGGACGTTGATGAAGAAACTCCATCCCGACCAAGGAGGGACGGCGTACCTCGCGGCTCGCGTGAACGAGGCGAGAGAAGTCTTGCTTGGCCGACATCGCTGATACTCCACGCGCGATCCGGTGAGTTTTCGAGCTGCGACGGCGCTAACACACGCGCCGTCGCAGAGATCTTCAGTTTGGGTCAGCCACGTGCGGCGAAGCAGTTCACGCCGCCCTTCTTGAGCTGCTTGCAAACGCTTGCGGCATCGTCGGACTCGGAGAAGCCGGAGAAACGGGCGCGGTAGAGGGTGCTGCCGTCGACCGTCACCTTCTCGGTGAACGGAGCGGCCTTGGCCAGGACTTTGCCGAACCGGTTGCGGGCGGAGTCAAGCATGGCCTTGGCTTTGTCCTCGTCGTCCGTAGCCCCGAGCTGGATGACCCAGCCAGTCACGGCCTTCTTGGGCTCGGGTGCTTCGGCCTTGGGAACGTCAGCTTTGAGCGAGGCGGTCTTGTTCGCGGCAGGCGAAGGCTCGACGGCCTTCGCCTCGATCTTGGCCTGCAGAGCAGCTTTCTGAGTGGCCGGGATCTGAGCGGGCGTCGGAAGGGCCGCATAGGCCTGAGCATTCAGGGGCAGTGGCTCCTGACCTTTCTGCCACCGCACTGAGGAAGGAGTGGTGGTCGAGCTGGCGCCGGCTGCCGAGGCGACGACCGGACGAAGGGTGTTCAGGTCGAGCGGCTTGCGTTCCGGCGCGGCCTGAGGCGTCGAGGCCTGCGCAATGGGCGCCTGAAGGGTGGCCGAAGCCACTTTCACAGGGGCTGCAATGGGAGCAGGCTCGACGGAGCGTGGTGCCGGAGCTTCGGCAACCATGGCGGGCTGGTTCTCGACCATCGCTGGCGTCGTCCGGGCGCCGGCATAGGCGCGGGGCAGATGGTTGTCGATAAGAGCCGCCATCTTCTGGTCGCGGGAAGCGCCGGAGCGGCCGCCGAGCACGACGGCGACGATGCTGCGGGTGTCGGTGTTGACCGAGGTCAGAAGGTTGAAGCCCGACAGGCGCGTATAGCCGGTCTTGATGCCATCCACGCCTTCGACCTTGCCGAGCAACCGGTTGTGGCCGCGGATGGTGCGTTTACCGTACTGGAAGGAGCGGGTCTGGAAATAGGCGAAGTACTTCGGGAAGCGGTCCTGGATGGCTCGCCCCAGGACGGACAGATCGCGGGCGGTCGTGATGTTCGGCGGCTCGTGCGGCAGGCCGTGCGGGTTGTAAAAGGCGGTCGAGCTCATGCCGAGCTCCCTGGCCTTGCGGGTCATCATCTGAGCGAAGGCATCCTCGGAACCGGCGATGTTCTCGGCCACTACGACGGACACGTCGTTGGCGGACAGGGTCACCATCGCCTTGATGGCATCGTCGACTTCGATGGTCGATCCGGGGCGCAGGCCGAGCTTGGTCGGCGGCTGGCTTGCGGCATAGGCCGAGACGGTGAGGGGCGTATCGAGGCGCATGCGGCCGCGTTCGAGCTGCTCGAACAGCAGGTAGAGGCTCATGACCTTCGTGATCGAAGCCGGGATGCGCGGCTCGTCGATGTTCTCGCCCTGCAGGATCTTGCCGGTCTTAGTGTCGACGACAATGGACGCGGCCAGGGGACTGTAACCACCACCGGACGACCTGACCTTGCGGCGCGCGGCTTCCGCCGGGGAGGTAATCGCAACGGCGACTGACGCAACGATACTAATAAGAGCCCATGTCGTTCGGCGTCCCATCCAAACCGAATTCATGCTGCAAAAATCCCTGTTTCGTTTGGTTCTAGGCCCTTGCACCCGGCTCTCTGGTAGGAACCGTTGCCGGCGCAACACATATCCTGACGGTAAGAGATCGCGGTTACGGGGCCGTTAACGGAGGAAGATCGGTTGACATGGACATTGTGCGCTGCACAATAAAACTTGACAAAATTTGTGCACTGCACATATTGAATTCGTTGGCTATCCAGTTGCGCCAACCGTCATCTAACGCCTTATTGCCGAGGTTCACAATGCTTCAGCCGTTTACCCAGATTCAGAAATTCGGCCAGGACAACCTGGATGCCACCGTAAAGGCGCTCGGCGCTTTCTCCAGCAACAGCCAGGCGATCGCAGCCGAGGCGGCAGATTTTGCCCGCAAATCCTTTGAGCAGACCTCGTCCACGGTTGAGAAGTTGCTCGGGGTGCAGACCTTGGATAAGGCTGTTGAAATCCAGGCCGCCTACGTGAAAGGCGCTTATGACAGCCTCGTCAGCCAGACGGCCAAGATGGGTGCGCTTTACTCGGCCCTCGCGACGGAGACGGTCAAGCCTTACGAGGGGCTCCTCTCCAAGGCCACGGCTGCGTAAGGCGGCTGACAGCCAGATCCTCTCTCACGGAGCGCCCGGGCATGTCCCGGGCGTTTTGCATTGGGGCTGCCATGCATCCAGAGCTTGGCTTCCCGCTTGGCCGCTCGCGCAGGATTGACCAAGATGTCGCTCTTTCCATCAGGGCTGCGACCACCCATCTGGTTGATCTAGCGAACCGAATGGAGCGACTATACATTTGGCTTGGTGCCGGCGGCTCGAAACAGGAAGGGCCGGAGGCCGAGGGCCAAGAATAGAAGAAGGGGCGGTCGTCCGATTATGCTGCGGTTAGCTCAAGGTACTTTGACCCAGTCGGAGTTACGTCCGATTTCCGCTGCCGGCGGGTCACAGCCTCCTGGAGGCGATGATGGCGGTCGCTCGAATACGGCCATCATCACGAAAACCAAACCGCGCACGAAACGGCCGAACCTTTACCGCGTTCTCCTCTTGAACGATGATTACACCCCGATGGAGTTCGTGGTGCACGTGCTGGAGCGGTTCTTCAACAAGAACCGCGAGGATGCGACCCGGATCATGTTGCACGTACACCAGAACGGCGTGGGGGAATGTGGAGTTTTTACTTACGAAGTTGCTGAGACGAAGGTGACCCAGGTCATGGACTTTGCCCGGAAGCACCAGCACCCTCTGCAATGTGTCATGGAAAAGAATTAGCCGAGCCCCGTCTCATAAAGGACAAGCCTTTGCCGAGCTTTTCTCGCAGTCTTGAACAAGCCCTTCACCGAGCCCTCGCTCTCGCAGGCGAGCGCCGGCATGAATACGCAACCCTCGAACACCTCCTCCTGGCGCTAATCGACGACCAGGATGCCGCGGCCGTCATGCGGGCCTGCAATGTCGACATCGAAGTTCTCCGCCGGAATCTGGTCGATTACGTCGACAGCGAACTCGCCAATCTCGTGGCTGACGGGCGCCAGGACTCAAAGCCGACGGCCGGCTTCCAGCGCGTGATCCAGCGGGCGGTGATCCACGTCCAATCGTCCGGTCGCGACGAAGTGACCGGCGCGAACGTGCTTGTGGCCATCTTCGCCGAGCGCGAGAGCCATGCCGCCTACTTCCTGCAGGAGCAGGACATGACCCGTTACGACGCGGTCAACTACATCAGCCACGGGATCGCCAAGCGCCCCGGCCTCACCGAGAGCCGCTCGCCGCGCGGATCCGAGGAGGAATCCTCGACCGAGCGTCCGACCCAGGACGAGAGCGATGCGCGGGGTAAGAAAAAAGGCGATGCGCTCGAAGCTTACTGCGTCAATCTCAACAAAAAGGCGAAGGAAGGCCGGATCGATCCGCTGATCGGGCGCGAATCCGAGGTGCAGCGCACCATTCAGGTCCTGTGCCGCCGGCAGAAGAACAACCCGCTCCTCGTCGGCGAGCCCGGCGTCGGCAAGACCGCCATCGCGGAGGGGCTTGCCCGCAAGATCGTCCAGGGCGAGGTGCCGGAGGTTCTGAAGGGCGCTACCGTCTTCTCCCTCGACATGGGCACGCTCCTGGCCGGCACCCGCTACCGCGGCGACTTCGAAGAGCGCCTGAAGCAGGTCATGAAGGAGATCGAGGCGCACCCGAACGCCATCATGTTCATCGACGAGATCCATACGGTGATCGGCGCCGGTGCCACCTCTGGCGGTGCGATGGACGCTTCTAACCTACTGAAGCCGGCCCTGGCTCAGGGCAGCCTCCGCTGCATCGGCTCCACCACCTACAAGGAATACCGCCAGTATTTCGAGAAGGACCGGGCCCTCGTGCGCCGTTTCCAGAAGATCGACGTCAACGAGCCTTCGGTGCCGGATGCCATCGAGATCGTGAAGGGCCTGAAGCCCTATTTCGAGGACTTCCACAAGCTCAAGTATACCAACGACGCCGTGAAGGCGGCCGTGGAACTGTCGGCTCGCTACATCAATGACCGCAAGCTGCCGGACAAGGCGATCGACGTGATCGACGAGACCGGCGCGTCCCAGATGCTCCTGCCCGAAGGCCGTCGCAAGAAGACCATCGGCATCAAGGAGATCGAGGCGACCATCGCCACGATGGCCCGCATCCCGCCCAAGACCGTATCGAAGGACGATGCGGAGGTTCTCGCCCACCTTCAGGACACCCTGAAGCGGGTGGTCTACGGCCAGGACAAGGCCATCGAGGCCCTGTCCTCGGCGATCAAGCTGGCGCGTGCTGGCCTGCGCGATGCGGAAAAGCCGATCGGCTCGTACCTGTTTGCCGGCCCCACAGGCGTCGGCAAGACCGAGGTCGCCAAGCAGCTGGCCACTTCGCTCGGAGTCGAGCTCCTGCGCTTCGACATGTCGGAGTACATGGAGCGCCATACCGTCAGCCGCCTCATCGGCGCCCCTCCCGGCTATGTGGGCTTCGACCAGGGCGGCCTCCTGACGGACGGCGTCGACCAGCATCCGCATTGCGTGCTCCTGCTCGACGAAATCGAGAAGGCCCATCCGGATCTGTTCAACATCCTGCTCCAGGTCATGGACCACGGAAAGCTGACGGATCATAACGGCAAGCAGGTCGATTTCCGCAACGTGATCATCATCATGACCACGAACGCGGGCGCCGCCGACATGGCCCGTCCGGCCTACGGCTTCACCCGAACCAAGCGTGAAGGTGACGATACGGAAGCGATCAACAAGCTGTTCACGCCCGAGTTCCGCAACCGTCTCGATGCGGTCATCTCCTTCGCTCATCTGCCGAAGGAAGTGGTGCAGAAGGTGGTCGACAAGTTCGTCATGCAGCTCGACGCGCAGCTTGCCGACCGCAACGTCTCGATCGAGCTCACCGACGAGGCGCGCGACTGGCTGGTCGAGCACGGATATGACGAGGCCATGGGTGCCCGCCCGATGGGTCGCCTGATCCAGTCGACCATCAAGACGCCGCTGGCGGATGAGGTCCTCTTCGGACGCCTGAAAAATGGCGGAGCCGTCCGCGTGGTGGTCAAAACGGACGAAATCGGCCTGCAGAACCTCGGCTTCGAATACGTCGACGGTCCGGTGAAGCCGAAGCCCGAAAAGGACGTCACGAATGCCGCCAAGAAGAAGCCCAAGGCCAAGACCGCTTCTTCGAAGTCGAAAAAGGCGGTGAAACCGAAAGGATCCGATGGTAATGGGGGCGGAGGTGTCCGCACCGTTCCGAAAGTTCCATTGGTTAGAGCATGACGAGTGAGATTCACGAGGGACCCCTGGAGGCGTCCCGGACCTTGGACGCTCCGGCGAAGCTGTCCTGGCGCGAGAAGCGCTACCAGCGTCGACGCCGGCGTGTCTGGTTCGAGGAATTGCTGGGCTGGATCCTCGTGCCGTTGATCGTCTTCGGCTGCTACTGGCTGTTGACCATCGGCCTGAACGCAGTCGGCACCTCGCCGGCTGCGATCATGGAAGGCATCGACGCGATCATCTCCAGTCTCTGAGGTCAACCGGGTTTCGACCCAGCCTGTCTTTCAAGCCGCACCGGGTCACCGCCGGTGCGGCTTGACGTTTTGAAGAGCGGCTTTCAGCCCGCGACCTGCGTCCAGGGTTGAGCGCCTGACCATCAACGGGATCGACGTGACGAAACTGATCGGCATTTCGGGAAGCCTGCGCCAGGCCTCGTACAACTCCACCCTCCTGCGGAACGCTGCGGGCCTGATGCCCGCGAACGCGGAGCTCGTCATCGAAACGATCCGTGGAATCCCGCTCTACGATGGCGACGTCGAGATCAATGAAGGAATTCCGCCGCGGGTGACCGAGTTGAAGGAGGCCATCGCGTCCGCGGACGGCCTTTTGCTCGTCACGCCAGAGTACAACAACTCCATTCCGGGCGTGTTCAAGAATGCCATCGATTGGCTCTCCCGGCCGGACACGGACATCAAGCGTGTTTTCGGCAACAAGCCGGTCGCCATCATCGGCGCCTCGCCCGGGAGCTTCGGGACGATCCTGTCCCAGACCGCATGGCTTCCGGTCCTGCGGACGCTCAGAGCGGATTTCTGGGCCGGAGGGCGCCTGATGGTGTCCCGGGCACAAACGGTCTTCAACCAGGACGGCACCTTCGCAGATCAGAAGATCGAGGAGCAGCTGCGCCGATATCTCGAAAGCTTTACCGCCTATATTCGCGCTTCCCGGCAGAGCGCGACGGCGCCTTGAGCCGATTTCTAGTCCTCATCCCGGTGCCGGAACGGGGTGGCTGCCGCCAATTCCTCGGAGGCCTCGGACACATAAAGTCGCTCCTGATCGAGATACGCTTGAACGGCTCTGCGCAGGGAAGGGTCGGCGATGTCGTGTGCCGAAGACGTGATGACGGGCTTGTAGCCCCGTGCGAGCTTGTGCTCTCCCTGAGCGCCGGCTTCCACCCGGTCCAAGCCGCGGGCGATGGCGAATTCGATGGCCTGATAGTAGCAAACCTCGAAGTGCAGGAAGGGATGATCCTCGATGCATCCCCAGTTGCGTCCATAGAGCCGCTTATCCCCGATGAAGTTGATCGCGCCCGCGATATGGCGCCCATTGCGCTTCGCCATGACGAGCAGGACCCGGTCGGCCATGCGTTCGCCGATGAGGGAGAAGAAGCGGCGGTTAAGATAGGGCCGGCCCCACTTGCGCGATCCCGTATCCATGTAGAAGGCAAAAAAGGCGTCCCAATGCGCCTCCGTGATGTCGCGTCCGGTAACCCACTCGATGGAAATGCCGTTCGCCAGGGCGTCACGCCGCTCACGCCGGATTGCCTTGCGTTTGCGCGAGGCCAGCATGCCGAGAAAATCGTCGAAGCTGCCGTAGCGGTCATTGAACCAATGGAACTGCTGATCGTCCCTCTGCAGGAACCTCTCTGACATCAGCGCTTTGAGGTCCGCTTCCTGCAAGAAGGTGGCGTGAATGGACGAGGCGCCGGTCTGGTCTCTCAAGGCCCTCAGGCCAGCAACCAAGTAGGAGCGGATCTCTGCCGCATGTGGCCCGTTCGGAGCGAGGAGGCGAGGGCCCGTGACCGGCGTGAACGGAACTGCGACCTGGAGTTTTGGGTAATAGCGCCCGCCGGCGCGCGTATACGCATCGGCCCAGGAGTGATCGAACACGTACTCGCCCATGGAATGGGACTTCAGATAGCAGGGGGCAGCCCCGAGGAGCCTCTCCGTCTCGTCCTCGACGAGAACATGAAGCGGCGCCCAGCCGGTCTTCGCCCCGACGCAGCCGGAATCCTCCAAGGCTGACAGGAATGCGTGAGACACAAACGGGTTGTACGGATCGTCGTCGCCGGAGCCGGTATTGACGGCGCAGGCATCCCAGTCGGCAGCGGAGACCGCGTTCAGGCCTTGGGCGATTTTGACTTGGAAGGTCACTGGGGGCAGGGATCTCGCCGTTCAGGCTTAAGAGCTAATCGCTCGGCGAGATCCTTGCAACCGCTGCGGCAAGGCGTCAGGGCAGGAAGCCCTCGAAGACCATCTGGTCGGCGTGCTTCTCGGCGTGAGAGCGGTCCTCGGGCGTCCGCACCGTCCAGGTCATCACCGGCAGGCTGCTCAGGATCCTGCTGAGATGGGTCGACGCGCAGGGGATGTCCTTCACGCGCCAGGACAGGAAGTGTGGCTGCATCTCTTCGAAGTCCAGCAGGTTCGCCATGCGGTGCTTCTTTTCAGGCGTCAGGAAGCTGTCAGCCTTCGAGGCGTATTCCAACTCGCCGATGAAGCCGCGCGTGATATCAGGCGCATGCTGGCGCAGAAACGCCACGATGTCGGGGTCGAACGACTTCACCACGAAGGGGCCGCTATAACCTGCCAGGATCTCGATGACGCGCTTGGTCAACCGCATGTCGCCGTTGAACCTGCTCTTGATCTCGACGATCAAGGGCGTGCGTCCGGCGATCGTGCCGAGATAGCGCGTGAATGCCGGAATTTTGTCCCCGCCCTTGGCGCCGGCGATCTCGATCCCACTCAGCTCCGAAAGCTTGCGCTCGGCCACGAGACCGGTCTGGCCTGTAAGGCGATCGAGTTCGAAGTCGTGAAACACGATGGCTTCGTTATCGGCAGTCAGCTGGACGTCGAGCTCGATCGGGAAGCTCCGCGCGATGGCGGCTTCCGCAGCCGAGATCGTGTTCTCGATGATGCCTTCGGCTTTGTTGTGGAGGCCGCGATGGGCGATGGGCTTCGCGACGAGCCAGCTCGGGGTGCTCATTGGACCTCAAACATTCCTTCGACTTCGACACAGGCATCAAGCGGCAGCTCCGCGACCCCGACGGTGGAACGGGCATGGCGGCCCGCGTCGCCTAAGGCCTCGACCATCAGGTCGGAGGCGCCGTTCATCACGGGGGCAAGAGCCGCGAAGGTCGGCACGGCGTTGATGAAGCCGCCGAGGCGCACGCAGCGCGTGACCCGGTCGAGATCACCCACAGCGGCCTTGAGCTGGGCGAGCAGGTTGATCGCGCAAAGGCGTGCCGCCTCCTGGCCGACTTCGGGAGAGATCTCGGCCCCTAGCTTCCCTTTGTGCGCGTCGGAAAGCTTGCCGTCGAGGCCGAGGCAGAGCTGCCCGGAAATGACGATCAGGTTTCCGGTTCGGACGAACGGGACGTAATTTGCAACCGGCGTGGCCGGGGTTGGAAGCGTGATACCCAATTCCTGAAGTTTCTTGTCCACAGCGCTCATGGAGGCCTCGTTTTGTGACATCATCCGGACGGAGTAGTGGCGGATGAGCCGTAAGGACGCAAGCGAGAACATTGCTCTGTTCGCAGGAGGGTCCTATCTTGGCTCGCGTCGGATCGGGAGAAGATATGCGTTTCCTCGTTGTAGCCTGTGGCCTGTCCATCGCCCTGCTTGACCCCGTCTTTGCGGAAACGCCGAAGCCTTCGGTTCAACTGGTGCCTCACAGGGCTGTCTATGACCTCTCGCTGCTGCGGGCCGGCGGTTCCAATGGCGTTGATAACGCCACGGGGCGGATCGCCATGGAGTTCGGCGGCGATGCCTGCGACGGCTACACGCTCAAGTACCGGCAGGTCACCATCCTCAACAGCAGCGAGTCCGGCTCGAACACGCTCGATATCCAGACCGCAACCTATGAGACCGGCGATGGCCGCTCCATGCACTTCAAGTCTACGTCGTTCCGGCAGGGCATGATCAAGGACGGCGAAGTCGACGGGGACGCCAGGCTCACACCCCAGGGGAACCTCAACGTCGACCTGAAACAGCCTAAGAGAAAGGCGTTCGAAGCCGCAGGCGAGACGGTGTTTCCAACGGAGCATCTCAAGCGTCTGATCGAGGCGGGGCGCCGGGGGGACAGTACCCTGTCGGTGAAGGTCTATGACGGATCCAACAAGGGCGACAAAGTTTATGACACTCTTGGTCTGATCGGGCGCAGGATCGAGCCGGGAGCGGCCGCGGCGTCCCTCGAGGACGTCACCCAGGGCGAAAAGCTCGCCTCGGTGGCGCGGTGGCCTGTCACCATCAGCTACTTCGAGGAAGGGAAAGCCGACAGGACGCCCGTCTACACGATCTCGTTCGAACTCTACGAGAACGGCGTCAGCCGTGCCCTGAAACTCGATTACGGCGATTTCGCCTTGAGGGGCGACCTCAAGAGCCTGGACGTTCAAGCGCCCAGCCCCTGCCAGCGCTAAGGTTTGCGCAGCACGATCCCCTTTTGCACGGCATTCGCCCCAAACTTGTCGCGGAGTTTGTCGATGGCCGCCTCCATGTGGGCCTGGCGCACGACACTTTGATCCGCCAGGTCGCCCTTGTCCGCATCTGCCGCATCACAGAGGTCGGCCGCGCCGATCCCGATGAGGCGGAAGGCCGTTCCGTCGCAGGCGCCTTTCAGCAGCTGTCGGGCCGGGTCGAAGAGGCGAGCTGCGAGCTGGGTGGGCGCCAAGCCCGAGCGCGTCCGGGTCAGAAGCCGGAATTCCTTGTCCTTCAGTTTCAAAGTTACGCTCTGACCGGCAAGGCCCGATGCCTTGAGACGGCGCGAAACCTTTTCGGAGAGCCGCCACAGGATCGGTTCCAGATCTTCGAACGACCGCAGATCCGTCTCGAAGGTTGTTTCCGCCGAGATGCTCTTGGTCTCCCGCTCCGGGTTGACCGAGCGGCGGTCCTCGCCCCAAGCGAGGCGTGAGAGGCGTTGCGAGTCGCGGCCGAGGGCTTCGAACAGGATCTTCAGCGACACGTCGCGCAGGTGGGCGATCTGGGTCACGCCGACCTTTGCGAGCCTGTTCTGGGCTGAGGCCCCGATCCCGGGGATGATCCCAACCGGTTTGTCGGCGAGGAAGTCCGCCGCCTCCTCGCGCCCGATAATGGAGAAGCCCCGCGGCTTCCGGAGGTCGGAGGCGATCTTGGCCAGGAACTTGTTGTAGGAGAGCCCGACCGAGATGGTGATCCCGATTTCCTTCTCCACCTTGTGGGCGAAGCGGGCGAGGGTCAGAGCAGGGCTGCCGTGATGCAGCCGCTCCGTGCCGGTCAGATCGAGAAAGGCCTCGTCGATGGAGACAGGCTCGACCAGCGGGGTCAGCTCCCGCATCAGCTGGCGCACCTCGCGGCCTGCCTTGCTGTACTTCTCTCCGTTGGGCTTGATCACGGTGGCTTGGGGGCAAAGCTTGAGCGCCTGGAACATGGGCATGGCCGAGCGCACGCCGTAGGTGCGCGCCACATAGCAGGCGGTGGAGACGACCCCGCGCTTGCCGCCGCCGATGATCACCGGCTTGTCGGCCAGGCTCGGATCATCCCGCTTTTCCACAGCCGCGAAGAAGGCGTCGCAATCCACGTGGGCGATCGAGAGGCTGTCGCGCTCCTTGTGCCGAAGAAGACGAGGGGACCCGCAGGCCGAGCACCGTTCCGCCAGGAAACTGGCGGAAAGCGTCAGGCAGTCACGGCAAAAGGGCGCTTCGCTCATGGGCGATCGGGGTTATTCGAACTCGGACGGGGAGAGGGTCCAGTGGGCCTCCATGATGTGCTCGGGCTTGGTGTTCAGCTCCTTGGCCAGCGCAACCAGCAGCGGCTCGTCGGCGACGACGTAATCCAGGATCCCGGCAAAGAAGCCGGGAGACGAGGCTGCCGATCGGATGGTATCCGGTTGCAGGCCGGAGACGGCCAGGAAGCGCTCGAGACGCTCCTCATCGCTCGTCAGGAAGGAAAAAGCCTGGAGTGCGACATTTTCGGCCTCCTCGCGGGTAACTCTTTTTAAGGGAGTGTTCATTCTGTCAGTTTGCATTTCATCAATAGGTTTGCACCTAACTATACCATCAAATGAACCATTGGGCCGGTGAAGTACATCCGGAGCCCCGGGGAAAGCAGCCATGACGAAGACTGTGCTCATCGTTGAGGACAATGAACTCAACATGAAGCTCTTCAACGACCTGCTCGAGGCCCATGGCTATGCGACTCTGAAGACCAGCCACGGCATCGAGGCAATGGAGCTGGCGCGGGCCCATAAGCCGGATCTGATCCTCATGGACATCCAGCTGCCCGAGGTTTCGGGCCTCGAGGTGACCCGCTGGCTCAAGGCCGACGAGGAGCTCAAATCGATCCCCGTCATCGCCATCACGGCTTTCGCCATGAAAGGCGATGAGGAGCGGATCAGGGAAGGGGGCTGCGAGGCCTACATGTCGAAACCGATCTCCGTTTCCAAGTTCATCGCCACCGTGAAAACCTACCTGGAGGCGGACGGCAAGTCCTCATGACTGGGCCGAATCCATGGCGGAACCCGAGCCGAAGCTTCAAGAGACGGATTCATGTTCTTGAGATGACTTGGCTTTAACTTTTTTGGGAAAACGCCGTTTTTTGGCCACATGGGCGCTTGCATCACTCCATGTTTCCTATACGTTCAGCCCAAGTCTCCGCCTTCGAGCGGAAGTAATGCCCTACGGATGCTCAGGTCCGCCGCATCTCCTGGGAGTTCGGGGGCTCGGCCAGCTTGGGGGCAGATCGTTGCCTCCTCAACGCTGTCCCCAGCTGGCCACCAATCTCACTTTCCTAACTGCAGGCGCCGCAAGGCGCCTTTTGTTTTGGCTCCAGCCCTCGTTGCAGAAAGCCAGGCTCATCGTCCTCCAGCGAATCGGCTTGTTTTCCTATCTATCGCGGTGATCAATGGCCAAAATGCGTGCCGTTGCGGAAATTGGCCGAGAGCGATCCGATCCAAGGTGCGGTTCCAATTCGGCCCTGCTACCTTGAGGCAACAACGTCCAAACGGGATGAGGGATCATGGATCATCGTACACCTTCGCTGCCGCCCAAGACGGCGCTGACCCGCTTCTCCGTGGCTCCCCTGTCGACCATGACCCGGCGCCTCGCCGACGTCGCCTCGGGACGAGTTTCCGCCGATCTGGTGATCACAGGCGCCCGGGTGCTCTCGACCTACAGTGAGCGTATTGCCCCGGAGCGGGAGATCTGGATCGTGGGCGGTCGCATCGCCGCCGTGAAGCCTGCAGGGGCTTACCGGCAGGTCAACGGCGCGCCCGGCCAGATCTATGACGCGAAGGGCGGGATCGTCGCGCCGGGTCTCGTCGACCCGCACATCCATATCGAGAGCAGCATGATCACCGCCTGTGCCTATGCGGAGGCGGCGCTGCTCAACGGCACGACGACGATCTTCTGCGACAGCCACGAGATCGGCAACGTCATGGATGCTGCCGGCATCGAGATGATGTTGGAAGATGCGCGTCACGCGCCGCTCTCCATCTTTCTCACGGTGCCGAGTACGGTGCCGGCCACCTCGCCGGAGCTGGAAACCGCCGGTGGAGACCTCACCCCTGACAAGATCGCCGCTCTTTTCGACCGCTGGCCCGAAGCGGCTGCGCTCGGCGAGAAGATGGATTTCGTGCCCGTCACCATGGGCGACGAGAGGAGCCATGCGATTCTGGCGGCCGCCCTGGAACGCGGGAAGCCGGTCTCGGGCCACATCTACGGCCGCGAGTTCGTGGCGGCCTATGCGGCAAGCGGCGTCACGGACACGCATGAAGCCATCGACCGGGACATCGCCGACGACCTGCTCGATGCCGGTGTGTGGATCTTCCTGCGCGGGGGGCCGCCCACCACCCCGTGGCATTCGCTCCCTGAGGCCATCAAGACCATCACCGAGCTGAGCTCCTCCCACAAGCGCATCTGCGTCTGTACCGACGATCGCGACGCCGACGACCTGATGATGTTCGGCATGGACTGGGTGACGCGCGAGGCGCGCCGCGCAGGCATGAGCCGCGAGCAGGCCTGGAGCATGGGTTCGCTGCACCCGGCTACGCGCTTCGGCATGGAGGGCGAGATCGGCGGCCTCGGTGGCGGACGCCGCGCGGATGTGGTGCTGCTCAACGATGGTCTCGAGGTGCAGAACACCTGGTACGGCGGCGAGCTCGTGGTTGAAAGCAAGAAGATCACACCGGTGCTCGAGGAGGCGCTCTCCAACCGCTATCGCTATCCCGCCCAGGCGTACCGTACAGTCCATATTTCGAAGCGCCCGAAGCTCATCCCGGACCTGCCCACCTCGACGTGCGATGCGAATGTGATCCGTGTCGCGTTGCCGGGCATCGTGCTCTTCCATGACAAGGTGCGGCTCGAGCCCGGGAAGGATTGGGACACGCTGCTCGCCCGGAACGATCTCACCTTCGTGTCCGTCATCGAGCGCCACGGCCGCACCGCCGGCGTCGCCCATGGGTTGCTCAAGGACTTCGGCCTCAAGAGCGGCGCGGTCGCCAGCAGCGTCGGGCACGACTCCCATAACCTGATCGTGTCGGGAACGAACGAGGGCGACATGCAGGTGGCTCTCGATGCTATCATCGAGGTGCAGGGCGGCGTCTGCGTGGTCGATCAGGGCAAGGTCGTCGCCATGGTGCCGCTGCCCATCGCCGGACTCCTCTCCGACAAGCGGGTGACGGAGGTCGCCGAGGAGACCCGTGCCCTGAAGGCAGCATGGGACAAGGCAGGCTGCAAGATCCCCTATATGGGCTTCAACCTCATCCCGCTTTCGGTCATCCCGGAAATCCGGATCACCGACAAGGGGCTCGTCCTCGTGCCGGAGATGGAGCTGGTGCCGCTCTACGAGGTGTGAGCGTTCAGGGTGAGGCGGCCTCGAATTGTGCCACCGCCTCACGCACTGCGGACACGAAGGCCGGGTGATCATAGAGGTCATTATGACCGGCATCGGCGATTGTCCGGTCCAGGACGAGATTAGGGATGACGCTTCGCAGGGGCTCGCTGCGACGCGCCGGAACGATGGTGTCTCGGCCCGCCACGATCATTGCGGTCGGCGTCCGCTGGTCCTTCACCAGATCGATGACAGGCATCTGATGGCGCAGGAGCAGTCCCGTTGGTGCCCAGGCAAAATGCTCCTTCGCCAATGCCTTCAATGAATCGAAGGGCGTGACGAGGATCAATCCGTTCACGGGACGATGGCGCGCCAGATAGGACGCCACGCCGCTGCCGATGCTTAGGCCTATGGCGATGAGGGGACGTGTGCGCTCCTGCTGGAGATGATCGAAGATCGTCAGAGAATCCGCCAGCAAGGCCCTCGCGCTCGGCTCGCCGCTGCTTGGAGGATAGCCGCGGTAATGGAAGGCGATTACCTCACGATCCGGGAAGAGCCCATGAAGATAAAGCGCTACGGCAGCCGCATTCCAGGCATTGCCGCCGAAGCCGAGCAGGCAAGGCTTCGACTGGGATGAAGTCCCGAGCCGCACCCCGATGAGGCGATCGCCGTCAGGGGTCGTCACATCCAGCCTCTCGGCTGAAGGCGGAAGGGGCGGCTGGTTGGCAGCCGCAACCTGCACCGGGAAGAGCATTTTCGTCTGGAGCAGCGCCGCAAGCAGCACAAAACCTGCATAGACGCATGCGATGCCGAGAATGACGGTAACAAGCCACATGGATGCCGACCTGGATTTTCGAACCACCGGCCAATCAACTCCCTGTAGGATCATTGGTGCGTCGCACAGCCAACTCGTCGGTACGAGCAAGCAGGTCGTCCAAATTTTTTTGGAACTGCTCGAAGGCGAACCCTAAGGCAAAGATCTGCCCGAAGGTCTTTCCGGGCAGCTCGCGAACCAGGGAAGCAGATCTCAGCGCTTCCGCTTCGCCGATGAACGCACCTAGAGCCAAGCGGAATGCCTCGGCATCTGGCGCAATCCGGCGGTGGTGCAAAGCCTCGGCGAGATTGAGGAGCAACTCGCGCGTTGCATGATGGAGGGCCATGAGCGATGGCCCAAGCCGGTCCAGGACAGGCTGAGGCAGAGCGCTCGAAGAGGCCCGGCCGATCATCACGAGATCATGACGCACCCGGTAGAGGGTGCGGATGAGCGGTTCCGGGTTCGGGGCTTCGGTCAGGTGGCTTTTTCTTTCCCGCGCCGCTTCCTCGCCCGCAGCTTCCGCTTTCTTCAAGGCGGAACGGATTTGAGGATGGAGTTTCTGCAGCGCCGAACGGCCATTGGGACCGGCTGTCAGCTCCTCAATAAAAACCGAAAGCAGATCCGCATTGAGGGAGATGACCTTTGCCGCGGCGTCGGTCATCAGGGTGTGAGCTCGCGCAGGCAGGACGAACAGGGAAACGATGACGCCGACGATGTTGCCCAGAGTGATCTCCAGCACCCGGTCGAAGGCTGAGGCCAGAGGGCCGATGGCCTGTCCGGTGGGCGGGAGAAGCATGATGAGCGAGGTGATAGGCGCGACGCGGAAAGCTGGCTTGACGGCGGCCAGAAGTGCCAGCGGAAACAGCGCCACCACGATCGCAAAGCCCAGGCTCAACGGCGATCCGTGAGGAACGAAGGCTGCAATCAGGCCGCCATATGCAGCTCCTGCCAAGGTGCCGCTGAACCGCTCGATGGCTGCCTTGAGCGAGCCGCCGACGCTCGCCTGCATCACGACCACCGCTGTAATGACCGCCCAATACCCCTGCGGCAGGTCGAAGACCTTCGTGACGCCATAGGCGAGGGAGCCCGCGATGGTGACCCGCAACGCCAGCTTCGCTTCTGCTGGACCGGTCCCAGTGCGGCTGCGTATCCGTTCGATCCACCCAGACGATGCCATCCGATTCTCCGGACGCAGAGCATAGTGGGTGGTTTGCGGGGCAGGCTACGGGAAAGACGATCCGCGCCGACAGGTCCTACTCACGGGGCAGTACGACCAGGCTCGACCCGCAATCCTCACACACGCCGAGGATAGGGGACGCAATCATCTGCGTCGTCTGGCATTCGGGGCAGCCTTTCAGGGCCATATGAAGCGATCCCTGCATCTGAGGAGCACTTTCGCGGAACGCCTCGCTCACTTGGACGGCCTGTTCGAACATGGGCGCCTCCCTTGAGTACCCGATGCTGCGCCTGTCGAAAGCACCCGTCAACCGAGCTTTCTAGGTAGTCAGGCGGGCTCGCGGTGGCCGGTCGGCAGCATCGTTTCCGTGTGAGTGACGAGGCTCGCCACGACGGAAAAAAGACCGAAGACGACGTGTGGCCAATAGACCTGGGCGGCAAAGCCAAACAAGAAAGGTGACGCCGCGAGCACGAGTCCGCCGAACCCATCCAGGATCAGATGCAGGGGCATCGGCAGGAGCTTGAGAAGGCCGAACTCATAGGCCGTGATGGCGGAGTACAGGATCGCACCCACGCCGAAGATGACGGCTGTCCACTTGGCCGCTGGGATATCCGCAAAGCCCAAGAGCCACGGGCTTGAGAGAAGCGCGAGGCCCCAGAGATAGTCGATCACACCATGCACTCTAGTGGGAAGAAAGCGCATGACGGAAGTCCCCTGTGCCGTGTCGCGTTTGCACCAACGTTGCTCCGGTCCTTGGCGTTCCATTGTTCTCTGCGGGCCGGCTTGTGAGATGGCGGGGATGCTCTAGTTCGCTTGGGATTTCGGGCAAACGGCAGAAGGTGAATGGGCAGGATCCGATGGCAGCAGGACCACGTGGCGGGAGTGCCGCTCAACCGTCATGTCGGTTTTGTCGGCCCCGTCGAGGTCGGAAGCGTGGCTTATGATGGGAGCAATCGCTTCTGGATCTGGTCGACGCCGCTCCAAGAGGACGCCTGGGGCTATGGTCCGACGGAACAGGCCGCCAAGGCTGCCCTGGAGGTTTGGCTGATCTCCTGGCTCGGCAATTTCAGACCGTTCTTTCAGGCTGGCGGCGAGCCCCCAGCCTGATCGGTAAGGCTTGTGCGTCTCAGATCCGCGTGCTGCGGCCGCGGCCGAGGAAGTAGAAGAGTACCACGGCGACCACCGCCACCAGAGCGATGATCCAAAGCCAATCCATACCGCCGGCTGCGGTGTCAGTCGTAGCTCCAGCCGGTGGCGCCGCTCCGCCCGGGGTCGTTTGAGCCAAGGCGACGCTGCTCCAAGCCATCAGCATCACGGTCAGCATCGATGCTTCGAGTTTTGCCAGCATCTGATCTCTCCTTGCCCATGATTGGGCATCAGATCAACGTCTGCCCCGGAAGGCCCGTTCCGCAGATGCCCTGCCAGAGTCGCCAGGAACAAGGGCGTTGCCCGCGAGGTTGTTGCGCCACAGGAGGGGCCTGATGAGCCATATCGTACTACTCGGCGACAGCATCTTCGACAACGGAGCCTATGTGAGACGTGGCGAACCGGATGTGACGGCGCAGCTTCAGGCCAAGCTGCCGCAGGGTTGGAAGGCCACCCTGTGCGCTGTCGACGGGGCCGTCACGACGGGGGTCGAGCAGCAGCTCGCCCGCGTTCCGTCCGGTGCGACCCATCTGATTGTCAGTGCCGGAGGCAACGATGCTTTGCGCAACAGCGGAATCTTACGGGATCCGGCCCGTTCAGTGGCAGAAGTGATGACGAAGCTCGCTGATGTGAGAGACCATTTCGCCAGCAATTACCGGACCATGCTGGACGCCGTCTTAGAGCGGCGCCTTCCGACGGCACTGTGCACCATCTACGATGCCCGATTTCCGGACCCTCAGGAGCAGCGGCTGGTCGTTACCGCTCTGTCGATCTTCAATGACGTCATCATGCGGGAGGCCTTTGCGCGACGGCTCCATGTCGTTGATCTGCGATTGATCTGCGACGAAGTGGACGATTACGCCAATCCCATCGAACCATCGGCCCAAGGCGGGGACAAGATTTCTGCGGTCATTGCCCAGGTTGTGGCAGGGAACACGATCTTTCCGCGGTCGCAGATCTACGCGCACTAGAGCATCCTCGTCCTACAGAATCGAAGCGTCTGCAAAACGGCTCCAGGATCTCGAGGCCACCGGCCTCAGTGTCTCGGTCTTTTTTGACTGTTGTCTGGAGGTGTAGGGTTCTGTCATGAACGGGAAAGATATTTCTCATCAGCGGATCGAAGATCTCGCCGTTTTTTCTTGATCCCGTGGCCTTCGAGCGTCGGCACGATTCCTCTCTGGCCAAACGGCGCGAGGCAGCTTGGCGCAAAGCCGTCAACCGGATCGCTATGCTCAAGCCTGAGGCCTAGCACAGTATGATCAAGCCGCTAGTCCTGTAGTCGTTATTGATAATGAACGAATTGTCAGAAATCATTGTTTTTAATCAAGAAATTCCAGGAATTCATTGGTCAAGCTCTGAACCAAAATCCAAGCTCTGAATTGATTTCGAGAGGATTGCTATTCGTCACTTCTCAAGAGGTCGACCATGAAGAAGCTTGCTTTATTGGCTGGTGTCACAGTCATCACTGTGGCGAGCATCGGGACTGCTGAAGCCCAAAGGTGGCGTGGTGACGGATGGCGTGGTGGCCATTATCCTCGCTATTACCGCAGTGGTGGCTGGGGGAATGGCGGCGCGGTTGCCGCGGGCCTGATCGGCGGTGCGGTGCTTGGCGGTCTTCTCACGGCAGCTGCGACCCCGGCCTACAGCTACCCAGGGTACGGATATCCCTATGGATCTCCGGCCTACGGCTACGGGTATGGCTACGGTTATCCGGCAGCCTACAGCTACCCGGCCTATAATTACCCTGCTTACGGCTATTATTCGGCTCCCGTGACGCGAGTGGTCTATCAGCCGGCTCCGGTCTATCAGACCCGCGTAGTCTACCGCGAGCCGGTGTACAGAACCCGAGTCGTTTATCGGCAGCCCCGGACGGTGACCCGGGTCGTCTATCGCGACCGCGATCGCGCCCGCGTCGTACGCTCGGTCCGGCGCGATGTGGTGACCACGGGCTCAATCAACCGGCGCGATATCCAACGGATCCGCAGGATCGAGGGTTTTTATCGCTAGGGTCGGAAGGCAGCTCCGACGGGTTGCCGTTTTTCCCAGGTTGAAGCAGGGAACCGCCCCGATAGGGCGGTTTTCGTTTAGGGCCGAATCCACCCCGTTGTGCTCGTTCGCATCCTAGATCGGATTAAGTCTGGAGAGGCAAAGCGGGCAGATGACGCTTGGTTACACTTTCCACTGACATTCAAATGTGATCTCCTCCCTTCACAAGAGGCGCGGAAAAGCGCCCTCGGGAGGATATTGAGACGTGGACAGTTCTGTCACGGCCGCGATTGACGTCGATTGCCTTCAGGTCAGCTATGGCAGCCAACGCGTGCTTCATGGGGTCAGCCTCTCGGTCGCCCCTGGCGAGTTCATAGCCATCCTAGGCTCGTCGGGCTGCGGGAAGACCACGCTCTTGCGGACCATCGCCGGATTTCAGAAAGCCGCCGGGGGCGCAATCCGCCTGTTCGGCCGCGATGTGGTGAACACGCCGCCGGAGAAGCGCGGCATGGCGATGATGTTCCAGTCGTACGCTCTCTGGCCGCATATGACCGTTCTCGGCAATGTCGGCTATGGCCTTCGCTTGCGCGGCGTTCCGAAAGAGGAGATCCGTGTGCGCGTCGCCAGCGTGCTGAAGATGCTGAACCTGTCCGGCCTCGAGGACAGGAAGGTGACGAATTTATCGGGTGGTCAGCGCCAGCGCGTGGCCCTGGGAAGGGCTTTGGCCATTGAGCCGGAAATCCTGCTTCTCGACGAGCCTCTGTCCAATCTCGACGCCAAGGTGCGCATCCAGCTTCGATCGGAGATCAAGTCGCTTCAGAGCCGCCTCGGCTTCACGGCGATCCATGTCACGCATGATCGGGAAGAAGCCATGACCATGGCCGACCGGATCGTCGTGATGGATGCCGGACGGATCGCGCAGGTCGGAGCCCCGAAAGAGGTCTACGACCATCCGAACTCGCCCTTCGTGGCCAGCTTCATGGGGGCGGAGAACACGCTCAATCTCGACATCCGCCCCTCGGGCGCGGGCGTCGAGGTGAGGGCCCCTGACGGCAGCACCTCCACATTCGGCACCGATGTGCCCCTTGGCTCCGTCACGGCCTATTTCCGCGACGACATCGCATCGCTCGACGATCCGCAGGCGCGAATCGACGGGTCGATCGTCCTTCCCGGGAAAATCACGCAGAGAACGTATCCGGGAGGACATTACAGGTATGTGGTCGCCATTGGCGATCGTCACTTCACTGTGACGGACGATCGCTACCACGAGCTCGACCGCTCGGTAGGCCTGCGCCTGCCGTTGGCGTCGTTGCACCTGTTTCCCCAAACCCAGACTTCGGGAGGACACAATGCGTAAAAGCCTACTGGCTGCGGGACTCGCAGCCCTCCTTTTGAGCAATGCGGCAAGTGCGCAAACGCTCAATGTTGCAACTGCCGGCGACCAGAACATGGTCGATTACATCAAGGATTACCTAGGACCTCTCTTCGAGAAGAGCCACCCGGGCGTGAAGGTGGTGGCCGTCGGCACCGGCCCGGGCGACGGTGGATCGCAGAAGATCTTCGAGAAACTCGATGCGCAGAAGAAGGCCAGCGCCAACGCGGACTTCGATGTGGTGGTGGTTCACCAGAAGGCCGCGGGCACGATGGTCCAGGAAGGGCTGATCAAGAAATATCGGGATTCTCTCCCGACCGGAAAATTGGTCACGCGGGAATCGGCCACGAATGCGCTCGGCACCGACGTTTCCGGCTACGTCATGCCCATGTTCCATTCGCAGACGGCCATCGCCTACAATCCCGATCTGATCAAGAACCCGCCCAACAACTATGCCGAGCTGCGCGAGTGGGTGAAGAAGAACCCGAAGCAATTCGGCTATAACGGCATCAAGGGCGGCATGTCGGGGGTCGCCTTCGTCACCGGGTGGATTTCTGCGTTCGGAGGCGATGCGGCGAAGCTCGAAAAAGGTCCTTACGATGCTGCCACGAAGGCGACCTGGGACAAGGCGATGGCCGATCTGAAGGAATTCAACCAGAACGTCGTCATCACCCCGGGCAATGCCGGCACGCTCGACATGCTCAATCGCGGCGAGATCGCCATGGGCCCGGTCTGGGTGGATATGTTCTATACCTGGAAGGCCGACGGGAAGCTGCCCCCGAACATGCGCCTGAAACTCGTCTCACCCGGCATGCCCGGCCAGCCGATGTACTACGCCATCCCATCGAAGACGGCGCAGGAGAAACTCGCGGCGGAGTTCATCGCTCTTGCGACGAGCCCTGACGTGCAGGCGGAGGGCATCGTGAAGCGCTTCAACTGGTATCCGGGGATCGATGCCAAGAACCTGGAAGGCAAGCTCGATCAGGCGGCCTGGAACCAGCTCTTCGCCGACATTCCGCCGGACACGCTTGCGTCGAACGGCAAGCCGTTCCCGATCGGCCCGTACTTCAACGATATTCTCGAAACCTATGAGAAGAAGGTGGCCAACTAGGCCGTCTGTTCAGATGCGGGCGACCTTTGACAGGCCGCCCGCGCCTCATCTGTCCGATGCGCTTTCATCGGGACTGGGATCATTCCAGATCATGGCGAAACCCTCATTCTTCGGCCTTCTGCTCATCGCGCCGGCGCTCGCGATGATCGGTGCGCTGTTTCTTTATCCGCTTGGCTTCTCGCTCGCTTCGGCCTTTACGGAGCCGGGAGGCGGGCTGTCGCTCACGCATTTCCAGAAGGCTTATGAGCTCTACTCGACCGACATTCTCTTCACGCTCTTCATCGTCGTCGTTTCGACGCTTCTGACGGGTTTATTTGCGATCGTCATATCGGGAATCCTCACGCTCGGCGAGACGCCCTGGCTCGTGGCCGCCCTGCGCGCGCTCTACCGCTGGCCGCTCTTCATCCCCTTCATCGTCGCGGCTCAATGCATGAGGACTTTCCTCGCCAAGAATGGCCTCATGAACAATTCCTTTGTGGCGCTCGGGCTGATGGAGCCGCTTCAGGCCACGAGCTTTCTCGATTGGCGCGGCATCATCATCACCTTCGTGTGGAAACAGGTGCCTTTCGTGACGCTCATGCTCGCCGGTGCCATGGCTTCGATCGACCGCGCCACCATCGAGGCAGGGCGCAATCTCGGAGCGTCGCGGGTCCGCGTCCTGATCGAACTCGTCCTGCCGCAGGTGTCGCAGACGCTCCTCGTTGGCCTCGTGCTGTCCTTCGTCACCATGCTGTCCGTGCTGTCGGTGCCGATGATGGTCGCAGGCTCCCAGCCCACCATGCTCACGGTGGACATGGCGTTCCGCATCAACTCCTACGGCGACTATGCCACGGCCAACGCGCTCGGTGTCATCTCCTATGCTATCGCCGGGACCGTTGCGTGGATCTACCTTCGCCACAGCGTCAAGCGCGAGGTGCAGGCATGAGCGTCGAGACGCAGACCTCATCCGTGCTCTCGCTGCCTGATGAAGCTGCTCGCTCCGGAAGCGGCGCAAGGGTCTGGGCCCTCGGATCCACGATCCTGAAAGTTGCGGGTCTGGCGATCTTTGCATTCCTGCTGTTCGGACCGCTGGCCAACCTCGTCCTGTGGTCCCTGGCGGAGCGGTGGTACACGCCGTTCAAGCTCCCGGTTTCCTACGGCCTGCGCTATTGGGAAGTGGTCTTTCGTCCGACCGGCGACGCCATGACGTCGCTGATGACGAGCGTCGGAATCGCCTGCCTGACGGTCCTGGTGGCGCTCGCCGTCTCGGTCCCTGCAGGCTATGCCCTGGCCCGCCTCAAGCTGCCTTGGCGCACGGCCCTGATGATCCTGTTCCTGCTGCCCCAGGCCTTTCCGTCGGTGGCGATCTACATCAACGTGGCCCGGGTTTTCTACAGCATCGGGCTCACGGGAACCATCACCGGCGTCGTACTGGTGCACGCGGCCCACGGCCTCGTTTATTCGGTCTGGATTGCAGCCGCAGCCTTCGCGGCCGTTGACCGGGATCTCGAACTCGCCGCGCGCAACATCGGCGCCTCGCCGCTGCGGACCTTTTTCACCGTAACGCTGCCCTTGGCTCTGCCCGGCATCATGGCGAGCGCGATCTTCGTCTTCCTGGAATCGCTTGACGAATTCACCGGCACCTTCTTCGTCGGCGTGCCTCAGGTGACGACGCTCCCGCTCCTCCTTTACAACGCGAGCATGGGCGGCAACTACCAGATCGCCTCGATCACGGCTCTCATCCTGCTTGTGCCGTCTGTCGTTTTCATGCTCGTCATCGAGCGCTTCCTGAAGGCTGACGTGCTCAGCAAGGTCGGTCAGTAAGGCATCGGAACGGCATGCTCAGAATCATCACCTGGAACATTCAATGGGGCTTGGGCATCGACGGAACGGTCGATCTCGGGCGAATGGTGAACGAGGCCCGCGCGATCGCAGATTTCGATGTGCTCTGCCTTCAGGAGGTTTCGGACAATTTTTCCGCTCTCAGGGGCAATGATGGGGGAAACCAGTTCGCCGAGCTGGCACGGCTCCTGCCGGGTTACACGGCTGTCGAGGGCGTGGCCCTCGATGTTCCGGACGGGGCAGGGGGCCGGCGCCGCTTCGGCAACATGATTCTGTCCCGCCTGCCGGTGGCCCAGGTGCTGCGATACACGCTGCCGTGGGAGGCGGCCTCTACCCGCAACATGCCACGCCTCCTGATCGAGGCAGTTGTCGAAACGCCCTCCGGGACCCTTCGGGTGATGACCACCCATCTGGAGTACTCGTCCGACAGGCTGCGGCGGGCGCAGGTCGAGGGCATTCGCGAGGCTCATCGCACGGCCTGCGAGCGCGTCGCTACGCCCCGCGAGGACGGACCTGGCACCTATGCTGGATACCCCACCTCCGCGTCGGCCGTTCTGACCGGCGACTTCAACATGCGTCCACCCGATCCGTCGAAGCGGCGGATCTCGGAACCGTTTGGCAATGGAGTGCCGGCTCTTCTTGATGCATGGCAGGTCGCCCATGGCAAGGATCCTCACCCGACCTCGTTCTGCCTCTTCGAACAGTCGAATGGACCGCCGCATTGCTGTGACTTCGTATTCGTCACCGAAGATCTCGCGTCCAAGGTCCGTCGGATCGTCTACAACCAGGAGACACAGGCATCGGACCATCAACCGGTGCTTCTGGAGCTTGATCTGTGAGGAGCTTGCCGGAGGTGCTGCCTTGATCGGTCCACTGCGAGGGCGAACACGCGAGCGAGAGGCTGACGCAGGCCTGGCGTTGGAAACAATCTCAATCGGCCATGTTGCCTGCCACGATGTGTTCGCAGCCGGTGTCGACGGCTTATCCATCGCCTTCTATTCGAGAATTGAGAGCCGCGATTCGAATGTGTGACGAAGCACATCGATGGTACGCAGGTCATCCTATTGTGAGGTGCATTCGATCAGGGGCTCTGAACAGCTTTGTCCGCCCCTCGATAAGCCAAAGGGGGCCCAGGGTGACTCAAGGAAAATCATCGACAGATTCGAGCCGGTTGACCGTGGCAGAGTGGGCCATCGTCGCGAGTTCCTTCGCATTCATCGCGCTCTGGCTCGGAATCTCATTCACCTGACCGACCGCTCCAAAATGCCGGGAGCCGAGACGAGATTGCCGTTCTTCTGCCAACGGGTCGGTCCTGTGAGGATAAAATCCCCAGACAGCGACTGCCTGTACGGGTTATCACATGCAAAAAGCCGCCTCATCAGGCGGCTTTCTAGATAAGTCGGATTATTGCGGAGCTAAGCGATTACTTAATCTTGGCTTCCTTGAACTCGACATGCTTCTTCGCGACCGGATCGTACTTCTTGAGGTTGAGCTTCTCGGTCATCGTGCGCGAGTTCTTCTTCGTCACGTAGAAATAGCCCGTGTCGGCGGTGGAGACGAGCTTCACTTTGATCGTTGCGGCTTTGGCCATGGTCGGGACCTCTTATTCGGTTCAGGCGCTCGGTTGGCCCCGCGGCCTGGCCGGAACGCAAAGGCCGGGCGAACCCGGCCGGAAAATCGTGCCGTTCCCATGCCTGATTATCGGGTGACAGTCAAGGGTAGAAGGCGGGTCTCGCATACTTTCCAGGTCCTTCCTGGCAAGCCGCGGATCGGATTAAACGGCACCCGTCCCTTACAGCAGTTCCCTAATGAAACGGCCACGCTGCTGGTGGAAGAATGGAACCGGCAGCTGATGGCCGAATCCGGCTGCGATCCTGGCCTCCAGTTCGCCCAGGATCACCGTCGTGATCGGCGGCAGGTCGAGGGCCTTGGCCTGCGGGAGGGTGACCCAGGCGAGTTCCACGAGCTCCGCCTCGGGCCCGACGACACCCGGGACCTCATCGGCGATCGCCGTCCGGTCGACGGCGAAGAAACGGGTGTCGAACCGCCTCACGCGCTTTGGCGGCGTGACGGCCCGGCCGATGAAATGCAGCGCCTCCAGGTCGGGAAAGACGCCTCTCTCCCGGAAGGCGGTCCAGGCGGTGCCTGTGGGGACGGTCTCCGGTGCGCCGTAATCCCTGGTGCCAAGCAGCAGGCCCGTCTCCTCGAAGGTCTCCCGGATGGCGGCGAGCGCCAGGGCACGACTGCGCTGGGCCGAGGGGCGGGTCACCCGGGCCATGAGCGCCTGCTCGGCGCGCGGGTGGAGAGCGCCGGCGACCGTCATCGACCGGTCGCCGGGCTCGATCCGTCCGCCGGGGAAGACGAACTTGCCCGGCATGAATTTCAGGCCCTCGTGGCGCTTGCCCATGAGGACCTTCGGATTTTTGCCCTTGCGGTCGATGATGATGAGGGTCGCGGCGTCGACGGGACGGAGAGTCGGAAGCTTCGGGTTGGTCTCAGCGGAAACGAGGCGATCCATCCTCGCCAGGGTCTCGGTGTCCGTCACGTCCATTGTCCTCATCGGCGTTCTTCTTGGCTCGGGCGGCGCCGAAGCCATGCATACCTAGCGCGTATTGCAGGCCCACGACAGCGCCTTTCACCGGCTGGAGCAGGGCGAGGCATAGGACCAACGTCAGGGCCGGCCAAGTCGCCAGATGTAGCCACAGAGGCATCTCGAGCTTGGTCTCGGTCATGAGGATGCCGTAACCGATCAGGTGTCCGACGATGAAGATCACGAGATAAGGCGGCAGGTCGTCGGCCCGGTGATGGTGAAACTCCGTCCCGCAGACTTCGCAATGATCCGCGACCTTCAGGAAACGTCCGAAGAGCCGGCCCTTGTTGCAGGCCGGGCAATGGCCGAGAAACCCGCGCCTCATGGCCGGGATGACCTTCACCTCGTGCCGGGCTGCCGGAGAGGCCGTCTCAATCGTCAAAGACATCTCGATCCTTCAATCAGATTCGTCCGCGCCGCTTGACCTTGACGCGCGTCGGCGAACGACCTCTGGGAGCTGCCCCGACGCTCGGCTTTGCGCCGTGTGACGGACGCTTCCCGCCTCTCTTGGATGGGCCGTTCCTTCCGGTGAAGCGTCCCTTGGTCAGAATCTCGAACCGCAGGGCACCGGCCACGGGCGCCGCCTCCACCAGTCGCACCTCTACCTTATCCCCGAGACGATAGGTTTCACCCGTGTCGTCGCCCCGCATGGAGTGGGTTCTCTCGTCGTAGCGGTAGTAGTCATCCCCGATGGTGGCAGCCGGAACGAAGCCGTCGGCTCCAGTCTCGCTCAGCTTGATGAAGAGCCCCGCCTTCGATACGCCCGAGATCTGCCCGTTGAATGTGGCCCCGATCCGGTCGGCAAGGAAGTGCGCGATCAGGCGGTCGATTGTCTCACGCTCCGCCGCCATGGCGCGGCGCTCCGCTGCCGAGATCTTGGCGCTGATCTCGATCAGTTCGGCGCGGGTGGTGTCCGGCGGCAGGCCGTCCTTGCCGAGCTTGAGCGACCCGATCAGGGCGCGGTGGACGATGAGGTCCGCATAACGGCGGATCGGCGAGGTGAAATGGGCGTAGCGGCGCAGATTCAGGCCGAAATGGCCGTAATTTTCAGCCGAGTACTCGGCTTGGGATTGCGAGCGCAGCACCACCTCGTTGATGAAGACCTGATGCTCCGTGTCCTCGACGCTGCGCAGGATGCGGTTGAACAGTTCCGGTTTCAGCGCCCCTTGGCTCGGGAGCTTGAGGCCGACGGATGCGAGCACCTCGCTCAGTGCCCGCATCTTCTCCAGCGATGGCTCGTCGTGGACCCGGTAGATCAGGTCGGAATCCGCCTTCTCCAGGCTCTCGGCGGCGGCGACGTTCGCGAGGATCATGAACTCCTCGATGAGCCGATGCGCCTCAAGCCGCTCGGGGACGAAGACCCGGTCCACGGTGCCGTCGGGATTGAGCACGATCTTGCGCTCAGGCAGGTCGAGAAACAGGGGCTCGCGGACGTCGCGGGCTCTTTTGACGAGCTCGTAGCCGGCCCAGAGCGGCTTCAGGATCGTATCGAGGATCGGCTGGGTCACCTCGTCCGGCCGGCCGTCGATAGCGGCCTGGGCCTGGGCATAGGAGAGCTTCTCCGCCGAGCGCATCATGATGCGATGGAAGCTGTGGCGAAGCTTCCTCCCGTCGGGGCCGATCACCATGCGCACGGCGAGGGCCGGGCGGTCCTCCCGGGGCCTCAACGAACACAGATCGTTGGAGATGCGCTCCGGCAGCATGGGCACGACCCGATCCGGGAAATAGACTGAGTTCCCCCGCTCCTGCGCCTCCCGGTCCATGGCGGAGCCGGGGCGCACATAGGCGGCTACGTCAGCGATCGCGACGGTGAGGATGTAGCCACCCGCATTGCCCGGATCGTCGTCCGGCGTTGCATGGACCGCGTCGTCATGGTCCTTGGCGTCCGGCGGGTCGATGGTCACGAGGGGCAGGGTGCGCCAGTCCTCGCGACCGTCGAGACAGACGAGTCTCGCCGTTTCTGCCTCCTCCAAGACTGCCTTCGGAAATTCATTGGGGATGCTGTGGGCATAAATCGCGATGAGGCTGATGGCCTTCTCGGATTTGATCGTCCCGAGCCGCTCCTTCACCTTGGCGGTGGGCAGGCCGAAGCGACCGTGCTTCACGACCGATACGGAGACCAGATCACCGTCCAGCGCCTCGCCCTCATCGCCCGGCCTGATCTGCAATTCCTGCTCGCGGGCCTTCTTGTCCACGGGCACAAGCCGGCCGCCGCCTTCGGGCATGGCCCGGAAGAGGCCGAGCACCTGGGCCTGCTTCTTGGCGATGATCTTGGTCACGCGACCGGAATAGCGGTGAATGTCGCCGGGCTTGAGAGGTTCGACGCGGAGCAGGGCCCGGTCCCCGACGCCCGCCACTGGCATGCCCGGGCGCGGTTTGCGCGGCGACAGGATGATGATCGTCGGGATGGACCCGTGCTCCTCCTCGTCCCATTCCGTCGGGACCGCGATCAGCTCTCCGTCCCGGTCCCGCTTGGTGATATCCGCGAGAACGACCGGCGGGAGCTGGCCCGCCTTGTGGACGGCCTTGCCCCGACGATCGACGATTCCGTCGATCTCCAGGTCCTTGAGGACTTGCTTCAGCCAGATCCGGTCATTGCCCTTGATGCCGAACCGCTGCGCAATCTCCCGCTTGCCCACTTTGCCCTGGGCACGGCTGATGAAAGAGACGACGTCCTCGCGGGAGGGCAGGGTGGCGGATGGGTCAGCTTTCGGACGTTTGGGCAAGGGAGATGCTCATCGGGTTTACAGGATCTTGTCGCATGCAAGCTTGGCCAGGGCTAGTCTGGTCGGCCCCATCCTGAAGACTCCCGCATGGGGGAAGAGATCCATGTGAGACCGACGCCGAACGGCCAAAAAATAAGGCCCCGATAACGGAGCCTTTGAGGGACCGGCCCGTGGGGGCAGAATGAGCCGGTGAGTTCATAAAACGCGCCGGTTTCGGGATGGTTCCGATCTTTTCCGAAAATTTTTCAAAAAAGTTTCGGTGGGGGTCCGGCACCGTCTGGCGCGCTCGCTTCAAACGATCGCCCTGAACCTCGTAACATCGTCTCCCGTCATAACCGTCACCGGACTGGATCCGGGGATCGGTCCCGGCCATCCCGATTCGGAACAGCACGACGCTCCTCGCTAACGGCCTAGATATCCAGATCGGCCTCGTCGGCGAAAGCTGCACGCTCCTGGATGAAGGCGAAACGGGCTTCGGGCTTGTTGCCCATCAGGCGCTCCACCGCGTCGCTGGCCTCCGGCTTGTCGTCAGCCTCCACGACCACCTTCAGAAGCAGGCGCTTCTTCGGATCCATGGTGGTTTCCTTGAGCTGGGCCGGGAGCATCTCGCCGAGGCCTTTGAAGCGACCGATCTCGACCTTGCCGTTGCCCTTGAACACCGTCTTCATGAGCTTCTCCCGGTCCGCATCGTCGCGGGCATAAGCCGATTTCGAGCCTTGGGTCAGCCGGTAGAGGGGTGGGACCGCCAAGTACAGATGCCCGTCGTCGATGAGCTTGGGCATCTGCCGATAGAAGAAGGTGATCAGCAGCGAGGCAATGTGGGCGCCGTCCACGTCTGCGTCGGTCATGATGATGACCTTCTCGTAGCGCAGATCGGTGGACTTATAGTGGGAGCCTGTGCCACAGCCGAGCGCCTGAACGAGGTCCGAGAGCTGCTGGTTCTGGTGCAGCTTCTCCCGCCCAGCCGAGGCTACGTTCAGGATCTTGCCGCGCAGCGGGAGCACGGCCTGGGTGGCGCGGTCGCGCGCCTGCTTGGCGGAGCCGCCGGCCGAGTCGCCTTCGACGATGAAGAGCTCCGAGCCTTTGGCGCCGGCGTTGGAACAATCCGCCAGCTTACCGGGCAGGCGCAGCTTGCGGGTCGCGGTCTTGCGGGCGACCTCCTTCTCCTGGCGGCGGCGCAGGCGCTCCTCCGCCCGGTCGATCACCCAGTCGAGCAGCTTGTTGGCCTGCTGCGGCGCCGCCGCGAGCCAGTGGTCGAAGGTGTCGCGGATCGCATTCTCGACGATGCGGCCGGCCTCGACCGTCGCCAGCTTGTCCTTGGTCTGGCCCTGGAACTCGGGCTCGCGGATGAAGACCGACAGCATGGACGCGCAGGTCGCCATCACGTCGTCGGTTGTCACCGCCGCCATGCGCTTGGACTGACCTACACGCTCGGCGTGCTCGCGCAGGGCGCGCAGGAGCGCAATGCGCAGGCCGTTCTCGTGGGTGCCGCCCTCAGGGGTGGGCACCGTGTTGCAGTATGAGGTCGAGAACCCGTCCTCGTTTGCCATCCAGGCGACCGCCCATTCCATGGAGCCGTGGCTGCCGGGCTTGGTGATCTTGCCGGAGAAGATCTGATCCGTGACCAGTTCCTTCCCTTCGATGTCGTGGAGCAGGTAGTCCTTCAGGCCGTTCGGGAACTTGAAGGTCGCTTCCGCTGGGACGTTCTCGATGCCCTGGACCAGGGACGGGGCGCATTTCCAGCGGATCTCGACGCCGCCGAACAGATAGGCCTTCGAGCGGGCCATCTTGAACAGGCGGCGGGGCTGGAAATGAGCGTCCTTGCCGAAGATCTGCCAATCGGGCTTGAAGCGCACCTTGGTGCCGCGCCGGTTGAGCACGCGGCCTACGGTCTCGATCTTGCCTTGCGGAAGGCCGCGGGCGAAGACCTGCCGGTAGAGGGTCTGGCCACGGGCCACCTCGACCTCCAGGATTTCGGAAAGGGCGTTGACGACCGATACGCCGACGCCGTGCAGGCCGCCCGAGGTCTCATAAACCTTCGAATCGAACTTACCGCCCGCGTGCAGCGTCGTCATGATGACTTCGAGGGCGGACTTCTTCGGAAACTTCGGATGCGGATCGACCGGGATGCCTCGTCCGTTGTCGATCACGGAGAGCCAGCCCCCTTCCTCCAGCTCCACCTCGATGAAGGTCGCGTGTCCCGCCACCGCCTCGTCCATGGAGTTGTCGATCACCTCGGCAAAGAGATGGTGCAGGGCCTTCTCGTCCGTGCCGCCGATATACATGCCGGGGCGGCGCCGGACGGGCTCGAGCCCCTCCAGCACCTCGATGGCCGAAGCGTCATAGCCGGCTTCCCCGGGCGTGCCCTGTTGGAGCGTGGGCCGGGATACTTTCACGGCAGCGCTGCGAGCCGAGGCAGGCGCCGCGCGCTTGGCGGCTGCACCCCCGAAGAGATCGTCATTGTCTGTCATTGGGACCTTGGTCCGGGATGATGATTCGCGTTTCTTTACACTATTTCTCATTCCGTTTTTATACGAGAACAAAACGGAAACGGGAAGGGCAGTCTGCTGTCGCGGGCGACAAAAGTGAAATCAGGTTAGGCCGTAAAGGTTACCAACGCTTTCCTCTAAAGGATGTCTTTCCGGTGTCACAAGGAACTGTTTAAATTCCATTCACGTTGGAAAGGTTAAGCATGAGCTTAACGGGAGATACGGGCGTGACAACGCGGATGACTTTGGGACCGGCACAGAAGCTTCACCTGGACCGCGCCGCGCGCAACGCCGGCGAGGCCTTCGCCTTCGACGAGCCGGACATGACCCCTGTCGCGCATCGCTCCTACGGGTCGAGCCTGATCTGGATCTCCATGGCGGCCGTTGCGGTGCTGGGGCTCAGCCTCGTTTTCTAATCGTCCTCGTCGGAGCCGTTGCCCCTGCCGAAGATCCGGATCAGGAACTCCTCGATTCGCTTCCCGTAAGTCAGCAGGAAGAGCGTCACCAGGGTGCCCATGATGGTGATGAACCAGGCGCCCAATCCCGCCGTCACGCCCAGGCCGGCCGCAATCCAGACGGTCGCCGCCGTGGTCAGGCCCTGAACCTCCATCTGGTCTCGTCCGCGCAGAATCGCTCCCGCGCCCAGAAAGCCAAGGCCTGTCATGATGCCCTGTACGACACGGCTGACGGCATCCTGGCCGAAGTGGAGCCCCTCATAGACCGAGCCTGACAGGATCACCAGCGCGGAGCCGAGGGCGACGAGGCCCAGCGTCCGCATCCCGATCGGCTTGTTGTGGATGTCCCGGTTGATCCCGACCGCCATTCCGGCGATGGCCGCGCCGCACAGGCGCAGCATCATCTCGATCTGATCGGCATATTCCACCGAGAGCCAGGACAGCCACTCCCGCATGGGATCAACCTGCCTTGGCGGTCTTCTTGGCTGCGGCCTTCTTTGCCGCCGGCTTCTTAGCGGCCGTTTTCTTCGCCGCAGTCTTGGTAGCGGCCTTCTTCGCGGCGGGTGCCTTGATCGCAGTCTTCTTGGCCGGAGCTTTGCGGCCGCGGGCCGACTTCTTCGCGGGACCGGCGGCCCGGCGGGCCTTCAGAAGTTCGACCGCCTCGTCCAGCGTCACCGCTTCCGGAGCAAGGGCTCGCGGCAGGGTCGCGTTGGTCTCGCCATCGGTCACGTACGGGCCGAAGCGTCCGGCCTTCACCACGATGGACTTGGCGGATTCCGGATCGTTGCCCAGTGGCCGGCCCGGATCGGCTGCACCACGGCGGGCGCCGCTTCCGCCGGATTCCTTCGCGACGATCAGGTCGATGGCACGGTTCCCCCCGATCTCAAGCACATCGTCGCCAGGGCCGAGATTGGCGTAGATCTTCCCATGCTGGACGTAGGGTCCATAGCGGCCGATGCTCGCCAGAATGGGCTCGCCCGATTCCGGGTGGATCGCCACCTGACGCGGCAAGGCCAGGAGCTTCAAGGCCTTCTCCAGATCGACCTGAGCCGGCGACAGCCCCTTGGGGAGCGACGAGCGCTTGGGCTTCTCGCCTTCGCCGAGCTGGACGAAGGGGCCGAAGCGGCCGTCGCGCAGGGTGACCTCCAGGCCTGTCTCAGGATCCGTCCCCAGCACCTTCACGCCAGACTGGCCGCCGTTCTCCGACGAGCCCTCGCCGTCGCCGTCCACGCCATTGGCGGCGAGCTGGCGGGTGTATTTGCACTCGGGATAGTTCGAGCAACCGATGAAGGAGCCGAACTTGCCGAGCTTTAGCGAAAGCTGGCCGGTGCCGCAGGTCGGGCAGGTGCGTGGGTTGGAGCCGTCGCCCTTGTCCGGGAAGATGTGGGGTCCGAGCAGGTCGTTGAGGGCGTCGAGCACCTCCGTGGTGCGCAGTTCCTTCGTCTCGCCGATGGCGGCGGAGAAGTCGCGCCAGAAGTCGCGCAGCACCTGCTTCCAATCGATCTCGGAGTTGGAGATCCGGTCGAGCTGCTCCTCCAGATCAGCCGTGAAATCGTATTCCACGTAGCGGCGGAAGAAGCTCTCCAGGAAGGCCGTGACGATGCGGCCCTTGTCCTCGGGCACGAGCCGCTTCTTCTCGATGCGCACATATTCACGGTCGCGGAGGGTCTGGAGCACGGCGGCGTAAGTAGAGGGACGGCCGATGCCGAGCTCCTCCATGCGCTTCACGAGGGAAGCCTCGGAATAGCGCGGCGGCGGCTCGGTGAAGTGCTGGCTGGCATTGATGCGGCGGCGCTCCAAAGGATCGCCCGCCTTCATCGGGGGCAGGCGGCCCTCATCCTCGTCCGCCTCGTCGTCCTTGCTCTCGTTGTAGAGCGTGAGGAAGCCGTCGAACTTGATCACCTGGCCGGTGGCGCGCAGATCGAGCCTGCGCGGGCCGACTTGGGCGGCGATGTCAGCCGTGGTGCGCTCCAGCTCTGCCGATTCCATCTGGCTGGCGATGGTGCGGGTCCAGATCAGGTCATAGAGGCGGGCCTGCTCGGGCTCCAGGTACTTGGCCACGTATTTCGGCAGGCGGCTCATATCCGTCGGACGGACGGCCTCGTGGGCCTCCTGCGCATTCTTGGCCTTGGTCGTGTATTTGCGGGGTGCGCCCGGCACATAGCGGTCGCCGTATTCCTTGCCGATCACCCGGCGGGCAGCCTGCACGGCCTCGGGCGCCATATCGACGCCGTCCGTACGCATATAGGTGATGAGGCCGACCGTTTCGCCGCCGATGTCGACACCCTCGTAGAGGCGTTGCGCGATGCGCATGGTCTGGGCCGGAGCCAGGCCCAGCTTGCGCGAGGCTTCCTGCTGCAGGGTCGAGGTGGTAAACGGCGGGTAGGGATGGCGCTTGGCGGGCTTGGCTTCGATATTCGCCACCGAGAAGGTCGCGAGCTCCAAGTCCTTCTTGAACGCTTCCGCATCCTTTCCGTTGCCGATGTCGAGGCGTTGGATCTTCTTGCCGTCGGCACCGACGAGGCGCGCGTCGAACACGCCACCGTCCTTCGTGGCCAGCGTGGCGATCAGTGACCAGTATTCCCGCGGCTTGAAGGTCTCGATCTCAAGCTCGCGGTCACAGACGAGGCGCAGCGCCACCGATTGCACGCGGCCGGCCGAGCGGGCTCCGGGGAGCTTGCGCCAGAGCACGGGCGAGAGGGTGAAGCCCACGAGATAGTCGAGGGCGCGGCGGGCCAGATAGGCGTCGACCAGCGCCTGATCGATCTGGCGCGGGTTACGCAGCGCCGTCTGCACTGCGTCCTTGGTGATGGCGTTGAAGGTCACGCGCTCGACGGGCAGGTCCTTGAGGACGCGCTTCTCCCGCAGGGCTTCCAGCACGTGCCAGGAAATGGCTTCGCCTTCGCGGTCCGGGTCGGTGGCGAGGATGAGCTTTTCGGCCCCTTTGACCGCCTTGGCAATGTCGGCGACCCGCTTCGAGCCCCTGTCCTCGAGAGTCCAGATCATGCGGAAGTCGGCATCCGGGTCGACCGAGCCGTCCTTGGCGGGCAGATCGCGGATATGCCCGAAGGAGGCCAGGACCTCGTAATCCTTGCCGAGATATTTGTTGATCGTCTTGGCCTTGGCAGGCGACTCGACGACGAGGACTTTCATGGACGACTTCCTAAAAGCGGGAGCAGGCGGACGCTCTGTCGCCAGAGCGAGAACGCCGGTCAGCCCCTGACCGGCGCAGGGCGGGATAAGTGGTTGATGATCGCAGACAAGTCAAATCGGACTTGTCCGTATATTCCCTATATGGCCACGAATGACCGCTCCAGCAAGGCATCCACCGCCTCCCCGAGGTCGTTGGCGCCGATCATCCGGGAAGGAGCGGCAAGGCGGGTCACGGCATAGGACTCGGCAATCTGAGGTGGTGCCGCGCGGGCCAGGGCCGCTGTCGCGGCCAGGGCGAAAAGGCGTTCGGCCACGAATCTGGCCTTCGCCTCGGGATCAGGGGATTGGAGGGCGAGGACGATGTCGCGTGCCGCGTCCGAGGTGCCCGGAAGGCCGGCAACCTCTGCCATCAGGCGCTCCAGAACGGAGGCCGCGACCTCCGGCTCCCGGTTCTCGGCACGCAGGATGTCGAGGGCGATCACATTGCCGGAACCCTCCCAGATCGCGTTGACCGGCGCTTCCCGGTACAGGCGGGGCAGGGCGCTCTCCTCCACATAGCCGTTGCCGCCGAGGCACTCCATGGCCTCGTAAAGCAGGCGTGGAGCGGCCTTGCAGATGCCGAACTTGGCAGCCGGGGTGATGAGGCGGGCATAGGCAGCCTCGTGATCGTCGGCTTGCTGGAGGTCGAAGCTGTGCGCCGCCCGCAAGGCGAGCGCCGTCATGGCCTCGCTCTCGAGGGCGAGGTCCGCCAGCACCATCCGCATGGCCGGCTGGTCGAGAAGCCTCCTCTGGAAGACGCTTCGGTGCCGGGCATGATGCACGGCGAGCGCCAGACCCATCCGCACGAGGCCGGCCGAGGCCACGGCGCAGTCGAGCCGGGTCAGCTGCACCATTCCGATAATGATGCGCACCCCGCGACCTTCCTCGCCGATCCTCCAGGCGAAAGCATCCTGGAACTCGACCTCCGAGGAGGCATTCGAGCGGTTGCCGAGCTTGTCCTTCAGGCGCTGCAGGCGGAGGGCATTGAGCGTGCCGTCGGGCCGGAACCGGGGAACGAGGAAGCAGGTGAGCCCGCCGGTCGCCTGGGCCAGCACCAGGAAAGCATCGCACATGGGGGCCGACATGAACCATTTGTGGCCCGTGAGGAGGTATTCGTCTCCAGATTTCGGAGCGGCGCGGGTCGTGTTGGCCCGGACATCGGTGCCGCCCTGTTTCTCGGTCATGCCCATGCCGAGGGTGACGGCTGTTTTCTCCCAGAAGGGGATGAAGCGCGAATCGTAATCCCGTGAGCGTATCCGTGGCAGCCACTCGGCAAGCCGCCCTGGGGAGGCTGCAAGCGCCGCCACCGCCGCGTGAGTCATGGTGATGGGGCAGATGTGTCCGCTCTCGACGCCTGCCGCCGTATAGAGCCTTGCCGCCCGGGCCACATGGGCATGGCCGGTCTCGGGTTCTTCCCAGGTCGAGGCGTGAAGGCCGTCCTCCATGCTGGCCCGCATGAGCAGATGGTAGGCCGGGTGGAACTCCACCGCGTCGATCCGATAGCCCCTGGAATCGTGGGTGCGCAGCTTCGGCGGGTTCTCGTTGGCAAGCCGGCCGATGTCGAGCCGTTCCGCCGATCCCCATGCTGCACCGAAGGCGGACAGGCCTTCGGTTTCCGTGTCGACGCCGCTGGCTTTCAGGGCATCGAGCAGGGGCCGGTTGGCGGCGATCAGGTTCACGTCGCCGAAGGGCGGTGTCTGGTTGAGGACGTCATGGGTTTCGAACGTGGTCATGGCCATCGCCCCTCACAGCACAATCCTTGTTTATTCTAGCGTTGAACGGCGTGTCGCGTAGAGAGCCTGCTTGCCGCCGTTTCCCGGAGCGCCTATAGCCATCGCTTTAAGATGACAGACGCCCCCCGATCCGTTTTTCCCCACCGGCATCTCCTCGGCATCGAGGGGCTGTCTCCCTTGGACATTCAGGCGCTTCTCGATCTGGCCGACGAACAGGTCGAGGTGAGTCGGCAGGTCGAGAAGAGCAAATCGAGCCTCAAGGGCCGAACCCAGATCAATCTCTTCTTCGAAGCCTCCACCCGCACGCAATCCTCCTTCGAGATCGCGGGCAAGCGGCTCGGCGCCGACGTGATGAACATGCAGGTCGCCTCGTCCTCGGTGAAGAAGGGCGAGACGCTCATCGATACGGCCGTGACCCTCAACGCCATGCGGCCCGACATCATCGTCGTGCGCCATCACGCGGCGGGGGCGGTGCATCTGCTTGCGCGGAAGGTCGATTGCGCCGTTGTCAATGCGGGCGACGGTGCGCACGAGCATCCGACCCAGGCGCTGCTCGACGCGCTCACCATCCGCCGCAACAAGGGACGGATCGAAGGCCTGACCGTCGCGATCTGCGGGGATATCCTCCATTCGCGGGTGGCGCGTTCCAACATGATCCTGTTGGCTGCCATGGGCGCGCGGGTACGCCTCGTCGCTCCCTCGACCCTGCTGCCGCCCGGAATCGCGCGCCTCGGGTTCGAAACCTTCATCAGCATGGAGAAGGGCCTGAAGGACGCGGACATCGTCATGATGCTGCGCCTGCAACGCGAGCGCATGAACGGTTCCTTCGTGCCCTCCGTGAAGGAGTATTTCCGCTTCTACGGGCTCGACCAGGAGAAACTCTCCTACGCCAAGCCCGACGCGCTCGTGATGCATCCGGGGCCGATGAACCGGGGCGTGGAGATTTCGTCGGACGTGGCGGACGGGGCGCAGTCGCTCATCCGCGAACAGGTCGAAATGGGTGTCGCCGTCCGCATGGCGGTGCTGGAGGCTCTGGCGAGCCATCTGCCGAATAGGTGAAAATCCCTCTCCCGAAGCGGGAGAGGGTGGCCCGAAGGGCCGGGAGAGGGCCGTGGACAGAACGCGAAAGAACCAAGTCACCCCAAACCTCCGCTCCTTCGCCAAGGAGCAGCGCTCGACTCCCACACGGGCGGAGGCCCTGTTCTGGCAGCAGGTCCGGGCGGGCCGCTTCCACGGCTACAAGTTCAAGCGCCAAGTACCGATTACGCCCTACATCGTCGATTTCCTGTGTGCCGAAGCCAAGGTGATCGAGGAACTGGACGGAGTTCCTCACGACAATCCTGAGCAGCGAGCGCATGACGAACGGCGAGACGCATTCCTCAAAAGCCAAGGCTTTCGGGTTATGCGTTTTTCCAATGATCTCATCCTGGGCAACGGCAATCTGGTTCTTGACACCGTGCGCCAAGCGATTGAATCCGAACTCGACCCCTCTCCCGACCTGCTTCGCAGGCCACCCTCTCCCGCGGAGGGGAGAGGGAAAGGAGACCGCCTGTAATGCCTTCTGAACAGCCGATCCTCTTCAAGAATGCCCGTCTCATCGACCCGGCCACCGACCGCGAGGAGCGGGGCGGGGTGCTGGTGCGCGACGGCGTCATCCGGGCCTTCGGACCGCAGGTGACGGAAGCGGCCGACGCGCAGGTGATCGATTGCGGAGGGCAGGTGCTGGCACCCGGTCTCATCGACATGCGCGCCTTCATCGGCGAGCCGGGAGGGCCGTATCGCGAGACGTTGAAGAGCGCCGGCGAGGCGGCTGCGGCGGGCGGCGTCACCACCGTGGTGTCCATGCCCGATACCAGCCCGGCGCTCGACGATCCGGCGGTCATCGATTTCATCGTGCGCCGCGCGCGCGATACGTCGGTCGTCAACATCCGCCCTGCCGCCGCCCTGACGAAGGGGTTGGAGGGGCACGAGATGGCGGAGATCGGACGCCTCAAGGAAGCCGGCGCCATCGCCTTCACGGACGGCGCGCGCTCGGTCACGAATGCCCAGGTGATGCGGCGGGCGCTCACCTACGCGCGCGACTTCGACGCGCTGATCATCCATCACGTGGAAGATCCCGACCTCGTCGGCCAGGGCGTGATGAACGAGGGCGAGTTCGCCTCGCGACTTGGTCTGCCCGGCATTCCGCGCGAGGCCGAGACGGTGATGCTCGAGCGCGACATTCGCCTCGTGCGCCTCACGGGTGGGCGCTACCACGCGGCCATGATTTCCTGCGCCGATTCGGCGGAGATCGTGCGGGGCGCGAAGGAGAAGGGACTGCCGGTCACCTGCGGCGTTTCCATCAACCACCTGGCGCTCAACGAGAACGACATCGGCGATTACCGCACCTTCCTCAAGCTCTCGCCGCCCCTGCGTCACGAGGACGACCGGCAGGCCATGATCGAGGCTCTGGCCGACGGCACCATCGACGTGATCGTCTCTGACCACAATCCACAGGATGTGGAAAACAAGCGGCTGCCCTTTGCCGAGGCGGCCAACGGGGCCGTCGGGCTGGAGACGCTGCTCTCGGCAGCGCTTAGACTGGTCCATTCCGGGCGCGTCTCCCTGCCCAGGCTCCTGCGCACCATGTCCACGAAACCCGCCGAAATCCTTGGTCTGCCGGGCGGGCGGCTAACGGTCGGCGCTCCGGCCGATCTCATCGTCTTCGATCCCGATGCGCCCTACGTGCTCGACAAGCGTCATCTCAAGTCGCTGTCGAAGAACTCGCCCTTCGACGAGGCCCGCCTGGAAGGGCAGGTGATGATCACAATGGTTGCCGGCAGGGTGGTGTTTCAGCGCGATACGATGTAACGAGAGCTAAATGTCTGACGAAGCCAACCTTCTCTACCTCCTGGCCGCCCTGATCTTCGGCTATCTTCTGGGCTCGATCCCATTCGGCCTTATCTTCACCCGCATGGCGGGCTTGGGCGATGTGCGCAAGATCGGCTCCGGCAACATCGGCGCCACCAACGTGCTGCGTACCGGCCGGAAGGGGCTGGCAGCGGCGACGCTCGTGGCGGATGCCCTGAAGGGCACCGCCGCGGTGCTGATTGCCGCGCAGTGGGGGCCGCAATTCGCCACGCTCGCGGCGCTCGGCGCCTTCCTGGGCCATCTCTTCCCCGTGTGGCTCCAGTTCAAGGGGGGCAAGGGGGTTGCCACCTTCATCGGCGTTATGATCGGCCTCAAGCCTCTGGCGGCCCTCATCTTCTGCCTGATCTGGCTTGGCGTGGCCTTCGCCTCCAAGTACTCCTCGCTTTCCGCCCTGATCGCCAGCGCCACGACTCCTGTCGTGCTGTGGCTCCTGGGCGAACCCGGAATGGCCGGGATGGCGATCATCCTCGTGGCGCTTCTGTGGTGGAAGCACAGCCAGAACATCAGCCGCCTTCTGGCCGGGACCGAAGGCAAGATCGGCCAGAAGGGATAATCCATGATCCTGACGGATGAGCAGCGTCTCGACTGGCTTCGCCTCATCCGTTCGGAAAACGTGGGTCCGCGCACCTTTCGGGCCCTGATCAATCAATATGGCGGAGCGGCGGCGGCGCTGGAGGCTCTGCCCGACCTCGCCCGCCGCGGCGGGCGCCTGATGCTGAAGGTCTGCAGCCGGGCCGAGGCCGAGAAGGAGATGGCCGCCGCGGCACGCCTCGGCGGCCGCTTCATCGCAATGGGCGAGCCGGACTATCCGAAGACTCTCCAAGCTATCGATACCGCGCCGCCTCTGATCGGCCTTCGTGGATCGGCGGAGGTTCTGGCCAAGCCCGCCGTCGCCCTTGTCGGATCGCGCAACGCCTCCGCGTCCGGCTTGACCTTCGCCGAGCGCCTGGCGCGCCAGCTCGGCGAAGCCGGCTATATGGTCGTATCCGGCCTAGCGCGGGGCATCGACACGAAAGCTCATAAGGCAGCCCTGGAGACCGGAACCGTCGCCGTGTTGGCCGGAGGCCACGACCGGGTTTATCCGGCCCAGAACGCACCCTTGGTCGAGGCCATCGTGGAGCAGGGCGGGGCAGTCATCTCCGAGATGCCGATGGATTGGGAGCCGCGCGGACGCGATTTCCCGCGCCGCAACAGAATCGTGTCGGGCCTCGCCTACGGTGTCGTGGTCGTCGAAGCGGCTCGCCGCTCGGGCTCTCTCATCACGGCACGCTTCGCCCTGGAGCAGGGGCGGGAAGTCTTTGCCGTTCCAGGTTCACCGCTCGATCCCCGGGCTGAAGGCACGAACGATCTGATCCGTGACGGCGCCACCCTGTGCGCCGGCGTCGAGGATGTGACGAGCGTCCTGGAGCCGCTCATCGCCTCCGGTCCCCGGCTCGATAAAAGCGCGGAGGAGCCGCTCTACACCCTCGGCTCCGAGGAACTCTGGGACGAGCTGGACCTTCCGGATATGGTCCGCGCTCCTGTGCGGCCGGTCCTGCCAGAGGCAGGAATCGACGAAGAAGCGGGTGAGGGCGAAGCTGACCTGGTTGCGTTTTTAGGTCCCTCGCCGGTTGCCATCGACGATCTGGTCCGGCAGTCGGGCCTGCCGATCCGCAATGTTCAGATGGCCTTGTTGGAGCTTGAGATTGCCGGACGTCTCGAACGCCATGGGGGCAATGCCGTGTCCCTGATCGCCGGACGGTAGGCTCTTCATCAGTCCTTTTCAGGCGCCTGAAGTAGTCTGCCGGCCTCGAGTCGAGCCATGTCCAGCAGGTAAGCCAGCAGATCGAGCTTCGCCTCCCGTGCAAGATAGGACAGCTCTGCCGAAAATTCCGAAATGTACCGGGCTGTTTCCGTGGCCGACATGCCTTCCTGACCCGAACCAGCTGCCCCGGCCGCCGGCGGATCGTCATGGGAAGGGCCTTTGAGGAATCGCTGCGGTGGCTTTGACATCGAGGCCGACACTGTCTCTATGTTTCAATTCATCTAGATAGCAACACAACCAAAAATAAAACAAGGCGATTCAACTAACTCATAGGTTGTATTATATGCCTAAAAGGGTGATCAGCAGTGGCATCGACACGAGAGCCAGAAGTGTCTGCAGCGTGAGGATCTCGGCCATCAGTCCCGCATTGCCGCCCATCTGTCGGGCAAGCACATAGGCGGCGCTGGCCGATGGTACGGAGGCTGCGATGATCGTCACGGTCAGGTCGCTGCCGTCCACGCCGACGAAGCGGGCATAGATCACGGCGATGACAGGCATCAGAACGAGCTTGAGACCTGCGGCGAGCAGGTGGGGCACGCCGGGGCGGGCAAGTCTGCGAATATCGAGGCCGGCACCGACGATCAGCAAACCCGCCGCCAGCGCCGCGCGTCCCATGATCTCGATATAGGTGGCAATCGGCCTGGGCAGCGGCGGCGCCAAAAGGTTCAGCGCAAGGCCTATCGCGCAGGACCAGATGAAAGGATTGGTCACGAACGAGCGCAGAATGTCCCAGGGGTTCTGCTTGGGCCTGCCCGCGAACCGGATGAAGACGTAGAAGGCCAGCAGGTTGAGGAGCGGGACCATGGCCGCGATGGCGACCGCGATCAGGGCGATCCCGCGCTGCCCGAACAGACTTCCCGCGACCGCAAGCCCGACGAAGGTGTTCCAGCGCGTGGCGCCCTGGAAGATGGAGGTGAAGCTCGGGCCGTCGACCCCGAGCCTGCGCTCCAGCATCGGCCGAAGGGCGAGCACCAGGACAGCCATGGTGACGATGGCGCCGATCAGCGCGCCGCCGACACCCAGGACGGGTACGGAGGAAAGGTCGGCACGGGACAGGGTGTCGATGATGAGCGCCGGAAAGAAGAGCACGTAGGTGGCCCGTTCAAGTCCAGCCCATTGCTGCTCGCTGACGAAATCCGTCGCCCGGCAGAGCCAGCCGGTGGCGATGATCAGGAAGGTCGGGATCAGGCTGGCGAGGACGGCGGACATGGAGAGCCAAGGAAGAGGCCGGACGAGGTGATCCGGGGAAGGCGAGGTGCATTAGGCGCTTATGACGGATTGCGGCCATCGACAAGCGCCGGATAAGTTCGCATTAGGAATGGGCCCACATGCTCCACTTATGTTTTTCGCGTCCGGACCGAGGCCCTTGATGATCCAGGTGACGAACTCCATTGCGCTCGACGAGGCGGAACTCGAGGAGAGCTTCATCCGCGCCTCCGGCCCGGGCGGCCAGAACGTCAACAAGGTGGAGACCGCCGTCCAGCTGCGCTTCGATGTGCGCAATTCGCCGTCTCTGCCGGATTACGTGAAGGAGAAGCTGGAGCGGATTGCCGGCAAACGCATGACGAACGACGGCGTTCTCGTGATCACGGCCCAGCGCTTCCGCAGTCAGGATCGAAACCGTGAGGACGCAGTCGCACGTTTGGTCGAGCTGATCCGTCAGTCGACCGAACGCCCTAAACCGCGCCGGCCCACGCGACCGACCCTGGCCTCCAAGAAGCGCAGGCTCGAGGCGAAAGGCCGCCGGTCCGAGATCAAGAAGGGACGTAGCGGCAAGCCGGGCTTTGATTGAGACTTCACCCCTGAAGGACGATGCCGCCGAAGCCGAAAAGGTCGGCGAAGACGGCGAACACCACTCCGGTACCGACCAGGGTCAAGCCGACCAGGAAGAACCGGATGGAGCGGTTGTAACGTTTGAGTTGGAGCGAGGAGACCAGCAGAAGATCGGCCAGGGCCTTTACCTGCAGGGCAAGACCCAGAGTGATGAAACCAACCGAGACGAGGTCCGAATGCATCCACTCGCCCGGGAGCGCCGACCAGCGGCTCAAGAACCCGAGGGAGAAGCCGACGACGACACCGATGGCCGTGATGGAGCCGTTGCGGAAGGTCGAGTCGACGCGCTGCTCCTCGGGTTCGGCCGGCTCAACCGCATCGTTCGCCATCGTCAGGCCACCTCAAGTCGGCAATCATGCAACCGAGAGCGATCTTACCGCAGTTTGCGGCCAACCAAGTGGCGAAACCGGCGCCGGCTCCTCACTCCGAGGGAGGATAGGCGTGCTCATCGCCCTTGAAGTCCGAGACCGTGTAGCCGCTGCCGGTCTCGCGGATGGCGTCAGGTCCGATAACGGCCTTGCCGTACCCACCAGGGATATCGAGGATGTAGGCCGGCTGGCACAGTCCCGAGATCCGGCCCCGCATCCCGGCGACCAGGGCACGGCCTTCCTCGATGGTCACGCGGAAGTGGCTCGTGCCGGGTGCGAGGTCCGGGTGGTGGAGGTAGTAGGGCTTAACCCTGGTCTCGACGAAGGCCCGCATGAGCGCCGCGAGGGTGTCCGGATCGTCGTTCACACCCCTGAGAAGAACAGATTGGCTGATCATGACGATGCCCGCGTCCACGAGACTGGCGCAGGCTGCGCGCGCCTCGGCCGTCAGCTCGCGCGGATGATTGGCGTGGAGGGCCACGTAAACCGTTTTTCCGCTCGCCTTCAGGGCAGTGATCAGCGCCTCGTCGATCCGCTCCGGCTCGACGACGGGCACGCGCGTGTGGAAGCGGACGATCTTCAGGTGCTTGATGGCGGCGAGCCGCTGCATGATCTCGGCGAGGCGACGGGGGGAGAGCACCAGCGGGTCGCCACCGGTGAGAATGACCTCCCAGATCTCCGGATGATCGGCGATATAGGCGAGCGCCCGGTCGAGCGAGTCCGGCGAGAGCGTGCCGAGCCCCTGCGGGCCAACCATCTCCCGGCGGAAGCAGAAGCGGCAATAGACCGGGCAGACATGAACGGCCTTGAGCAGAACCCGGTCGGGATAGCGGTGGACGATGCCTTCGACGGGGCTGTGCGCAAGATCCCCGATGGGATCGTCGCGCTCCTCGGGCGCGATCGTCAGCTCGGCCGCGTCCGGCACGAACTGACGCGCAATGGGGTCGTTCGGATCGCTGCGGTCGATCAGGGCGGCCATGGCGGGGCTGATCGAGACGGCATAACGCTCGGCCACGGCCTCGATTCCAGAGAGCTTCTCGGGTGCGACGAGACCTGTCTCAACCAGTTCGGCAGGTGTGCGGACGGTGCGGATTGCGTTCAACGGCTCGTCTCCGGCACAGGCGCCCAGAGCACCTGATCGATGCGCGAGGCGCCGGTGGCGACCATCACCAGCCGGTCGAAGCCGAGCGCGATCCCGCTCGCCTCGGGCATCTGGGCGAGTGCCGCCAGGAAATCCTCGTCCACCGGGTATCTTTCTCCGTAAACCCGCACCTTCTCCGCCATCTCGGCCTCGAACCGCCGCCGCTGTTCGGCCGCATCCGTCAACTCGCCGAAGGCATTGGCCAGTTCCACGCCGCAGGCATAGAGCTCGAACCTTTCAGCCACCCGCGGGTCGCGGGCAGCCGGGCGGGCGAGGGCCGCTTCCGCGACCGGGTACTCGTCCAGAATCGTGGCACGCCCGAGACCGAGATTGGGCTCGACCCGCTCCACGATGACGCGGCTGAATAGATCCGACCAGGTGTCGTCCCCCGCCACCCGCAGCCCCGCCGCTTTCAGGCTGGCGGCCAGATGCTCCCTGTCCGTCGCGCCGTTCCGGTCGATGGAGGCAAGAAGATCGATCCCGGCAAAGCGCTCGAAGGCTTCTGCCACGCTCAGGCGCTCCGGCTCCCGAAACGGGTCGATCTCGCGATCACGATAGGTGAGGGTGCGTGTGCCGATGGTCTCGGCCGCGAGGCCCAGGATCTCGGCGCAATCCTTCATCAGCGCCTCATAGCTTTCACCGGCCCGGTACCATTCGAGCATAGTGAATTCCGGGTGATGGAGGGGGCCGCGCTCCCGATTGCGGTAAACATGGGCGAAGCAGGCGATCCGGGACTCGCCGGCGGCGAGCAGCTTCTTGCAGGCGAATTCCGGCGAGGTGTGGAGGTAAAGCGGCGCCCGCGAGCCGTCGGGGCCGACGGCTTCCGTCGCGAAGGCGTGGAGATGCGCCTCGTTGCCCGGCGAAGTCTGCAGTGTGGCGGTATCGACCTCCACGAAGTCCCGTGAGCCGAAGAAACCTCGCAGGGCCGCTTGGATGCGGTTCCTCCCCAGGAGAAACGGCCGGCGGTCCGCATGGACATGGGGCGTCCACCAGGGAGAGGAGGAAGGTGCGGGGTGATCCATTCCAAAGGGCTCGTTAAGGTCGGACTGGCGATTTTTGCGAAGATAGGCTACTTGCGGCACCGAAAACCGTTTTCGGTGCCACTGGGGGATGGGCGACCCGCCCCTCACGACGCGCCCTTATCTGTCACAAGGAAAGCTTCCCGTGAAGGTCATCGCCTCTACGCTCCGCAAAGGCAACGTCGTCGATATGGACGGCAAGCTCTATGTGGTCCTCACCGCCCAGAACATCCATCCCGGCAAGGGCACGCCTGTCACCCAGCTCGACATGCGCCGCATTTCGGACGGCGTGAAGGTCTCCGAGCGCTACCGGACCACCGAGCAGGTCGAGCGCGCCTTCGTGGAAGACCGCGAGCACACCTTCCTCTACCAGGACGGCGAAGGCTTCCATTTCATGAACCCGGAGACCTATGACCAGGTCGTCGTCCCGGAAGACATCATCGGCGACCAGAAGCCCTATCTCCAGGAAGGCATGGCCGTGATGCTCTCGACCCATAACGGCGTGCCGATCGCCATCGAACTGCCGGCCCGCGTCACCCTCGAGATCACCGAGACCGAGCCGGTCGTGAAGGGGCAGACGGCATCCTCGTCCTACAAGCCCGCCATACTGTCCAACGGCGTGCGCACCCTGGTTCCGCCCCACATCCAGGCCGGCACCCGCGTGGTGATCATGACGGAAGACGGCTCCTACGTGGAGCGCGCGAAGGACTAAAGGTCTCCGGACGAGAGCCCGACCGTCACGGCCGGGCTGATAAAGCCTTGTAGGGCAGGCCGTTTCGGTGGAAGGCTCCCCGGAACTCCTGCCCTTTCTCGTTTGCTGCACTCGGATGATTTCATGACGAACGGTCCTGCCAAGCTCATCAACCCTCTCGTCGCCGACGTCGGCAGCCCTCCGATCCCGGAGGCCCAGAGCTGGACCAAGCGCTATGACGGATCCTTCGGGCCGCTGATCAACCTCTCGCAGGCCGTTCCGGGCAACGCTCCCCATGCCGGTCTGCTGGAGCGGATGGCCGCGGCCGCAGGCTCCGCAGCCGGCTCGCAATATGGCCCGATCAATGGCGATGCGGGCCTACGCCAAGCCTATGCGGCCGACCTCTCCCGCCTCTACGAGGGGCGGATCGAACCCGAAGACACCGCCGTCACCGCCGGCTGCAACATGGCCTTCTTCGCCGCCATGATGCTGCTCGCCCATCGCGGCGAAGCGGTGCTGCTGCCGACGCCCTGGTATTTCAATCACCAGATGACCCTCGACATGCTGGGCATCGAGCCGCGTCCGCTGCCCTGCCGGGCGGAGAACGGATTCGTGCCGCGCGTCGAGGATGCGGAGGCGATGATCGACGAGAAGGTCAGGGCGATCGTGCTCGTCACTCCCAACAACCCGACCGGGGCCGTATATCCCGGCCATGTGATCGAGAGCTTCGCTCAGCTCTGCGCCAAGCACGGCATTTATCTCGTGATCGACGAGACTTACCGGGACTTCCTGCCGCAGGAGATGAACCGCGCGCACGGCCTGTTCATTGGCGAGGAATGGCGCAACACGGTAATTCAGCTCTATTCCTTCTCGAAATCCTACGCGATCCCGGGCCACCGGACCGGAGCGATCACGGCCGATGCCGGGCTCATAGAGCAGGTGGCCAAGATCCTCGACTGCATCCAGATCTGCGCGCCGCGGACCGCTCAGGCGGCGCTGCCATGGGCTATCGAGTCCTTGCGCGACTGGCGCGAGGACAATCGGGCCGAGATCAACCGGCGTGCACAGGTTTTTCAGGACGCTCTCGCGCCCATGCCGGAATGGAAGATCGAGTCGGTCGGGGCCTATTTCGCCTATCTGCGCCACCCGTTTCCGGAGGCCAAGGCGCAGCAGGTGGCGGAGAAGCTCGCGACCGAGCGAGGCGTGCTGTGCCTGCCGGGAAGCTATTTCGGTCCTGGTCAGGAAGGGCATCTGCGCGTGGCCATCGCCAATGTGGGGGCCGATGTCCTGAAGGGGCTGACGGAGCGCTTCGTGGCCCTGCGGCTCTGACCCTCCCCGAGGAGGTAGGCTACAATCTGCGGAGCCTGCCCTTGGCAGGACGGCGGCGCGATGGTTACTCTCTTCGTCCAACAACGCACCCGCTTGGAGTGCTCGGGGATTCGTTTTGACCGTCAAAGTGGACGTTGCACCAGAACCAGGAGACCGACATGCGGATCCGTTGAGCGGATCCGCAAACGGCGCGTCCTTGGTTGCGGAACGTCCCTCGTCGGCACGCGCGGATCCTCGGCGACGATCCTCCAGGAGCTACGCGGCGCTCGATCTCGGCACGAACAATTGCCGGCTTCTCATTGCGGAGCCTGCGCATTTCGGCTTTCGCGTCGTCGATGCGTTCTCACGCATCGTGCGGCTCGGCGAAGGCCTCGGCCTCGGCAATCGCCTGAGCGACGATGCCATCTCGCGCACGCTCGATGCGCTGCGGGTCTGCCGTGAAAAGATGGCCGCCAAGGACGTGACCCGGGCGCGCCTCGTGGCCACGGAAGCCTGTCGGCTGGCCGAAAACGGCCCGTCCTTCATCGAGCGCGTGCGCGACGAGCTCGATCTCGAGCTTGAGATCGTCGACCGCAAGACGGAAGCCTATTTGGCGGTCACCGGCTGCGCATCCCTCGTCGATCCCAAGGCACAATCCGTCATCGTGTTCGATATCGGCGGCGGCTCGACCGAGATCGCCTGGCTCGACGGTCAGGCGCCCCATGCCTTTGCCGATCCGTGCAAACGCATTCGTGCCTGGGACTCGCTGCCGGTCGGCGTGGTGACGCTGGCCGAACGCCATGGCGGCATCGATGTCACGCCTGAGACCTTCGAAGGCATGGTCGAGGAGGTGTCCGAGCTTCTGCTCGATTTCGCCCTCGTGGCGGCTGCGGCGGGGCGCGCCCACAACTTTCATCTCCTCGGAACGTCGGGAACCGTCACCACGGTCGGCGGCATTCACCTTGGTCTTGCGCGCTATGACCGGCGCCGTGTGGACGGGATGTGGATGCGCAACGGCGAGATCTCGACCGTGATGCAGCGTCTGCTGCGTTCAGATTTCACGCAGCGGGCCGCGAACCCTTGCATCGGCAAGGATCGTGCCGATCTGGTTCTGGCCGGCTGCGCCATCTTGGAAGCGATCCGGCGGGCGTTCCCTTCGGAGCGCCTGCGCATCGCGGATCGCGGATTGCGCGAAGGAATTTTGATGAAGATGATGCGAGAGGATTCCGTGTGGCGAGGGGGGCAGCGGTGACTGCCAAAACCGGTTCCGGAGCCCGCAATCTCAAGCAACGCGTGAAGACGGCCCATAAGCGGACTCTTTCGTCCCAGAAATGGCTTGAGCGCCAGCTCAATGATCCCTACGTCGCCCGCGCCAAGCGCGAGGGCTATCGGTCCCGTGCGGCCTTCAAGCTGCTGGAGATTGATGAGAAATTTCACATCCTCAAGCCCGGTCAGCGGATCGTCGATCTAGGTGCTGCTCCCGGCGGCTGGTCGCAGATCGCGGCCAAGAAGGCTGGTCCCAAGGGCAAGGTCGTCGGCATCGACCTTCTGCCTATCGATCCCATGCCAGGAGTCGAGTTCATCCAGCTCGACTTCCTGGACGAGAGCGCGCCCGGCAAGCTGATCGAGATGCTCGGCGGTCCGGCCGATGTCGTCATGTCCGACATGGCGGCCAATACCACCGGCCACAAGAAGACCGACCACCTGCGCATCATCGGCTTGGCCGAAGCCGCCATCTATTTCGCGCGCGAGATCCTGGCTCCCGGCGGCGCCTTCGTGGCCAAGGTGTTTCAGGGGGGCACCGAGAACCAGCTTCTGGCCGACCTGAAGCGCGACTTCGCCGTGGTGCGCCATGTGAAGCCGGCGGCGAGCCGGGCCGACTCGGCGGAACTCTATGTCATGGCAACCGGTTTTCGGGGGCGGGCGGACGAGACGCTTCCGGCCTGACGGGTTTCGACCAGAGGCCTCTTTTGCAAGGGATAGGACGATGGCAGCGCACCAGATCGGTATCATCGGCCTCGGCAAGATCGCCCAGGATCAGCATCTGCCCGTCATCAAGGCCAATCCGGATTTCGAGCTGCTGGCGGTGGCGAGCCAGCGCGGGCTGCAGCCCGATGAGGCGAAGTACAGCTTCCAGGATTATCGGGAGCTCCTGAAAATCCCGGAGGTGGAGGCGGTGTCGATCTGCACCCCACCCCAGGTGCGCCATCAGATCGCCCGCGAGGCGCTTCTGGCGGGCAAGAGCGTGCTGCTCGAAAAGCCGCCTGCCGCAACCCTGAGCGAACTTGAGGACCTCAAGGAGCTCGCCGCGAAGGTGGGAAAGGTCGTTTTCACCACCTGGCATGCCCAGTACAACAAGGCCGTCGATGAGGCGAAGAAGGCGCTCGCCGGATGGACGATCAAGCGCCTGCTGGTGACCTGGAAGGAAGACGTGCGGCACTGGCATCCGGGCCAGCAATGGATCTGGCAGGCCGGTGGCTTCGGCGTGTTCGATCCGGGAATCAACGCGCTCTCCATCGTCACCCGGATCATGCCCGAGCCGGTCTTCATCAAGGCATCCGAGCTGGAATTCCCCGCCAACCGCGATGCGCCGATCGCCGCCCATCTGACGTTCTCCATGAGCCACGGGCAGGGTGACCTGCAGGCTGTGTTCGACTGGCGCCAGACCGGGCCGCAGACCTGGGACATCGAGGTGGAGACGGAAGCGGGACTGGGCCTCAAGCTCACCCATGGCGGAAGCTGCCTGGAAATCGGCGGCCGCCAAGTCGTGCAGGAAGAGCCCGCGGAATATCAGGGCATTTATCGCCGGTTCGACGAGCTGCTGAACGCCCGCCAGTCGGAAGTGGACGATGCCCCGTTCCGTCTCGTGGGCGACGCCTTCTTGATCGGGAAACGCGTGCAGGTCGAGGCGTTCGAGGATTGACCTGTCTACGTCATGGCCTGGCTTGTCCCCGCCATCTCGATCCTATGAAGCACGCGTGAAGCACGCGCTTCTCCGATCGGGATCACCGGCACGAGGCCGGTGATGACGTGGCGAATGGCTCGGACGACGCGCTAATGCAGGATCTTCAAGCCAAGTTCTTCTTCAGGAACCCGACCGTCCGCCTCCAGGCGAGATCCGCCGCTTCCTTGTCGTAGCGTGCCGCGTTGGTGTCGTTGTTGAAGGCGTGATTGGCGCCCTCGTAGACGTGGATCTCGTAGGTCTTGCCCGCCTGCTTCAGTGCCGCCTCGTAGGCCGGAATGCCGGCATTGATGCGCTCGTCCAGACCACCGTAGTGCATCATCATGGCCGCGTTGATCTTCGGCACGTCCTCGGCCTTCGGCTGGCCGCCATAATAGGCCACACCTGCATTAAGGTTCGGCTCGTTGACCGCGAGATTGTTCACCGCGCCGCCGCCCCAGCAGAAGCCGATGGCGCCGACCTTGCCGTTGCTGTCAGGACGGCCTTTCAGATAAGCCACCGCGGCCTTTCCGTTGGCGATCACGTCCGGCTGCTTGAGTTGGCCGATCATCTCCCGGCCCTTGTCCTCGTCGGCCGGCGTGCCGCCCATGGGCGAGAGGTAATCGAGCCCGAGGGCGATGAAGCCTTCCGTCGCCATGCGGCGGGTTACGTCCTTGATATGCGGGTTGAGGCCCCGGTTCTCATGGATGACGATGACGGTCGGCAGTTTGCCCGCGGCGTCCTTCGGCTTGACGAGATAACCCTTGAGCCCTTGGGCGCCCGGAATGTCCACGGTCTCTGTGGTGATCCGCCCGTCGTTCTCCGGCACGGTCTGGGCGTGGGCGTAGTTGTTCTGCAGGATGGGCAGAAGAGCCGTCGCGGCGGCTGTGCTGCCCGCCAGGGCGGCGAGCTTGTCGAGGAAGGAGCGGCGGCTCATGCCGCCATGGGTGAAGTCGTCGTAGAGGTCGATGATGCGCTGGTCCATGGGGTAGCCTCCCGCTTCGCGGCGGCGATGCTAGCGCAGCTTAGCGGCCGGACATACCGTCCCCCAGGCCTGTCGACGGTGGCCTGTCCTTCACAATCTTGTGTCCCGACATCTCGGCGCCGGCGTTCGGCGAAAGCCCCATGAAGACGAAGCCGGACAGGGCGGACACGGCGGCAACCGCCCAGAAGGCGGGGCCGAAATCCCCGGCCGTGATCGCCACATCGCCGTCGAGGCTTGCCGCCGCCTCCAACACGAAGGCCCCGAAGGCGACACCGATGCTGAGCGAGACCTGCTGCAGGGCGCTCGACAGGCTCGTGGCATAGCTCATCTCGCGGTTGGAGATCTCCGCATAGCCGATGGCGTTGAGGCTGGTGAACTGGAGCGAGCGGAAGCAGCCGCCGACCAGCAGGATGATCATGATCAGCCAGTGGGGCGTCTCGGGCGCGAAGAACCCGTTGGCAGCCACAAAGGCCGCTCCGATGAAGGCGTTGATGATGAGGAGCCTGCGGAAACCTGTTCGTTCGAGGATGCGCTTGGCCATGGTCTTCATGAACAGAGCTCCGACTGCCGCGATGAAGGTGAGCGAGCCGGAAGCCAGCGGGCTCAGGCCGAACCCCACCTGCAGCATCAGGGGCAGGAGAAACGGGATCGCCCCGATGCCCACACGGAAGAGGAAGCCGCCGACCACGCTGATGCGGAAGGTCGGGATCTTCAGCAGGCCGAGATGCAGGACCGGGTAGGGGGTGCGCCGCGCGTGGAAGACATAGAGAACCAGGCAGGCCGCGCCGATCACCACGCAGCCGGTGGAGATCTCCGCCGGGATAAGATGCCGCCCGCCCGACGCGAAGCCGAGCATGAGCAGGGCGAAGCCGAATCCAGAGAGCAGGAAGCCGATGAAGTCCAGCGGCGGCGTATCGTCTTCCTTGATGTTCGGCACGTAGAGCGTCGCCATCACGATGCCGAGGATGCCGATGGGAATGTTGATGAAGAAGATCCAGCGCCAGTGAAAGAACTCTGTGATGAAGCCGCCGAGCGGGGGACCCACGATGGGACCGACGAGGGCCGGGATGGTCAGGGTCGCGAGCGCCTGCACCACCTCGCTGCGAGGAACGCTCCGCAGCAGCACGAGGCGACCCACCGGCACCATCATGGCTCCACCGGCACCCTGGACGAAGCGGGAGATCACGAACCATTCGAGGGAATTGGCGGCCGCGCAGGCAAGCGAGCCCACCATGAACACGCCGATGGCGGCCGTAAAGATCGTGCGGGCACCGTATTTGTCAGCCATCCATCCGGAGATCGGGATGAAGATGGCGAGGCTGACCAGATAGGAGGTCAGCGCCAGCTTGAGGGCGATCGGGTCTGTCCCCAGACTCTGCGCGATCATCGGCAGCGACGTGGAGATGACGGTCGAATCCGTGTTCTCCATGAACAGGGCTGTGGCGATGATCAGCGGGAGAAGGCGGGATTGACGCATGACTCGCAGGAATTAGCGCCCTGCAACCCCCTTGCAAAGACCAAAAAGGCGCAAGGCAGGTCTTCTGGAGAAGCGCTTCTCCACCCTTTGCGAAACGACAAGCTCGTGCTACGGACCCGTGCCAACTCACCAAAGCGGTGTTTCTCTTATCCGCGCACCCATTCAAGGAGTTGGTCATGGCCTCTGTATTCGCCGATAAGTTCATCGAAGGACTGACCTTCGATGACGTGCTCCTCCGGCCCGGCCGCTCCGAAGTCCTGCCCGGCGACGTGGATGTCGCGACCCGGCTGACCCGGACGATCCGCCTCAACATGCCGATTATCGCCTCCGCCATGGATACGGTGACGGAAGCCCGCATGGCGATCGCCATGGCTCAGAACGGCGGTCTTGGGGTGATCCACCGCAATCTCGAGCCGGAAGCCCAGGCGGAGCAGGTCCGCCTCGTGAAGCGCTACGAGTCGGGCATGGTGATGAACCCGATCACCATCCACCCGGACGAAACCTTGGCCGACGCGCTCGCCATGATGAAGCATCACGGCATTTCCGGCATTCCGGTGGTCGAGCGCGGACCGAACGGAACCAAGGGGAAGCTCGTCGGCATCCTGACCAACCGCGACGTGCGCTTCGCCAACAATCCTGGCCAGGCGGTCTCCGAACTGATGACCAAGGACCGTCTGATCACGGTCCGCGAGGGCGTGAGCCAGGACGAGGCCCGGCGCCTCCTGCACCAGTTCCGTATCGAGAAGCTCCTGGTCGTCGACGACCATTTCCGCTGCATCGGCCTGATCACGGTGAAGGACATCGAGAAGCAGGTGGCCTATCCGAATGCCGCCAAGGACGCGCAGGGCCGCCTCCTGGTCGCCGCTGCGACGACCACGGGCGAGCAGGGCTTCGAGCGCGCCGAGCGCCTCATCGACGCGGGCTGCGACGTGGTGGTGGTCGACACCGCCCACGGCCATTCCGTGAAGGTTCTGGAGAGCGTCTCCCGTGTGAAGAAGCTCTCCAATGCGGTCCAGGTGATCGCCGGCAACGTAGCGACCAGGGAAGGGGCTCAGGCCCTCATCGATGCCGGTGCCGATGCGATCAAGGTCGGCATCGGTCCGGGCTCCATCTGCACCACCCGGATCGTGGCGGGCGTCGGCGTGCCCCAGCTCACCGCCATCATGGAAGCCGTCGAGGCAGCCTCCCAGGCGGATGTCCCGGTGATCGCCGATGGCGGCATCAAATTCTCGGGCGATCTCGCCAAGGCGCTCGCGGCGGGCGCCTCCTGCGCCATGGTGGGCTCCCTGCTCGCCGGCACGGACGAAACTCCGGGCGAGGTGTTCCTGTACCAGGGCCGCTCCTACAAGTCCTACCGGGGCATGGGCTCGGTCGGGGCCATGGCCCGCGGTTCGGCGGACCGCTATTTCCAGGCGGAGGTGCGCGACACCCTCAAGCTCGTGCCGGAAGGCATCGAGGGCCAGGTGGGCTACAAGGGCCCGGTCTCTGCGGTGCTGCACCAGCTCACCGGAGGCCTTCGCGCCTCCATGGGCTACGTGGGGGCCGCGACCCTGCCGGAATTCCAGGAAAAGGCTCAGTTCATTCGCATCACCAGCGCGGGCCTTCGCGAGAGCCACGTTCATGACGTGACGATCACGCGGGAAAGCCCTAATTATCCGACACGCAGCTAAGCTTCAGTTGAGTTTTTGTTCATGAGCATCACCGCCATCCTTCTCCCAGTCTATGTCCAGGTCGCGCTGACCGTCCTCCTGCTCCTCTGGATGGGAAGTTCGCGGCTGGGCACCCTTCGGACCGGGCAGGTGAAGGTGAAGGATATTGCTCTTGGCGAGCGCAACTGGCCTACACGCATCCTTCAGATCCAGAACGCGTACCACAACCAGTTCGAGTTGCCGGTGCTGTTCTATGTGCTGGTGGTGCTGGCGCTGATCACCCGCAAGGCCGATATGCTCTTCGTGGTGATGTCCTGGATGTTCGTAGCGAGCCGACTGGTTCATGCGGCGATCCACACAACCTCGAATAAGGTGTCCCACCGCTTCATGGCCTTCGTGGTCGGGGTGCTGGTTCTGGCCGCCATGTGGGTGATCTTCGGCATTCGGGTGCTGGCTGCCGAGACAGGCGTTTGAGGAGCGGGATGGGCGTTGCGCCCATCCCGCACATCGCATTAGTAGCGGCGACCGCTCTCGAGCTGGGTCTTGGCGTCGGTCTGCTTCATCGGAGGCGGGGTGAGGTCGGCAGCCGGGGCCGTGGCGCAAGCAGCGATGGTCAGGGTCAGGCCGACGGCGATGAGGCCGCGGGTCAGTCGGGTCAACATAGAGAGTGGCTCCCAAGAGGAATCGTGCGGAATGCACGCAGCCTCACCATCCACTCTCGATGAGGACGGAAAATAGGAAACAATGTGTCGTTTCTACGGCCAAGCTTAAGTGTGTTTTTTCGATGACACCTGCCGCCCGCATCTCCGCCGCCTTCGAGGTCCTGGCCGATATCGACGCCCGCCGTCGTCCCGCGGCTGACGCCCTCAAGGATTGGGGCCTGTCGCATCGTTTCGCCGGTTCCAAGGACCGCGCCGCCATCGCGAGCCTGGTCTACGACGCCCTGCGGCGCAAAGCCTCCGCCGGGTGGATCATGGGCGAGACCACGCCCCGCGCCATTATGCTCGGCATGCTCAGGCTCCAGCGCGGAATGGAGCCCGATGCCATTGCAGCCCTGTGCTCGGGTGAACGTTTCGCCCCCGAGCCGCTGACGGCCGACGAGCGGGCTAGGCTGGAGAACGCAAATCTCGAAGGCGCGCCTGCCCATGTGGCCGGCGACTTCCCGGACTGGATCGAGCCTTCGCTCCAAGAGTTCTTCGGCGAGGATCTGGTCCCGGAAATGCAGGCGCTCACCACACGGGCTCCGCTCGATCTGCGAGTGAATACCCTGAAGATCTCCTCCCGCGAGGAGGCTCACGATGCGCTGCCGCATCTGGGCGCGGTCGAGACGCCGCTCTCGCCTCTGGGCCTGCGGATTGCCCCAAGCGAGGACGGGCGCGGACCGGCCGTTCAGTCGGAGCCGGAGTTCCTGAAGGGCTGGATCGAGATCCAGGACGAGGGCTCGCAGCTCGTGGCGCTCCTGTCCGGCGTCAAACCCGGCGAGCAGGTGGTCGACCTCTGCGCGGGCGGCGGCGGCAAGACCCTGGCGCTGGCAGCCCAGATGGACAATCACGGCCAGATCTACGCCACGGACAATGATGCCCGCCGGCTTGCGCCCATCCACGACCGGCTCGCGCGGGCCGGGGTTCGCAACGTCCAGGTCCGCACGCCGCGGGCCAGGGCCGACGCGGTGACCGATCTTGACGGAAAGATCGACTGCGTTCTGGTGGATGCGCCTTGCACCGGTGTCGGGACGTGGCGGCGCAACCCGGATGCGAAATGGCGCCTGCGTCCGGGCAGTTTGGAAATCCGACGCAGAGAGCAGGAAGCGGTTCTCGACCGGGCGGCGCGGCTTGTGAAGCCCGGTGGGCGCATCGTCTATATCACCTGCTCGATCCTGCCGGAGGAGAACGACGACGCCTTGTCGGCGTTCATGGAACGCCACGATGGCTTTACGCCCATGACGATGGACAGGGCTTTGGAGCAGACGGGGCTCGGACATCTCAGGAATGTCGTGCGTCCCACGGCTCATGGGCTCCAACTGACGCCGCACAGGACGGGCACGGACGGCTTTTATGCCGCGATCCTGGTGCGAAACCCATGAAAAGCCTCATATTTCGATTGTTGTCCCGACCCGGAAGGCTCTAAGAACCCGCCATGACCCAGACCCACGATAAGATCCTCATCGTCGATTTTGGCTCCCAGGTGACCCAGCTCATCGCACGGCGCGTGCGCGAGGATGGCGTCTATTCCGAGGTGGTGCCGTTCCAGAAGGCCGCCGAGGCGATCCGGACCTTGAAACCGAAGGGTGTGATCCTGTCGGGCGGGCCGGAATCGGTCACATCGGACGTGTCGCCCCGCGCCCCGCAGGAGCTGTTCGACACCGATCTTCCTGTCTTCGGCATCTGCTACGGCCAGCAGACCATGGCGGCGCAGCTCGGGGGAGAGGTCGAGAGCGGCCACCATTCCGAGTTCGGTCGCGCCGAGATCGAGGTGCTCACGGAAAGCCCGCTGTTCCAGGGCGTGTGGCAGGTCGGCAGGAAATACCCGGTCTGGATGAGTCATGGCGACCGGGTCACCAAGCTGCCGGCAGGATTCGAGGTACTGGCCGCCTCCGAGAATGCTCCCTTCGCGGTCGTGGCCGACGAGGAGCACAAGTTCTACGGCGTGCAGTTCCATCCGGAGGTGGTGCACACTCCGCAGGGCGCCCAGCTCATCCGGAACTTCGTGCGTGATATCGCGGGCTGCAAGGGCGACTGGACCATGAAGGCCTTCCGCGAGGAGGCCATCGAGCGCATCCGGGCCCAGGTCGGCACCGGCCGGGTGATCTGCGGCCTGTCGGGAGGCGTCGACTCGGCCGTGGCTGCGGTGCTGATCCACGAGGCCATCGGCGACCAGCTCACCTGCGTGTTCGTCGATCATGGCCTGCTGCGCGCGGCTGAGGCCGAGCAGGTGGTGACGCTCTTCCGCGATCACTACAACATCCCGCTCGTGCACGTGCAGGCGCAGGATCTCTTCATCGGTGCGCTCGAAGGCGTGTCCGACCCGGAGGTCAAGCGCAAGACTATCGGCAAGCTCTTCATCGACGTGTTCGACGAGGAGGCCAAGAAGATCGGCGGGGCCGACTTCCTCGCGCAAGGGACGCTCTATCCCGATGTGATCGAGAGCGTCTCCTTCACCGGCGGCCCCTCGGTCACCATCAAGAGCCACCACAATGTGGGCGGGCTGCCCGAGCGCATGAAGATGAAGCTCGTGGAACCTCTGCGCGAGCTGTTCAAGGACGAGGTGCGGGTGCTCGGCCGCGAGCTCGGCCTGCCCGATGCCTTTGTGAACCGCCATCCGTTCCCAGGTCCGGGCCTCGCCATCCGGGTTCCCGGCGAGATCACCCGGGAGAAACTCGACATCCTGCGCAAAGCGGATGCGATCTATCTCGAGGAAATCCGCAATGCGGGCCTCTACGACGAGATCTGGCAGGCCTTCGCCGTGCTGCTCCCCGTCAAGACCGTCGGCGTCATGGGCGATGCGCGCACCTACGACCACGTCTGTGCGCTCCGCGCCGTCACCTCCATCGACGGCATGACGGCAGATTTCTATCCCTTCGACATGGGCTTCCTCGGCCGGGTCGCGACCCGCATCATCAACGAGGTGAAGGGCATCAACCGCGTCACCTACGACATCACCTCGAAGCCGCCCGGGACCATCGAGTGGGAGTGATGTTAATATTCCTAATACTTCCGAGATGATCTCACAGAAGAATGAAGTATTTAGCTCAAGCCCGTGATTTCACGGGCTTTTTTCTTGGAGAATGCGACAGTTCTTACGCGGTGTCGTAGCGGTTCAAACCCGAGCAAAACACGATGGAGCTCGAATTATTCTTGGCACTTTTGATGGTACGGAATTCGACTACTCACTAGGCGAGCGCTGATACCATGCCGCACCAGAGTACCAAATTCATGGTATCGCGAAAGCGTAAGCCTTTCAGACTCCAGAACTAAGGACGATTTTTTCAGCGCTTTTCGTTCATGGTATCGCGCTGGAGCTGGTTTCTAAATCGAACCGCAATTTCCGATAGGAACAATCAATCACGCGCCCAGCTCGGTAGCGGTACAATTCTCTCCATCAACAACACCAAACAAAGGAGAGGTATGGAAGCCAAGCACCTGTGGGAAGTGGATCACTCCTACTACTGCAACGAGGGCAACTACTACGCCAGCGAAAGCGTCGAGAGCTACTACAAGTCGTTTGCCGATTTCCTGGTGGAGTGGAGCGACTCGGACATGGATTACAATCTACTGTTCCGCTGGGACTGGATCGAGCAGAGCGAAGACGATGAGCCGACCTACGACGGCGATCCGAACTACCGCAATGGCAAGCTGAAGCTGTTCTGGATGGGGCAGCGCAAGGGTCGCTACTGCTACAGCACCGTTGAAGTCTGCCGCAACGACGAGCCGACCGTGATCGAGTTCCTGAAGCCGCGCTGGGAGCATTTGCGGTCGCTGTGGTCGCCACTGCCGGAGGCCGTATGAGCGCCGACTGGATCAGCGTGAAGGATCGCGCGCCTGAGAAGGGGGAGCCGGTTGTGTACTGCAGGCCCGGCCGCAACGGACGACTTAATGTCGGAATAGCCTATTGGACGGTGAGCCAGAAGTGGAACCCGGAGATGGAAAGCACGCATGCTCCAACCGGCTTCACGCACTGGATGCCGCTGCCAGCCCCGCCGGCGTCGTGATAGACACTGGCCGAAGACTGGAGACTGAAATGGACGAAATTCTACGGGTTAGCTCGGACGACATTCTCTATCGCTTGCGCCAGGAGGAAGCCAAGCGGGCCGACGAGATCAAGCGCTGGCGCCGGAATGCTTGTGGCGGGAGTATCCAGGAGGCCGATCACTACCATCGCCTGACGAGTGACGCCGCCTTCGAGATCGCCCGGCTGCGGCTCAAGCTGAAGGAAGCCGGGATCGACCCTAACCCTCCCTTGGCCGCGAGCTGATCTTGTAGTCGGGAGCCGGCAGTCCAAGCGGGATGTAAAGATAGTTGATCACCAGGACTGGTATGCCGCGGCTGGCAATTTCGACCAGCCTGCCGCTTTCAGGGTGGGCAGTCAGATACTCCGTGATGTGGGCCAGTCCCTTGTTGGTGAGCCGAAAGATGGTCAGGAGAGCTTCTTGGGCCTCTTCCTGCCCGCCGTCATACCTACTCAGGGCGGCTTCGGGGTCGACCTTTTTAAGCGGCCCGTGATCATTGCTGAAATGCTCGATCCCGATGTCGTCGGGCTGCCTGCCGCCCCTTTGACGCAACTGGCCGTCCCGCTCATTCAATCCAAGGAATTCGAGCAGGGCACGGCAGTGAACCAGCCCAGCCTCGATAGCAGGGTTGGTGAAGGCGTTTAGGTTGCCTTCCATGACTTGCTTGCCATTGACGTGCATCGTCATGGGAGGCGCGTCCGTCCACTCCGACCGAAGTCTCAGCGCGTAGTTGAGCGTGTTGACGGCACGCATCCGGTACGGGATCAGCTTGTGAAGCAGTTGAGTGTCTTGATCTGAAGTCATAAAAATCGGCCAGAATCGGGTTTTTGAGCCATGGCACTCTTCATGGTATCGTATCCACAGCAAACCTCTAAACCATTGAAATACATGAAATGTTTCCGCCAGGAAACAACTGAGTGGGAGTAGGCCGATGCCGATGACCCTCTACGGCATCAAGAACTGCGACACGATGAAGAAGGCGCGGGCCTGGCTCGACGCCAGGGGCGTGCCGTATGCCTTCCACGACTACAAGGCTCAAGGCATCGACCGGTCGCGACTCGAAGCCTGGGCTGGTCAGGCCGGCTGGGAGGCGCTCCTCAACCGCGCCGGCACGACCTTCCGCAAGCTGCCGGATGCCGATAAAGCGGGTATCGATAAGGCTAAGGCCATCGCCCTCATGCTCGACCAGCCCTCCCTGATCAAGCGTCCGGTGCTCGATCTCGGCGGGCAGATCCTCATCGGTTTCAAGCCGGAGCAGTACGAGGAAGCTGTGCCTTAAGGCACGACCAGACGAGGGAAGGGGCATGGCTCGACGAGACAAGGTGAAGCCTGCCTTGATTGTGCTCCTGGGCGTCGCCTGGGCCAGTCCTTCCTTTGCGGAAAGCGCCGGGTGTTTCCACTTCGGCTACGAGCTCGGAGATCTCGACTCGAACGACTCTGTTTCCCTTGGCAGGATCAACAATCTCTCTCCGCGCGTGAATTTCGTGAAGCGCGAGATCTTCCAGAAGGGCTGCCCCAACAGCAGCGCCGCCTGCAAGGACAAGGCTTACCTCGTTCCCAGCGACGACGTGGTGATCTCGGGCAGCAGCGGCGATTTCGTGTGCGCCAGCTATGCCAACCGGACAGGGGCGGTGACGGATGGCTGGCTGCCGCGAGCCGCCATCTCACTGGTGCGCGAAGAGCCCATCCTGCTGCCCGGCGGTTGGACCGGAGAGTGGAAGAGCGGTCCGGAGCAGAGCATCGTCATCGAAGCAGGCGGCGACCAAGGCAAGCTGAAGATCAAGGGCGATGCCACCTGGGGCGCGTCCGATCCGGGTCGTGTCGCGCGGGGTGCCGTCAACAGCGGTGAACTGGACGGGGAGGCGCCTGTGACCGGCACCGGTGACAGCCTCTCCTTCGGCATGGGCGAGAACGGACCATTGCCGTATGACGAAGCCGATGAATACGACTGCAGGGTTCAGATGCGCCGCCTTGGCCCGTACCTGCTCGTGAAAGACAACAACAGGTGTGGCGGCCATAACGTCACCTTCACGGGTATTTACCGGCGTCAGTGACGAGGTCCGACAAAGCGGGCGAAATCTTCTTGAAGACGAGAAAGCAAAAAGGCGGGCAGCAAGGCCCGCCTTTTCATGAGTTGCGCCAGCCGGCCTTACTGGATCTTCGGCGGCTCGTCGAAGTTCAGGCCGGGGAGCCCGCCCGGCTCGCTGCCAGGAGCGCCGAGGCCTGGAACCAGGAGCTCGTCGAGCTTCTTCTGGACCGCAGCCGGATCGACTGCGGGACCGGCCGCCTTGTAGTGCATGACGATCTGCGGGAACAGGACCACGATGGCCACCATGATCAGCTGGATGATGACGAAGGGAATGGCGCCCCAGTAGATCTGTCCCGTGGTGACAGGCTCCATGCGTTTGCCCGTGACCCGGTCGGTATAGGCATGCTTGGGCGCCACCGAGCGCAGGAAGAACAGGGCGAAGCCGAAGGGCGGGTGCATGAACGAGGTCTGCATGTTCACGCCCAGCATCACGCCGAACCAGATCAGGTCGATACCCAGCTTCTCGGCCGCGGGGCCCAGCAGCGGCACCACGATGAAGGCCAGCTCGAAGAAGTCGAGGAAGAAAGCCAGCAGGAACACCAGGATGTTGACCACCACGAGGAAACCGACCTGACCGCCCGGAAGCGAGGTCAGCAGGTGCTCGACCCAGATATGCCCGTTCACGCCGTAGAAGGTGAGCGAGAACACGCGGGCGCCGATCAGGATGAAGAGCACGAAAGCGGAGAGCTTCGCTGTCGCCTCCGTCGCCTGGCGGACGATCGTGAAGTTGAAGCGGTTCGGGTTGTTGTCGAGCTTGCGCTTGACTGCTGCCAGGATGACCGAGCCGAGCGCGCCCATGGCGCCGCCTTCGGTCGGGGTGGCCAGACCGATGAAGATGGTGCCGAGCACGAGGAAGATCAGCAGCAGCGGAGGCACCATGACGAAGGTGGTCTGCTGGGCCATGTTCGACATGAGGCGAACGCCCGTGAACCGCTCGACGATGCCGACCACCAGCGCATAGATCGCGCCGGCCAGGATCATCTCCATCGTGAGAGCGAGATTCTCGTAGCCTTGCCGGTGCAGGACCACGTAGGCACCCACGAGTAGCGCCGTCAGCACGGCGGAGATCGCAATGCGCTTGGCGCCGAGCATCTTGTTCATGAGGGCGCAGATGAGCGCCACCACGGTCCCCACGCAGATCGTCAGAATGACGAAGTCGGCGCCAGCGCGGGTATTGGTCTGCGAGAGGATGTAGTAGCCGACGAGGCCGGAGAACACGACCAGGACGCCGAGCTGCCACACGCCGCGCGAGCCGTTGGGCTCGCGGAAGCCGACGGCTTCCAGCGGCAGGCCGGGAGCAGCCTTCGGGTCGATGAGCGAGGCAATGAGCACATAGCCGGCATAGAGACCGGCGAGGATAAGACCGGGCAGGAACGCGCCCTCGTACATGTCGCCCACCGAGCGGCCGAGCTGGTCGGCCATCACGATGAGGACGAGGGAGGGCGGAATGATCTGGGCCAGCGTGCCCGAGGCGGCGATGACGCCCGACGCGAGGCGACGGTCATAGCCGTAGCGCAGCATGATCGGCAGCGAGATCAGGCCCATGGAGATCACGGAAGCGGCCACGACGCCCGTGGTAGCGGCCAGCAGCGCACCCACGAAGATCACCGCATAGGCGAGACCACCGCGGAGCGGGCCGAAGAGCTGGCCGATCGTGTCGAGCAGGTCCTCGGCCATGCCCGAGCGTTCGAGGATGTAGCCCATGAAGGTGAAGAACGGGATCGCCAGCAGCACCTCGTTCGACATGGTGCCGAAGATGCGGTCGGGCAGGGCCTGGAGAAGCGGCCAGGACAGGTTGATGCTCTCCGGCGCCAGAGGGGCGAGCTCCACCGCGATGAAGAAGAAGAGAAGTCCGTTGGCCGCCAGCGAAAAGGCGACCGGGTAGCCGAGGAGGAGGAAGATAACCAGCGCGCCGAACATGATCGGGGCGAGGTTCTGGGCAATGAAGGCGGCCATGGGCGCGAAACTCCGAAATCAGATCAGGGCGAGAGGCGTCAGCGCAATGCGTCGCCCGGAGGCTCGCCGCCCTTGGTGGTGCTAGTGTCGGCCAGTTCGGCGATCAGCCGCTCGGCCTCGGCCTCGGCAGCGGCGTGGGCGCCGGCGTGATCGTGCTCGTCGACCAGCTGGCCTTTCATGATCGCCACACGCTTGATCAGCTCGCTGAGCCACTGGAAGGCGAGCGAGATGAAGCCGAGAAGGATGAGTCCCTTGGCCGGCCAGATCAGAAGGCCGCCCGCGTTGGAGGAAACCTCGCCCGAGCGGTACGAACCGATGAAATACGGGAACGACAAGTAGAGCATCAGGGCCACGAAGGGCAGCAGGAAGAACAGGTGACCGATCAGGTCGATCATGTCGCGCCCCCGCTTGGTGAGCTTGTTGGAGACGATATCGATGCGGATGTGCTCGTTCGCCTTCAGGGTCCAGGCGGCGCAGAGCATGAACACGGCGCCGAAAAGGTACCATTGAAGCTCGAGCCAGGCATTGGACGAGACGCCGAAGATGCGGCGGATGATGGCGTTGACGGCCGAGACCAGGATGGCCACCACGATGGCCCAGGCAGCGACCTTGCCGATGCGTTCGTTGATCGAGTCGATGACACGGGATAGCCCAAGAAGTGCCGTCACCTGTCTCCCCCTTGTAACCTGTTGGAATATTGTGGCCTAGCTATCGGACTTGGGGCGGCGTCGCTAGTGCCGATTTAGTCTAAAGCAAGGTTTGCGCGGTCCGTAGCGGAGAAATTTTCATGCTGCAAGATGCCCCGTGTTAAAAGTTTAGGCAGTCCAAGGGTTTGACGACGATAGGAAACTTGCGACTTGGGAGAGCGGGCTTTTCGTCCCACGTTGCCTCTTTCGTTCACAGCACTTGGTTTTCTCCGTTTGGAATGGTTATAAGTTCCTAGACTGCGGAGACTCCCCCTCGTGACGCTGCTGATCCTCGGACTGGTGATCTTTCTCGGCATGCATTCCTTCAGCATGGCGCGGGCCAGCCGGGCGGGGCTGATCGCCAGAATCGGGGAGGGGCCATACAAGGGCCTGTACTCCCTTGTCTCTCTTGTCGGCATCATTCTGATTGCGGTCGGCTACGGCCAGTATCGCGCGGCCGGCTACGTTCCCGTCTGGGATCCGCCGGTCTGGACCCGCCATCTCGCTCTTCTCCTGGTCTGGGTGGCCTTCATCTGCTTCGTGGCGGCCTATCTGCCGGGGCATATCAAGCAACGGCTGAAGCACCCGATGCTCGCGGGCGTGAAGATCTGGGCCTTGGCGCATCTTCTAGCCAACGGAGACCTCGGCTCGATCATGCTCTTCGGCTCCTTGCTGGTCTGGGCCGTCCTGGCCCGCATCAGCGCCAAGCGCCGGGACGTGGCGGCCCAGCACGGGGGCACGGCGGCACCCGCCGGATGGCGGAACGACGGGCTGGCCGTGGTCATCGGCACCGCGGTCTATCTCGCCTTCGTGTTCTGGCTGCACCCCTGGCTGATCGGGGTTCCCGTCCTGCCCATGCGGGCATGAAGCCTCTCGCCTTGTGCGGGAGCCTGTGCTAGGCGACCTCCTTCGATTGCAGGAGGCGGCCGCTTGGGCCGCATGAGTGAGACGATGGCCCCGAACGACGAGTTCATTCGCGAAGTCGATGAGGAATACCGCCGCGACCAGATGGCCCAGATCTGGAAGCGCTACAACGGAATCATCATCGCCGTCGTGGTTCTGATCGTGGCCGGCGTCGGCGGATGGCGCTTTTGGCAACATACACAGGAGACCCGCGCGCAGGAAGCGGCCGCGCGCTACGAGGAGGCCCTGCGCCTTTCCTCGGAGGAAAAGGGCCAGGAAGCTCAAGGAGCTTTCGAAACCGTCCTGAAGGAGGACGGCGCCACCGGCTACGCCATGCTCGCGCGATTCCGTCTCGCCGCCGAACTCGGTCAGCAGAACGCCGAAAACGGCGCCTCGGCCTTCGACGCGCTCGCCAATGACGCCTCCGTGCCGCCGCTATGGAAGGATCTAGCGCGCCTGCGCGCCGCCTGGCTGCGCATCGACACCGCGGAGCCGGCGCGCCTGCGACAGGCCGTGGAGCCGCTGGCGGCGCCGTCCAACGCCTGGCGCCACTCGGCACGGGAACTCTTGGGACTGTCCGGCCTTAAGGCCGGTGATATGGATTATGCGGGTCGCTGGTTCGACCAGATCGCTGCCGATCGCGAGACGCCCTCTGCCCTGAGGCAGCGCCTCGCCGTCTATACCGCTCTCGTGGCGGGCGGTCCGGTGCAGGCCACCCAGTAAGATAGGACAAGACATGACGGCGACCGTCGCCATTGTCGGGCGGCCGAATGTCGGCAAATCGACTCTCTTCAACCGTCTCGTCGGCAAGAAGCTGGCGCTCGTGGACGACCGCCCGGGCGTGACCCGCGATCGGCGCGAGGGCGAAGCCAGGCTCGGCGACCTCGAATTTCGCATCATCGACACGGCGGGCCTGGAAGAGGCGACCGAGGAATCGCTGCTGGGCCGCATGCGCGCCCAGACCGAAGCGGCCATTTCCGATGCCGACGTGATCCTCTTCGTGATCGATGCCCGGGTGGGCATTCTGCCTGCCGACCGGCCCTTCGCCGAGATGGTGCGCCGCTCCGGCAAGCCCGTGATCCTCATCGCCAACAAGGCTGAGGGCACCGGCGGCATGGCCGGCGCCTACGAGGCCTTCTCGCTCGGTCTTGGCGAGCCGGTTCCGCTCTCCGCCGAGCACGGCGAGGGCATGGCCGATCTCTTCGAGGCCCTGATGCCTCACTTCCCCGATCCGAACGAGATGGAGGAGGAAGAGGACGATCCGAACAAGCCGCTGCAGGTCGCGATCGTCGGGCGCCCGAACGCGGGCAAGTCCACCCTCATCAACCGCATGGTGGGCGAGGAACGCCTGCTGACAGGTCCCGAGGCCGGCATCACCCGCGATTCCATCTCCCTCGATTGGGAATGGCGCGGACGCCCTGTGAAGCTGTTCGACACCGCCGGCCTAAGGAAGCGCGCCCGCGTCGAGGACAAGCTCGAGAAGCTCTCCGTCGCCGACGCCCTGCGCGCCGTGCGCTTCGCCGAGGTGGTGGTGGTGCTTCTCGATGCCACGATCCCGTTCGAAAAGCAGGATCTCTCCATCGTCGATCTGGTGGAGCAGGAGGGACGAGCCCTCGTGATCGGTCTCAACAAGTGGGATCTCGTGGCCGATCAGCAGGGCCTCCTGAAGGACCTGAAGGAAAAGGCCACCCGCCTGTTGCCGCAGGTGCGCGGTGCGCCGGTAGTGCCGCTTTCTGGCCTCGCCGGCAGCGGCATCGATCCGCTCATGAAGGCGGTCGTCCAGGTCTACGAGACATGGAACACCCGCATCCCGACGGCGAAGCTCAACCAATGGCTCTCCGAGGCCCTGGAGACCAATCCGCCGCCCGCCGTGTCGGGTCGGCGGATCAAGATCCGCTACATGACGCAGATCAAGTCGCGCCCGCCGCATTTCGCCGTCTTCGGCAACCAGCTCGACGCCCTGCCGAAAAGTTACACCCGCTACCTCGTCAACGGTCTGCGTGAGGCCTTCGACCTTCCCGGCACGCCGATCCGCGTCTCTCTGCGCATGGGGCAGAACCCGTTCGACAAGGAGCGGAAGTAGGGCGGAACCTGGCGGCCGTCCCACCCGAGGCAAGGCTGCAAGAATGACTCGTCAATCGGCCACCGCCCACCGGAGCGGCTGCGGCAGCGTGATCACGTTGGCCGAGATCAGCGGCACGAATTCACGGATCGGCGCCGGCCGGCCGAACAGGTAGCCCTGAGCCTCGGTGCATCCTTCGAGTCCGAGAAACCGCAGCTCCTCGCGGGTCTCGACGCCTTCGGCAATCACGGGAAGTCCCAAGCCGCGCCCAAGGCCGAGCACGGCGCGCACGATGGCGGCCGCCTGCGGGTTCGCGTGCACCGAATGGATGAAGGACCGGTCGATCTTGATCTTGTCGAACGGGAAGGCACGCAGGTTGGAGAGCGAAGAATAACCTGTTCCGAAATCGTCCATGGCGATGTTCACGCCGAGCGCCTTCAGCCTCTGGAGTGACTGGAGTGCCCGATTGGGATCCCGGATCAGCGCCGTCTCGGTGATCTCGATCTCCAGCCGCTCCGGCGGCAGCTTCGCCTGCTCCAGGGCATTCTCGACGAACTCGACGAAGCCGTCGCTGGTCAGCTGCAGCGCCGAGACGTTGACGGCGATCGTCAGCGGGCGCATCCAACTCGCGGCCTCGCGGCAGGCCTCTCGCATCACCCACTCGCCGATCTTCAGGATAAGCCCGCTCTCCTCGGCGATCGGGATGAAGAGGGAGGGCGGGACGTTGCCGCGCGTCGGATGAGTCCATCGCAGCAGGACTTCGAAGCCGTTCACCTCGCCCGTGTCGACCTGGGCCTGCGGCTGGTAGGCCAGGCTCAGCTCGCCGTTGGCGACGGCGCTTCGCAGATCGTGCTCGATGCTTCGGCGTTCGCGGATCTGGACCCCCATGGCCGCCTCGAAGAACCGATAGGTGCCCTTGCCCTCGGTCTTGGCACGGTATAGGGCCGCATCGGCGCTCGAGAGGAGTTCCGTGCGGTCCTTTCCGTCCGAAGGATAGAAGGCGATGCCGACGCTGACGGAGACGAGGCCCGCGGGAACCCCATCCTGTTCCCATTTAAGGCTTTTCAGCAGCCTGTCGGCGAGGTGGCCCACCTCAGCCGGATCCGCCACGAGGGGAAGGATGATGGCGAATTCATCGCCGCCCAGGCGGGCGAGCATCTGTCCCTCGCCGAGAACCGACGAGAAGTGCTTCGCAATATCCTGGAGCACACGGTCGCCCGTGGCATGGCCGTAGATGTCGTTGACGTCCTTGAAGCCGTCCAAGTCGAGGCACAACAGGGCGAGCTGCCGGCGGGCCCGGCGATGGAAGCGGATCTCGCGGTCGAGACGGTGATCGAAGCTCGCCCGATTGCCGAGGCCCGTCAGCGGGTCGTGATGGGCAAGGTAGCGGATCTGGGCTTCCGCATTGCGGCGATCACGCAGGTCGCGGAACGCCACTACGTTGTGCGGTGCGCCGTTGTAGCTGATCTGCCGGGCGATCAGCTCGACGGGAATCAGCGCGCCGTCCGCATGGCGCAGCTCGGTCTCCATGGCCTGACCGAGAGAGGCGAACAGCGTGTCGCGCTTGGCACCATCCGGAACCCAGGTCGACAGGCTCTGCCTGACGATATGCTCGGCTTCCAGGCCGGTCAGCCGCGCGAAGCTCTGGTTGACCGTCACGATCGTGTCGCCCGTGCAGACAACGAGACCTTCGACCGCCGCATCGGTGAGGTCGCGCATGCGCTCCATCTCGAGGGAGGCGCGCCTGCGCTCGCGGATGTCGAGGCTCAGGGCGACGACGGCGAGAAGAAGGATGCCGAGGCTGACGAACGCCACTCCGATGGCGAGCCATTCGCCACGGAGTGAGGAGGGTGACAGTTGGATGCTCGGGTCAGGCGTGATGGCGACCGCGCCCATGGCGGTGAAATGATGGCTGCAGATCGCCAGCGTGAGGAGCAGTGCTCCAATGAGCTTGGAGCCGAGCGAAGAGCTGCGCAGCGCAAGGAACAGGGAACCCGCGCCGATTGCGGCGCCGAGCAGGATCGAGGTCGTCACCAGCACCCAGTCCCAGGCGAGCGTGCCTGCGACCTCGAAGGCGGCCATGCCGGTGTAGTGCATCACGGCAATGCCACCGCCGACGATCGCCCCGCCTATCCAGGGTGCGGCCGCCAGGCCGGGCAGCAACGTGGCCCCGAGGCCGATTCCGGTCAGCACGACCGCGGCGATCAGAGAGACGACCGTCAGGATGACATTGTACGCGGTCGGCAAGGCCGGGGAGAAGGCCAGCATTGCGATGAAATGCGTGGCCCAGATCCCGAAGCCGGTCGAGACCGCCGCGATGCCGAGCCATGCGATGCGGCCGCTGCGGTCCGAGCGGCGCACGTGGTGCAGCAGGTTGACTGCCGTCAGCGAGGCCAGCGCACAGACCAGAGCCGCCAGGGCGACGAGCCGGAGATCGTGCTCGGAAACGATACAATCATAGACGGTCAGCATACGGGCCTTTTCAGGCTAGTGTCGCGGTCTTGGAGTCGCGCGGCAAGCCTGTGGGAAATGAAAGATCGGGAAAGCAAGAATCCGGTCTCTCACCGGGATGGCGGGGCGGCATCATGCCTTTGGTCGGGCTCACGCAGGGTGGGCTCCAATCCGCCATGTTTCTCGGGATTTTATCCCGCTCGGTAACATGAGCCATCGCCTGCCCATGTCAACGAAGGGTGGACGGGCAGGTGGCGCTTATCCGGAGTCAGGGTTAACGCCCGATGATCGGGCTTGGCCGAAATCTGAACGTCTCAATAGTCCGGCACAACGCGATGGGTGATCAGGGGGAGATCGATCTCCACCTGCAGCCCTCCCGGATCAAAGGTGAGCCTCACCTGTGCCCGGCATTGCGCCTGAAGGACGCGCTCGAGCAGGGTGAGGCCGAAGCCGTGATGCGTGGGAGGCGCAACCGGCGGGCCATTTCGCTCCGTCCATGTGAGATGAAGGGTTCGCTTGCCATCGGCCGACCCGACGTCCCATGTTACGGCGACGCAGCCCTTGCGGATGGAAAGCGCGCCGTAGCGCGCCGCATTGGCCGTCAGCTCATGCAGCGCCATGCTCAGGGGAATCGCGAGATCGGCCGTCAGGTTCACCTCCGGTCCCTGGAGCGTGAAGCGCTGATGCCGGGTCTCGTGAAACGGCTGGAGCTCGCACATCAGCATCTCGCGCAGGAGCGCTGTCTGCCAGTAATCCTCGGTCAGCAGCGTCTGCGTTCTGGCCAGAGCTGCGACGCGCGATGAAAAGACGCGGTTGAAGTCCCTGACGTTGGTCGTCGTGCGTGCCGTAGCGCTGGCCAGAGCCTCGACGACCGCAAGGGTGTTGCGCACCCGATGATGGAGCTCCCGCACGAGCAACGCCTGCCGCTGCTCGAATCGCTTGCGCTGGTCAATGTCCTGGATCACCCGCACGCTGTATTGGAAACGGTCGTCCTCGTCGAAGACCGCGGTCGACGACACGTGCAGCCAAATGCTCGACCGGTCCCTGCGGATGTGGCGCTGCTCCAGCGTGTAGGTCTTCAATTCGCCTGCAACCTGCCGCTCATAGAGAGCCTTTTCGGTCTCGATGTCGTCAGGTGCAACGAGGTCGAAGATGCTCAGGTTCAGCAGTTCGTTATGCGAAAAGCCGGTGATCGATGCCAGTCCCTTATTCGCCGTCAGGAATCTGCCGGTCGCGTTCGTCTCGCCTATCCCGATGCTCGCATGCTCATGGGTCGCCCAGAGGCGCTCCCGGCTTTCCCGCTCGGCGCGCGTCTGGACGGCGTTTTCCGCCGCGACGGCGCCGATCTGGGCGAGCTGGATGAGAATGGCCTCGTCGTCCGGCGAGAACATGCCATGGGCCTTGTCCGACAGCATGAGCACTCCGAGGACGCCGCCTTGCAAGCCGGTGATCGGCACGGCGAGCAGCCCCTCGGTCACGAGGAGGTCGTCCGCCGTGTTCCGCACCCCCTGGAGTTCCGGATTCAGATTCAGCTCTGCTGCGGTCAGCCGCACAGGCTTCCCCAACTGAACCACATGCCCGTAGATGCCGACGCCGCTCTGCGCGATCGCCGATCGGGGCACGTCCCTGTATTTCTCCGAGACCGAGACGATGACGGAGTCCGCCGGCCACAGGACATAGGGATTCGTGTGGGTCGCGGCCCATTGGGCGCCGATGATGAGGCGGGCTTGCTCGGTAATTTCGCGAAAGACGGTCTCGGGCGCGCCCGCTGCGGCGACCCGGGTGCAGGTGGCGGCCAGCGCCTCCAATTGTTCCTGATGCCGTCGTGCCCGTGCCAGAAGACCTTGCCGTTCCTGCTCAGCCAGAACCCGGTCCGTGATGTCGTGGTGGGCGACGACCGCAAAGGTCGTGCCCTGATGGTCGAGACGGGAGGCACGAAGCTGGAACCAGCGCTTCTCGTCGGCCGAGTGGCAGGGATATTCCAGAAAGAAACTCTCTTTGCCCGCGAGCACGGACCGGATTCCCGCCGCCGCCGACCGGGCGCAGGGTGCGTCCCCTCCTGTGGCGCCTTCGCAGATGTCGAGATAATTGATGCCGACGGATGTTGCCTCCTCGGCTCCGTTGGCCTTGCCGAAGTCGCGCCAAGCCCGATTGACTGTAACGATGGTGCCGGCTGGGTCGAGGACGGCTACCGGTCCCATCAGGGCATCGAGGATGTGTTGAGCAGGGGGAATCTCGACGATTCCGTTCTGCTCGGAAATCCGTCTCATCGGCCTTCTTCTCTGAGGAAACGTTTACAATAGGGGAGAAACGGCCAATAAGAGGTCCGGTTCGATGCACCTACAACGCCCATGATCGCGGTCAGTTCGCGCCCGATTTCGATCCTGCCAGGCGTGCCATCACGGGCCCCGTAGAGCAGAAATGTGGGTCATGCGGTGCCTCTTCGAGGGGCACATTACCCTGTCGGCAGTTCACCTTTGGTCCGCCCTGCAGGGCTGGAGGGACCGGCGTGACTCGGTTTTACGGGTCGAGCAGAGCGAAATTCTTCCGGTACTTCGGCCTTCGGACGTCCTGAAAACCTTGCATAATAAGGATTTCCTTGGAATAATTTCGTTTCAGGAATGGCTTTCGAGGCCTGGACGCGCCCCCTTGGGAAAAGGTCCAGCCCTGGAGGGGAGACCGATGGGCGAGGTGCTGTCGCATCGCAGGCTGTCGGAACTGATCGGGTCAATCTACGATTGCGCCCTCGATCCCGGTCGCTGGGAGGGTACCCTCGCGGACGTTGCCGACACCTTCGATTGCACTGTCGTGTCCCTGACCCTGAACGATCTTCCCAGCAACCGCTTCCTCATCAACAAGGCCGCCGGCTGGGAACCGGAGCTGCTGCGATTGAAATCGGAGCGCCATGTGCCGGAGATCAACGCCCGGCTCACCGAGTGGCTGGCCCTGCAATCGTCCATCGACGAGATGTTCGTGACCTCGTCCCATCTGAGTCCCGACTACATCCAGGCGTCGCCCTACGTGGAGGAATGCCTCAAGCCTCAGGGCATCGTGGACATCATGCACATGTTCCTGATGCACACGCACCGGCAATTCGCGGAGATCGGTCTGGGCAGACATGCCCGCCAGGGGGTCATCACCGCGCGGGAGATCGAGCTGGGCCGCCTGCTGCTGCCGCATCTTCGCAAGGCGGTGACGATCAGCGACATCCTGGACGTGAGTTCGATCGAGCAGGCCCACATGGCCGAGGCCCTCGATGCGCTCCGGTGCGGCGTCGTGCTCACAGACGAGCGCGGCGCGATCCTGCACGCGAACCGGTCCGCAGAACGGATGATGAGCCATGGGTCCCCCATCCGCAGCATTCGCCGCGTCCTGGCGGCGAGCACGTCGTGCGCCAGCCGCGAATTGCGCAGGGCGATCCAGCACGCGGCCCGCAACGAGACGCAGCCCGGCGAGACCAGCACGGCGATCCGCCTCAACGATGTCGACCAGCCTCCCGCCTATGCCCATGTGCTCCCCATGGTGACGGGAGATCTGCGCACGCGGCTCCAGCCCAATGCGGTCGCGGCCGTTTTCGTCGGTGCATCCGACGAGCAGACTGGGATCGGCCTGCTCGCCAGGGCCTTCAGCCTCACCGCCGCGGAGGTCAGGATCCTGGAGAGCCTCATGGCCGGCCACACCCTGGCCGAGGCCGCGCAGCAGTTCGGCATCGCGCGGTCGACCGCCAAAACCCATCTCGACCACATCTTCTCCAAGACCGGCGTGTCGCGGCAGACTGAGCTCGTCCGCATGACCATGCAGCTGTCCCAGCCGGTCCACAGCGCCTTCGACATGGCCCATCCCTGGCCGCATCAGTTCGGCCCTCCGAGCTAGATTCTCATCTCCCAGGCATTCGCCGCCATCAGCACGCCCAGCGCGCCGAGGATCAGCCCCGACGCCTTGTTGATGAAGTTGAGGATCGTCACGTTAAGTTTCGAGCGCAGGGCGGCGACGCTGCCGCTCACGATCAGCCACCACGTGACCGATGCGGCGAAGACGCCGGCGATCATCGTGGAGGCGGCTGCCGGCGCAGGCGATGCGACCGCCGGCAGGACGGCCGCCAGGAGGGCGGGCGTGAGCGGATTGAGGAGCGCGCAGGCCACGGCGCTGCAATAGGAAGAGAGTGCTCCCTGATCCTGCGCGACGGATCCGGCGAGCGATACGGTCCGCCTCAGGACGCGGACGCTGAACCAGAAGAGGAGGCAGGCCGAGACGGCGCACAGAAACGCCTGACTGTCGCCCAGAACGGGACCGATCGCCGGTCCGACGCCCAACACCGCGCAGGTCGTGTAGATGACCAGGACCGTCGCGGCCCCGAGACCGGTCGCGAAGCCTGTCACGGCCCCGTAGATCAGGGCCCGCTGGATGCAGAGCACGCTCATTGGACCGACCGGCACGGTGATCACGAACCCCACTGTCGCTCCAGACAAAAATGCCGACATGCCCGTCATGTTCATGCCTCGCCAAATCGCGTCGAGCGGCGGTTCGTCCCGGTGCAAGTCGGTCGGAACACCGCCCCTTGCAGGAGAATCGACGCTAGCGTGACAAGGCGCTGCCGGCGTCCACCGTTTGGTGGAGACGGAGCGTCCGGGCAGAGGCGAAAGGAGGATATTTTCAGGCGCGCCGGACGAAACGGAGCGGACGCCGCCCAGTCCTCAACCTATCCGAAGGGCGCATGTTCGATCGGGCGATCAGGCCGGCGGCTGCGGCTCGATCACCTTCCCGTCCTGGGTGAAGTCGTAGATCTTGCCGGTCTCCGTCCAGGACGGCAGGGCGAGCGTCACGATATGGGGCGCGAGGTCTTCCGGCGTCTTGAGGGTCAGCGGGTCTTCGCCGGGCATGGCCGTGCGGCGCATGGCGGTGCGCAGGGGGCCTGGATTGAGCAGCATGGCCTTGACCGGAGTCGTTGCCGTTTCCGCCGCGTAGGTGCGCACCAGCGCCTCGAGGGCGGCCTTGGAGACCGAATAGACCCCCCAATAGGCCTTGTGCTTATGGGCGGCCCCGGAGGTGATGAAGATGGCGCGGCCAGCGTCCGATTTGCGCAGGAGCGGATCGAGCGAGCGGATCAGGCGATAATTGGCCGTGACGTTGACCGCCATTACCTCGTCCCAGACCGGCTGGTCGACATGGGTGATCGGCGCCAGCTCGCCGAGCTGTCCCGCATTGCCGAGCAGGATGTCGAGCCTGCCCCAGCGCTCGAAGATCGCAGCACCGAGCCGGTCGAGAGCCTCGAAGTCCTTCAGGTTCACCGGCACGAGGGTCGCCGAGGAGCCCTTGGCGCGGATCTCGTCGTCGAGGGATTCGAGCGCACCCTGGGTGCGGGCCAGCGCAATCACGTGAGCGCCGGCCTCGGCCAGGGCGAGCGCCGCCGCGCGGCCGATGCCGCGCGAAGCGCCGGTGACGACCGCAACGCGGTTCTGAAGGGGCTTGTCCATAGAGATGCTCAGTCGGCTTCGGCGAGAACGGCGAGGCGGCGCGGGGTCGCGACGGTGAGGTCGGTCAACGGCGTCGGGTAATCGCCCGTGAAGCAATGGTCGGTGAATTGCGGCTGCGCCGAATTGCGGCCCTTCTCGCCCATGGCGCGGTAGACGCCCTCGATGGACAGGAAGGCCAGCGAATCCGCCCCGATGTACTGACGCATCTGCTCCAGGTCATGGGTGGCGGCGAGCAGCTTTTCCTTCTCCGGCGTGTCGATGCCGTAGAAGTCGGGATGGGTGATCGGCGGGCTGGAGATGCGGAAGTGAACCTCCTTGGCGCCGGCCTCGCGCATCATGCGCACGATCTTCACCGAGGTGGTGCCGCGCACGAGGCTGTCGTCCACAAGCACGATGCGCTTGCCGGCGATCGCAGAACGGTTGGCGGAGTGCTTCATGCGCACGCCGAGCTCACGCACCGACTGGGTCGGCTGGATGAAGGTGCGGCCGACATAGTGGTTGCGGATGATGCCGAGCTCATAAGGGAGCCCGCAGGTCTGGGCATAACCCAGCGCCGCCGGAACGCCGGAATCCGGCACGGGGATCACCACGTCCGCGGCCGCAGGCGATTCCAGGGCGAGTTCGCGGCCCATGCCTTTGCGGACCTCGTAGACGCTACGGCCATTCACGACGGAATCGGGACGGGCGAAGTAGATGTATTCGAAGATGTCGGGGCGGGGAGTCTGCTCCGGCACGAAACGGAAGGATTCGATACCGTCGTCCGAAATCACAACGCATTCGCCGTTCTCGATGTCGCGGACGAAGCGGGCTCCGATGATGTCGAGCGCGCAGGTCTCCGAGGCGAGGATGTAGCGGCCATCGAGTTCGCCCAGCACCAGCGGGCGGATACCCAGCGGGTCGCGGGCGCCGATCAGCTTCTTGTTGGTGAGGGCCACGAGGGCATAGGCCCCCTCGAGCTTCTGGATCGCCTCGACGAAGCGGTCGATCACCCGATCCTTGCGGCTGCGGGCGACGAGGTGAACGATCACCTCAGTGTCGGTGGTGGACTGGCAGATAGCGCCGTCGCGGATAAGGTTGCGGCGCAGGGTCAGGCCATTGGTCAGGTTGCCATTGTGGGCCACCGCGAAGCCACCACCGTCGAGTTCGGCAAAGAGGGGCTGGACGTTGCGCAGCACCGTCTCGCCCGTGGTCGAGTAGCGGGTATGGCCAATCGCCGATAAGCCTTCGAGGCGCTCTATGGTGGCTCGGTCGGAGAAGTTGTCGCCCACAAGGCCGAGCTTGCGCTCCGAATGGAAGACCGACCCGTCATAGGAAACGATCCCTGCCGCCTCCTGGCCACGGTGCTGGAGCGCGTGGAGGCCGAGCGCCGTGATGGCGGCCGCGTCCGGGTGCCCGTAAATGCCGAAGACGCCGCATTCTTCGCGCAGGGTATCGCCGTCGAGGTCGAGGTTCACCTGCTTCGGGGTGACCTGCCACGTCTCTGACAAAGCAGACATCGATCTTACCTTTGGGATTCGCGCCCCCACCGGAGCCGCCCTTATGTAGTCGGCATTCGACTAAACGCCAATGGCTATTCTGACGCTGTCGGAAACGTTAGCCGGCAGCGGATGCAAACCCATGTTTGCACTGTTGCAGCCCATTCTAAATTTCAAAGTCCTGCCAGAGAGTTGCGCAGCAAAATCAAACCGCGTCCCCGTGCGATCGGCAGACGGCTCAACTCCGCCGCTGGGGCGGCTGGGGTGCCGCGGGAGCTGCAGGAGTCGCAGGGCGTTGCGGATCGGGCTCGGCGGGCTCGGCTTCCGTGGGCGCTTCCTTGTTGCGCAGACGCTGGAGCAGGGCCTCGGCATTCTCCGGCAGCATGGCGATGATGTTGTCCCGGGTGTTCTCCATCGCCGGGCGCGTGCGGGAGGAGGTCGCCCAGTCGGGTTCCTTGCCTTGGAGCAGCCAGCCCAGGAAGGCCCAGCCGATCACGCAGATGAGGAACCCTCTGGCGGCACCGAAGAAGAGCCCGAGCGTCCGGTCGAGGGCGCCTATGCGGGAATCGAGGATCAGGTCTGAGATCTGAACCGTGATGATCGACACGATGATCAGCGTGACCACGAAAATCCCGCCGATGGCCGCCACGAGGGCCACCGTGTTGCTGCTGATATATTGCTGCGCGATCGGCAGGGCCGTCGGATGCAGGTACCAGGCGGCGGCCGCCGCGACGACCCAGGCCACGATGGCGAGCACCTCGCGGGTGAAGCCGCGCACGGCAGCCAGGAGAGCCGAGATCAGGACGATACCGATGACGACGAGGTCCAGGACGGAAAAGGGCATGAGCCGGGCCTACGCAAAATAACAGGAATGGAGCCGCCTTTGCGGGTTCAGAGCCTGGCTCTATAGCGTTAAGAAAGGCTTTCGTCACCCCTGCGGTGAAACCGGTGTGAAGGTGCAGTCTGCACGATCCCCGACAACGAAAACCCCGGCGGTGTCAGCCGGGGGGAGGGAGAGAAGAGAATTGTCCTGTCAGATGAAGGCGAAATCGTCGGCAGAGATTGCAACGCCCGGCTTCAGCTTCATGATCGCGATGCCGTGGTGTTTCTGTCCCGAGCCGTCGAGGTCGAGGTACACGAGGCCGTTTTTCTTGTTGCAGTAGAGGTAATCGTTCTTGTCCTTGGCCTTGTCGCCGAGAGTGAAGAACTTCTTCTCGATCTTACCCTTGTGCAGAGCCTTCTCGATACCGAGCGTCGGGGCGTCCTTCTTGCCATGGGCGAAGACATGCTTCTCGCTCTTGATGGCACCCTGGATTGCTGAAAGGCTGAACTGCAGGGTGTCGTCGGCCGCGACGAAGTCCATCACCTGGTCGAGCTCACCCTTCTTCATGGGACCATCGAACACGAAGGTGTCCCTGCCGGCGCCGCCATAGAGAAGATCCTTGCCCGCGCCGCCGCTCAGGATGTCATCGCCGGCAAGGCCATAGAGGGTGTCGTTGCCAGACAGGCCGTTGACCAGGTCTGCTCCAGCACCGCCGAGGAGCTGGTCGTTCGCTGTGCTGCCGTTCCTGATGTCGACGACATCTAACAGGTCGATGGTCATGTTGGCCGTGTGGACGTTACCTTCGGAATCTCTGACCTCGACCGTGATCTGGTGCGACTGGGCGGTCTCGTAGTCCAGCAGAGAACCGTCCTTCACCACGAGATTATCGCCCACGATCTCAAAGCGTCCGCCGGCATCATCGGTGAGGGTATAGGTGAAGGTGTCGTCGAAATCGGGATCGAGCGTCCAGAGGGAGCCGATTACAGTTCCTGTTTGCGAATCTTCAAACACGGAATTGTCCGACAGGGTGATCTCAAACGGAGGCGCATTGTCGGTTACCAAGACCGTGAAGGTCATCGTCGAGATGACGGTACCCGCGTCACCAGTAGCGGAAATCTTGAATGTGAACTTGTTGAGGGCATCGTTCTCGAAGTCGAAGAGGCTGCTGCCGTCGCCGCTTACGTTGTTTTTGACGACCAGCGCGTAATCCACGACACCTTCGTGGAAAACTTTCTTGATTTCGAAGCGGCCGCTGCCCGGATCGATCAATCTGAAGATGGCATTCTCGGTGGCACCTTCCCCGGTGATGCTGAGGAAGCCCACGATCGTGCCGATTGGAGGATTCTCGATCACCGTCGTGTTCGAAAGAGTAACCGTCGCCATATTGTCCCCCCCCAGGATCTCAGGCCTACATTGGTTCCGCCGATGAGATCGCCCGGCAGATCCATGGATTAGTGATACATAATATCATTCCATTATCAAGTAGCCGGGCGGCCTAGAGCCGTTTTCGAAGGCACAAAACGTCAAAATTCTTTGCGACGTCGCAGCGCAATTCCTGTAATTAAATCAGTGGTATAGCTGGTGGAAGGATATTGCAACCGGCAGTATCCCGACTCGCCTTCTCCGGTGCGGCGGCGCCGGAACCCGAGCGTCGCCGCACCCTCCAGCCTTGGTTACTTCTGGGCTGCCGAGCGGATAAAGGCAGACGGCCCCATCTCGCCTAAACAGTCAGTATCCGGCGGTAATGGATTACCTGTCAGGTGGCGCGAGGGGCGGCCCGCCGAACGCGAAGCGAGGAGGACTTGAAGCCTCTGCCTTCTCGCGGGGTTCCTGGAGCAGGACTGTCATAAGGCTGCGGAAATGAAAAGGCTCCGGCCTCCGCCAGAGCCTTTCGCGAAATCGTATGCGATCTCAGATGAACAGGAAGTCGCTGAAGGAGAGGGTGGTACTGGCCTTCAGCTTGAGAATCTCGATCGGCTTGGCGCTGCCGGAGCCGTCGACGTCGAGATAAACGGTTCCGCTCTTCTTGCTGTAGACGACGTAGTCATTCCCGTCTTTCGAGGTCGTCCCGACAGTGAAGAACTTCTTCTCCAGCTTGCCTTCCTTGAACACCTTGTCGAGCTCGACCGAGGACTTCTTGTCCGGCTTGCCCTTCTTGGCGAGATCGAGAAGATCGCTCTTCGAGGCTTTGACCTTAAACGATTTCAGGACATCGAGATCGAACAGGATCTTGTCCTGACCCGACTTGAAGTCGTTGATGTGATCGAAATGGCCCTTCTTGAAGGGAGCGTCGAACACGAAAGTGTCCGCGCCGTCGCCGCCGAACAAGATGTCCTTGCCGCTGCCGCCGTTCAGCGTGTCGTCTCCGGCAAAGCCAAAAAGCTTGTCGTTGCCGCCCAAGCCATTGATGACGTCATCGTAGGCGCCGCCTTCGAGCTTGTTGTCGTTCTTGTTCGTGCCGGTCACGGCCTCCGGAGCATCAGTGACGGTCACGGTCACCCAGGCGGGATCAACCAATGTCGATCCGCCGACGCTTGTCGCTGTGATGGCGAGTTGAAAGGAGGTCGCGCCGGACTCGAAGTCGAGGAGGCCAATATTCTTCGCGCGGAGTTCGTTACCAACGATCTCGAAGCGATCGTCGAAGTCGTCTGCGACTGCGAAAGTGAACGTTTCACCAGTAGCGCCACCATTGACGGTAAGCGCAACGACAACGTCGCCCGCTTTCGCGTTCTCTGCAATGGCGATGGTAGACGCAACAACAATAGTGGCCATGAAATCCCTTTTCCGCTCCTGGATCTGCTGGATATCTCTTTCGAGGTACCCTCGAAGATCAATCGTGGGCGAAGCTTTGTAGAATTGTTCTAATGTGTCAATTGCATCAGGCGGTCTTATTGCTTGCAATTTGGCAAGCTGGACTAAGAAACTTTGCGACGGCGCGCCGCTATTCCAGCAACGAGATCGGTAATGTGTCCGATGGATGAGGCGGCGAGGGGCAGCTTTTCCTTCTTGCCCTTGTCGACCCGGGGGGCGGGAGCCACCGCGCTCGAGAACCCGAGCTTCGCCGCCTCCTTCAGCCGCGCCTGCTCTTGAGCCACCGGGCGGATTGCACCGGAGAGCCCCATTTCGCCGAAATACACGGTATCCGGCGGCAGAGGATTTCCCGACAACGAAGATACAAGGGCCGCGGCAGCGGCCAGATCGGCGGCCGGCTCGGTGATCCTGAGGCCTCCGGCCACGTTGAGATAGACGTCGTGCATGCCGAGCTTCAGGCCGCCATGGGCCTCCAGCACGGCGAGCACCATGGAAAGCCGGCTCTGGTCCCAGCCGACGACGGCCCGTCGTGGAGTGCCGAGGGAGGAGGGGGCAACGAGGGCCTGGATCTCCACGAGGAGCGGGCGGGTGCCTTCCATCCCGGCGAAGACCGCCGTACCGGCGGTTGCCATGTCACGCCCGGCGAGGAACAGCTCGGACGGGTTCGGCACTTCGCGCAAGCCCTGGTCCGACATCTCGAACACGCCGATCTCGTCGGTGGGACCGAAGCGGTTCTTCACCGCACGCATGATGCGGAAGTGGTGGCCCGTATCGCCCTCGAAGGACACCACCGCGTCGACCATGTGCTCGACAACGCGCGGGCCGGCGATCTGACCGTCCTTCGTCACGTGGCCCACCAGAATGACGGCAGTGCCTGTGGTCTTCGCGAAGCGGATCAGCGCCTGGGCGGAGCCGCGCACCTGCGTGACGGTGCCGGGTGCGGATTCCACCGTCTCGGTCCACATGGTCTGGATCGAGTCGATGATGGCGAGCGCCGGCGGGCGGCCCTGGCTCAGGGTCGCGATGATGTCCTCGACATTGGTCTCGGAGGCGAGCTCGACCGGCGCTTGGCCGAGGCCGAGGCGCTCGGCCCGCAGGCGCACCTGCGCCACCGCCTCCTCGCCCGAGATGTAGGCGACCCTCTCGCCTCGATTGGCCAGCGCCGCGGAGGCCTGCATGAGGAGGGTCGATTTGCCGATGCCGGGATCGCCGCCGAGCAGGATGATCGAGCCGTGCACGAAGCCGCCGCCCGTGACGCGGTCGAGTTCGGCGATGCCGGAGGGCGTGCGCGGCGCTTCCTTAGTTTCACCCGAGAGGCCTTCCAGCGGGAAGATCCGGCCTTTGGCGCGAGACGGGCGCGTGGCGGCCGGGCCCGCCATGGGGCTGGCGGAGCCTGCCTCCTCGGCGATGGTGTTCCAGCCGCCGCAGGCCTCGCATTTGCCTTTCCAGCGGTTGTAGACGGCGCCGCATTCCTGGCACACGAAAGAGGGGTGACGTTTCGCCATCAGCCCTGCCCCCCGCGATAGGCGCGGGCATAGCGCTGGCCGAGATTGGTCAGGATCTCGTACCCGATGGTGCCTGAGCGGCGGCCGACCTCGTCGACGGTCAAGTCGCCGCCGATCAGAGTGACGGTGTCGCCGCGCTGAACCTGGTTTTCCGGCACATCCGTCACGTCGATGGTGATCAGGTCCATGGAGACATTGCCGGCGAAGGGGCAGGGGCGCCCGGCTACCAGCGCCATGCCGGCGAGCAGTTCGTCCCCGCTCTTGCCGCGGGCGCTCGCCGCGCGCGGATAGCCGTCCGCATAGCCGACCGAGAGGGTCGCGATGCGGCGCCTCGTAAGGGCAAGCCAGCGGCCGTTGTAACCGACGGTATGATCCGCCTCGACCCAGCGCAGCTGCACGATGCGCGCCTCCAGGCCCACGACCGGCTTCATGGGATTGTCCCGGTCCGGCGTCGGGTTGCCTCCATAGAGCGCATAGCCGGGGCGGACCAGGTCGTAGGCGGGCTTGTCACCCAGAAAAATGCCCGAAGAATTCGGAAGCGAGGCGGGGATGCCGGGAAGACTGGACCGGACCGCCTCGAGCGCCTCGATCTGCTGCCTGTTGAGCGGGTTGTCGCTCTCCTCGGCGCTGACGAAGTGGCTCATGAGGAGCGCGGTCTCGAAATCCTTCAGCTCCGTCCGGTCCCTGAGCGTCAGCCCCTGCGGCACGGTCAGCCCCAACCGGTTCATGCCGGTATCGACGTGGATTGCAGCCTTCCGCTTCTGGCTTTGTGCCCGGCAGAAGCCGGCCCATTCGTCGATCTCCTCGAAGGAGCCGAGAACGGGGCGCAGGTCGAACTCCGCGTAGGTGGAGCTGGTGCCGGTAAAGAGACCATTCAGGACGTAGACGGTAGCATCGGGCGCAACGGCTCGGACGCGGATCGCCTCGCTCAGGTGAGCCACGAAGAAGGTGCGGCAGCCGGCTCCGTTGAGAGCCGGGACGGCTCTCTCGATGCCGATGCCGTAGGCGTTAGCCTTGACCACGGCGGCGGTTTCAGCGCCGCCTGCATGGTCGCGCAGGCTACGCCAGTTCGACGCGAGGGCGTCGAGATCGATGTGGAGGATCCCGCCGGCGGCGTCCTCGGGGATACCGCCAGAGGTGTTGATGTGAGAGTTGAGTTCGGTCAATCGCCAATCCGTTCGGGAAGTTTGTCTTCATCCGCAAGGTCGGTGAAGCGGGTGATGTCGGCCTGGAAGGCGAGCTGCACGGTGCCGGTCGGGCCGTGACGCTGCTTGCCGATGATGACCTCGGCCTTGCCGTGGACCTGATCCATCTCCGCCTGCCACTTGAAGTATTCCTCGGTGCCGGGTTTCGGCTCCTTGTTCTTCAGATAGTACTCGTCGCGGTAAACGAACATGACCACGTCGGCGTCCTGCTCGATCGAGCCCGATTCGCGCAGGTCGGCGAGTTGTGGCCGCTTGTCGTCGCGGGCCTCCACCTGACGGGAGAGCTGGGACAGGGCGACGAGCGGAACCGACAGCTCCTTGGCCAAGGCCTTGAGGCCGGTGGTGATCTCGGTGAGCTCCTGAACCCGGTTTTCGCCCTTCTTGGCGGAGCCGGAGAGGAGCTGCAGGTAGTCGACGATCAGGATGTCGAGGCCGCGCTGGCGCTTGAGACGGCGTGCACGGGCGGCGAGCTGGGCGATGGAGATGCCGCCGGTCTGATCGATGTAGAAAGGGATCGATTGCATCTCGCGGGCGGCTTCGGTGATCTTGTAAAAATCGTCTTCCCGCATGTCGCCGCGGCGGATCTTGTACGAGGGCACGCCCGACTGCTCGGCGATGATACGGGTTGCGAGCTGCTCCGCCGACATTTCGAGCGAGAAGAAGCCCACGATGCCGCCGTTGACGGTCTTCAGGTTGCCGTCCTGCTGCTTCTCGGCCCGATAGGCCTTGGCGATGTTGAACGCGATGTTCGTCACCAGCGAGGTCTTACCCATCGCAGGACGTCCGGCCAGGATGACGAGGTCGGAGGGCTGCAGGCCGCCGAGGGCCTTGTCGAGGTCCTTCAATCCCGTGGAGATGCCCGATAGGGCGCCCTCGCGCTTATAGGCGGCGGCAGCCATGTCGATGGCGGCGGTGAGCGCATCGGAGAAGCGCTGAAAGCCGCCGTCGTAGCGGCCGGTTTCGGCAATCGCATAGAGGCGCCGCTCCGCCTCCTCGATCTGGTCTCGCGGTGAGGAATCCACGGGCGCGTCGAAGGCGGCATTGACCATCTCCTCGCCGATATTGATCAGACTCCGGCGCACGGCCAGATCGTATATGGCGCGGCCGTAATCCTCGGCATTGATGACGGTCGTCGCCTCGGCCGCGAGACGGGCGAGATACTGCGACACGGTGATGCCGCCGAGGTCCTGGTCGCCCAGGAACGTCTTCATGGTAATCGGCGTCGCGACCTTACCGGCCTTGATCAGGCTCGTGGCCACCTCGTAGATGCGGCGGTGCAAGTCTTCGATGAAATGGCCAGCCTCGAGAAAGTCGGAGACGCGGTAGTAAGCGTCATTGTTGACCAGGATCGCGCCCAGCAGAGCCTGTTCGGCCTCGATGTTGCTGGGTGGCGTCCGAAACTGCGGCTCGGCGGTCTCAAGGCGGGCGATCAGGGCATTGGCGGTGGCCATCTGGCGCTCCGAAAACAGATAAGTGTTAGAGTCTCTTAGACCGCAAATGGTGTCCTAAAGGTTGCCAGGCGGACACGAAGCCGGGACTCTTCCCGATCTGTCCTCGCTGTCCTCGATTCTCACACCGTTCATCTTTTCGCAGGCGTCGCAGCTTGACTCTCCCACACGCTTGAAACCCGAAAGAAAAACGCTCCCCGTCGAATCGACGGAGAGCGCGATTTTAGAACAAATCAAGAACTTGAGCAATTGCTCTAGCTTAGATCTCTTCGTCGCCGCCGGCTTCGGCCAGAGCGGCGCCGACCTCGAGGCCGAGGTCATCGAGGTTGGTCTCCTCGCGGGTCGTGACCGACTCACCGCGTGCCTGGCGCTCGGCTTCCTCGGGGCTGCGGGCGACGTTGATTGTCACCTGAACCTCGACCTCCGGATGGAGGGCGACCGGCACCGTGTGCAGGCCGATGGTCTTGATCGGCTGGTTGAGGACGATCTGGTTGCGATCGACCGTGAAGCCGTTCTGGGTCATGATCTCGGCGAGGTCGCGGGTCGAGACCGAACCGTAGAGCACGCCCGTCTCGCCGGATTGGCGCAGGATGATGAAGCTTTGGCCGTTCAGCTTCTCGCCGACGGTTTCAGCTTCCTTGCGGCGCTCGAGGTTGCGGGCCTCGAGCTGGGCGCGCTGAGCGTCGAAGTGCTTCTTGTTGGCCTCGGTGGCGCGCAGGGCCTTGCCGCGCGGCAGGAGGAAGTTGCGGGCGTAGCCTGAGCGGACCTTCACGGTCTCGCCCATCTGGCCGAGCTTTGCGACGCGCTCGAGAAGGATCACTTCCATGGTTGTCTCCTTTAGGTTCGTGATCAGGTGGAAAGGGTTGATGGGGGTTTCGGCTGCGAGCCGAAGCGGCGGCGCAGGCCGAGGACGGTGTCGGCAATGCCGAACAGGGCCAGGGCGACCATCAGGATGCCCTGGGTGACGAAGATGAGGACGTAGAGGGCCGAAAGGATGAACGAGCGGCCTGATTTACCCCGTGTCCGATCGTGAATGGCGGCGAGGCCCTGCAAGGCGAAGGCCATGAGGAAGGAGCCCGACAGAGCCATCCCAAGGGCGCCGACGAAACCGTCGAAGGTGCCCGCCACGACGAGCGCGCCGATCAGGATCAGCCCGGCTGAGCGCGGCATCACGAGTTCCGGTACCGAGGGCCATGGGCGCGGCAAGCGCTTGGAGGCATGAACGATCCGGGCGGCCGCCCAGAGATAGAGCGCCAGAACGGTGGCAAAGCCCTGAGCCGAGAGGAAGGGCGTCAGGCGGGCAAAGATGCTGACCAGTTCGTCGCGGGTTTCCGCGTCGAGGGCATCGGGCCCGGACGTGTTGAACTGCGCGTTGACGAAGGCCTCGGACACGGCGCGGGCATTCTGGTCGAAGGCGCTGTAATCGCCTCCCGTCGAGATCACGCCGGCGGCGATGATGGTCAGTGCCGCCGTCCCTGCGATCCAGGCCAGAAGCCGGCCGACCGGATACCATTCCATGGTGCCGTCCCGTCCAGGACGCCCAAGGAGGGCGAGATAGGATAGCCACCAGGCGGGCAGGGCCGTGATGAGGGCAAAGCCGAAGCCGCTGAGCGGGGACAGGATCAACGCAATGGCCAGGCCGCCGACGAGGGCCGCCACGAGGCCGGAGCGGTGATCCCAACCGAGGGAGACGATCAGAACGGGAATGGGGGCAAGAAGATACAGCACGGCCGCCAGCGTGGTCGCCTTGACGACCACCGCGGTCAGAAGGGCCGATACGAGGCCCGCGCCTATGCCTGTTGCAACAAAATTCATCGTCTCGCTGTCCCGCTGCTCGTCGGCAGGGTTAGGGGCTGCGGCCCCAACTGACCCGTCGGATTTTCACCGCTGGGCGATCGTTAGTATTGGGAGACGGGCCGCACGAAGCGGCCCGCCAAGGTCATGTTAGCGGATCACGTAGGGCAGGAGGCCCAGGAAGCGGGCGCGCTTGATCGCCTGGGCGAGTTCACGCTGCTTCTTGGCCGACACGGCCGTGATGCGCGAAGGAACGATCTTGCCGCGCTCGGAGATGTAGCGGGACAGGAGCTTCGTGTCCTTGTAGTCGATCTTCGGAGCGTTCGGGCCCGAGAACGGGCAGGTCTTGCGACGACGGAAGAACGGACGACGGCCGCCGCCAGCAGCGCCACCGGTTGCACCAAATGCCATGATTTATGCCTCCTCGCCTTCGTTGCCGCCGTCGAAGCCGCCACCGTCGCGCTCCCGGCGCTCACGGTCCTTGCGCTCGTCGCGGTCGCGCTTCTGCATCATCACGGACGGCTCGGTTTCGAGCTCTTCGACCTTGATGGTCATGAAGCGAAGGATGTCTTCGTTGATGCGCATCTGACGCTCCATCTCGGCCACGGCCGGAGCCGGGGCGTTGAGGTTGAACATCGTGAAATGCGCCTTGCGGTTCTTCTTGATGCGGTAGGCGAGGGACTTCACGCCCCACATCTCGGTCTTCTCGACGCTGCCGCCATTCTGCTCGATGACACCCTTGTACTGGTCGACCATAGCTTCGACCTGCTGCGGGGTGACATCCTGGCGAGCCATAAAGATATGCTCGTAGAGAGGCATAGTGGGCCTTTCTCAGGTTTGAGGTTCAAGCCGCGGCACTGCTTTGAGGAGTGTCTTGGCCGTTTCGCGCGTCCGATCGGCGCCAAGCCCTTCGAGCCTGCAAGGCCCGAGCGGTTGTCGAAGGCGGAGACACGGGACGACGGGTCCGAAAACCCTGCATGGCAGGCCATGCCGTCCGTTCAGCCCCCGGCCGGAGCGAACGCGAAGCGGGCGCTATAGGCGATTTGCGGCCTGAAGGCAAGAGTCGTCTCGCGGACTGCTCCCGGCGTCATCACCGGCCTCGTGCCGGTGATCCCGGTGCGAGAAGCATCGTACTCCTCCGATCGGGACGGTCGGGACTGATCCCCGGATCAAGTCCGGGGACAGCCATGACGGGGTGGTTTTCATTCCCACTGAGCGAACCGGCAGGATGTGACGCCGAGAAGCATTTGCCGTTGATAGTCTGTTTGAAGGCTTGCAGGACTATGGTCAACGGACCGCCATAAGCTAAAACACCCTTATGAAAGCTCCTCCTCTACGCCTCGGCGTCAATATCGACCATGTCGCGACCGTGCGGAATGCCCGGGGCGGCGTCCATCCCGACCCGATCCGGGCCGCGCATCTCGCCGTCCTGGCCGGCGCCGACGGCATCACGGCTCACCTGCGGGAGGATCGACGCCACATCCGGGACCAGGATATGGAGCGGCTCAAGCGCCAGCTCTTCGTGCCTCTGAACTTCGAGATGGCCGCGACGTCCGAGATGGTCGGGATCGCGACGCGCATTCACCCCCATGCGGCCTGCCTCGTGCCGGAGAAGCGGGAGGAGCGCACCACGGAAGGGGGTCTCGACATCGTCGGCGCCCATGCCCATCTGCGTCCGGTGATCAAGGAACTGAAAGGCGAGGGCATCCGGGTGTCCCTCTTCGTCGAGCCGGAGATCGAGGTCATGGATGCCGCGTGCGACCTGCAGGCGCCTGTGGTCGAGCTCCATACGGGAACGTATTGCGAGGCGGTTGCCGAAGGCGACCAGGCCCGGATCGCCCATGAATTGGAGCGGCTGAAGCGCGCAGCCGAGCATGGCGCCAGGATCGGCCTCGAGATCCATGCGGGACACGGCCTTGCCCTCGACTCGGTCCGCCCCGTCGCGGCGATCCCTCAGATCGTGGAGCTCAATATCGGCCATTCGCTTATCGGCGAAGCCATCTTCGTCGGCCTTGACGAGGCGGTCAGGGCCATGCGGGCGGCCATGGACGAGGGACGGGCACAGGTGCCGGCGTGATTCTCGGCATCGGCTCCGACCTCTGCGACATCCGTCGTATCGAAAAATCCCTCGAGCGCTTCGGCGACCGATTCACCCACCGCATCTACACGGCGGGGGAGCGGGCGCGGAGCGACCGCCGGGCGGCTCGCGCGCCGTCCTATGCCCGCCGCTTCGCCGCCAAGGAGGCCTGCGCCAAGGCTCTGGGAACCGGCCTGAGCCGCGGCGTTTTCTGGCGCGACATGGAGGTGGTCAATCTTCCAAGCGGCCGGCCGACCATGCGGTTGACCGGAGGCGCATTGGAGCGTCTCAAGGCTATGACGCCCGCCGGCCATAAGGCGGTGGTCCATGTCTCCCTGACGGATGATCCGCCCATGGCGCAAGCCTTCGTGATCATTGAAGCACTGCCAGCCTGAGGGGCTGCGTTGCGGCAGGACGCGCCTTAGGTTAGAGCATGGCCGCGGCAGGATCGCTTCCGATCTCGGGAGAGACTGCGGTAACGAATGAATCTTATCGAGAGGGGTTTGCCCTTGGGGCTGCGTGCGAACCCCTCTCGACCTGCCACACGGATGAAGACGGCCTCCGCCGCCATATTCCAAGAGCATAGGTCGATGGACGTGAGCGAAAAAAGCAGCAAATACGCGGGCAGCAGCGCGAAGAACGAAGAAGGCGGCCTCTGGGAGACCATCAAGGTCATCGTCCAGGCCCTTCTGATCGCGGTCGTCGTCCGCACCGTGCTCTTCCAGCCCTTCAACATCCCGTCGGGATCGTTGATTCCGACTTTGCTGATCGGCGATTACCTGTTCGTCTCCAAATACTCCTACGGCTATTCCAAGCACTCGATTCCCTTCAGCCCGGGCATCTTCTCCGGCCGCATCTTCGGCGCCGAGCCGAAGCGCGGCGAGATTGCCGTGTTCAAGCTGCCCAAGGACAACTCGACCGACTACATCAAGCGCGTGATCGGCCTGCCGGGCGACAAGATCCAGGTGATCGGCGGCGTCCTGCACATCAACGGCCAACCGGTCCAGCGCGAGCGGGTGGAGGATTACAAGACCACCGACCTCTACGGCCGCACGATCTCCGTGCCGCAGTACAAGGAAACGCTGCCCGGCGGCGTGTCCCACTTCGTGATCGAACGCGACGGCGACCGGGGCTACTGGGACAACACCAATGTCTACACGGTGCAGCCCGGCCACTTCTTCATGATGGGCGACAACCGGGACAACTCCACCGACTCGCGCGACGAGGCGAGCGTCGGGCAGGTGCCGTTCGAGAATCTGGTGGGCCGCGCCGAGATCATCTTCTTCTCCATCGACGAGAGCGCCTCCCTGTGGCGTCCGTGGGAATGGCCGCAGAAGATCCGCTGGAATCGTCTCTTCGAGCGGATCCGCTGACCCGTGGCACGCCGCAAGCCGAATCTCGACGAGCTTCTGAAGAAGCTCGGCTACCGCTTTGAAAAGCCCGAACTCCTGGACGAGGCGCTAACCCATGTCAGCGCCCCCCAGGCTGCGGGCCAGAGTTACCAGCGACTGGAGTTCTTAGGGGATCGCGTGCTCGGTCTCGCCATCGCCGAGCTGCTCTTCAAGACCTTCCCATCCGCGCCGGAGGGCGAGTTGTCCCGGCGCCTGGCGGAACTCGTGCGCCGCGAAAGCTGCGCCGAGATCGCCATCGCCTGGGATGTGGGGCCCTACCTCAAGCTCGGCGCCGGCGAGGCCCATTCGGGCGAGCGACGCAACCAGACCATCCTGGCCGATGTCTGCGAGGCGATCATCGGCGCCGTCTTCCTCGACGGCGGCTACGAGGCCGCCCGCAACCTTGTGGAGCGCTCGTTCCAATCCCTTCTGGAGGCGCCCCGCCGGCCCCTGCGCGACCCCAAGAGCGCCCTTCAGGAATGGGCTCAAGGGAGGGGACTCCCGCCGCCGACTTATTCCATAGCCGAGCAGACAGGCCCCGATCACGCCCCCAGGTTCCGGGTCGTGGTGAAGGTGAAGGGCAGTGAAGGCGCATTCGGCCAGGGCGCTTCGAAGCGCGTCGCGGAACAGGCTGCGGCGCGAAGCCTTCTCTTGAGAGAGGGCGTGTGGACGGAGGACGAGCATGGAACAGCCTGAGCAAACCAACACCAAGGCCGGTTTCGTCGCTCTCATCGGGGCGCCGAATGCGGGCAAGTCGACGCTCCTGAACTCGCTCGTCGGGTCCAAGGTCTCGATCGTGTCCCGCAAGGTGCAGACGACCCGCGCCTTGGTGCGCGGCATCGCCATCGAAGGCGATGCGCAGATCGTCTTCGTGGACACGCCCGGCATCTTCAAGCCGAAGCGCCGTCTCGACCGCGCGATGGTCACGTCGGCTTGGGGCGGGGCAGGCGACGCGGACGTGATCGCGCTCCTGCTCGACGTGCGCAAGGGCGTCGACGAGGAGGCCGAGGCGATCCTCGGTAAGCTGCCCGAGCTGAAGCAGCCCAAGGTGCTCATCCTCAACAAGATCGACCTGATCGAGCGCTCGAAGCTTCTCGACATGGCCTCCAGGCTCAACGAGCAGGTGCCGTTCGCGCATACCTTCATGATCTCGGCCCTGAAGGGCGACGGGATCGACACGATGAAGCGCCAGCTCGCCGCCATGATGCCGGAAGGCCATTGGCTCTATCCGGAGGATCAGATTTCCGACGCGCCGCTGCGGATGCTGGCCGCCGAGATCACCCGCGAGAAAATCTACGAGCGCCTGCACGAGGAGCTGCCCTACCAGTCCACCGTCGAGACGGACCAGTGGCAGCAGCGTCCCGACGGCTCGGTTCGCATCGAGCAGACCGTGTTCGTGGAGCGCGACAGCCAGCGCAAGATCGTCCTCGGCAAGGGCGGGCAGACCATCAAGGCCATCGGTCAGGCGGCCCGCAAGGAGATTGCCGAGATCGCGGAAAGCCCCGTGCACCTCTTCATCTTCGTGAAGGTGCGCGAGAACTGGAGCGACGATCCCGAGCGCTACCGCGAGATGGGCCTGGAGTTTCCACGGGGCTAGCTCTTGTAGGCGGTTCTCAGCCCGCCCCAGTGGCGCCCGAGGATGCGGATCGGGGCGTCCACCTCCTGCATCATGACGATCTTGCCGCCGCCCATGTCGCGCGCATAGGCCTGGACGACGAAGGGGCGCGTGGATCGGGCGGCCGTGATGCCGGCGCGGTCGTCGAAGATGCGCTTGTTGCGGGCATTGGCCGCGTTCCACACCGGATCGCCCGCTCGCTGAGGCTGCGAGTAGAGCCTGTTGTGGACCGGGATATAGCCGTTCCGGTCGATGGCGAGGCAGAAGGCCATCGACGGATCCGAGGCCAGAACCTTCTCCAGAACCGACGGCAGGATCCGCTCAAAGACCGGCAGGTAGGCGGTGGCGTATTGAACCGGATCGGTGCCGGAAATCTGCTTGTAATCCGTGTCGAACACCGCTTCGCGCGCGACGGTGCCGTCCGACACCGCCTGCTCGATCAGCGCCTCGACCTGACGGGCGGTCTCCTGCACGAGCAGGATGCGAGGTCTGAAGGTCGCCTCGACCTGCGCGATGAACCCGTCGATCCGGGCCCGGGTCTCGGCATCGCATTGGTCGAACGCGCAATGGACGCCCATGGTGCTCGTCGCCACGACGCGGAGTCCGACGCGGCCGATCGGTTGGACCTCGATCTCTACCCTGATGCCGGCTTCGATGCGCAGGTCGGCGACGGACGCGAGCAGGACACCGCCGTGGCTGATGTCGATCAGCCGCGTGGAGGCGCTGCGTCCCCCGATCCGGATCGTCGCAGGACGATCGACCGGCAGGCGGTCCGATTGTCGCCGGTCGCCGAGCTCGCTCTGTCGCATGACGGTGACGAAGCGCTGCCCCAGGGCCTTCGCCAGCCCGTCCGCGGTCTTCGTAGCCTGGTCCGCCTGATGGGCCCTGTGGCTGGCATCGAGGGAGATGGCGTCCACCTCGCCCGCCGACTGGCTCACCTTGCCGACGCTGCCGGAGGTCACGCTCGCCAGGCGGGAGGCCTCGCCGATGGCTGCATTCTGCTCGCCGACCGCATGGCGCACCGTGTCGAAGACGGGGCCGACGCTCTGGATCACCTCCACCACTTCCGCGACGGCACTCGTGGAGGCCTGCGCCGTCTCGCGCAGGTGGTCGATCCGCAGGCGGATGTCGTCGGCGGCCCGGGCGGTCTGGGTGGACAGGACCTTCACCTCGGAGGCCACGACGGCGAAGCCCTTGCCGGCCTCACCGGCCCGCGCGGCCTCGATGGTGGCATTCAGCGCCAGAAGGTTGGTCTGCCGGGCCACCGTCGAGATCGTGTCGACAATGCCGACGATCTCTGCCGTGGCGGCCGAAAGCTGCGTGATGAGGGCGCTCGCCTTCCGGGCGGCCTGGACTGCGTTGTCGATCCGCTCGCTCGCATGATCCATCGCGCGGCCGATCTCGGCCGAGGTGACGGCCAGTTCCTCGGTCGAGGAGGCGAGCGAGAGGGTCTCCTCCGAGGCCGTTCGGCCCGATGAGGCAAGATCTCCGGCATGGGCGCGGATCTCGGCGAGATCCTTCTCGACCGCCGCGACGTCGGCGGCCGCCACCGCGATGGCCTGCGTGACCCCATGGATCGCCTTCAGGACATCGGCCTCCAGCGTATCCATGACCTCCGTGTCGAGACGGCTCTCGCGCATAGCTGCCGCCGTCGGCTCCTCCGGGACGATCGAAACGGCATGATCAGAAGCGTCGATCTGTTGAGCGCGCCGCAGAATACCGAACATCATCGGGCTCCCTCGTCTTTATGTTCTTAACCCAACGTCACTTTAAAGGGTTAAAAAACACAGAATACTTGAGGGATGTTCTCCTAAGGTCTTAGAAACCCAGTATTCCAGCCCATGGGGTTCGCGACCTTCCGCATGTGCAGGGAAAAATTCGGTTCTCCTGCAAGAAGTCTCAAGATCATCCCGACCTTGATGATTTTCACCGATTTCAATCGTTGTTTGAACGCAACCAGATCAGCCGTAAGGCTTTATCCTGAAAGGATTGTAGGTAGGCGGGTCGTTCCCTGGTTTGACCTTCCGAAGTAGCCCATCAGTGCCGACGTCGACGTTCTGGAGAGGCCATGAGCAGCTCTTCCGACAAGACGGCGCAGAGACGTCTCGCTGCTGTCCTCGCTGCTGACGTGGTGGGCTATTCAGATCTCATGTCCAAAGACGAGGAGGGCACGCTTGCCCGTCTGAGGGACCTGCGGCGGAAAGTTATCGAGCCGAAGATCGGCTCTCACCACGGCCGTCTGGTGAAGACGATCGGTGACGGTTTCCTGTGCGAGTTCTCGAGTCCCGTCGAGGCGGTTCGCTGCGCCGTCGATCTCCAGGAAGCAGTGTCCCGGGCTTCCGGCGGAGAGCATCCGAAACCGCTTCAATTACGGATCGGGATCAATCTCGGCGACATCATCGTCGAGGATGACGGGGACATCTTCGGAGATGGAGTGAACATCGCCTCGCGCTTGCAGAAGATGGCGCTACCTGGCGGGATCTGCCTGTCCGGAAAAGTACATGAGGAGGTGAGAGACAAGCTGCCGTATCCCTTCGAGGATCACGGCGAGCATCGCTTCAAGAATATCGGGAGACTCGTCAAGGTTTATTGCCTCCTGGCCGGATTGGACCCGTCCGTGTTGCCGTCGGAAGCGCGCTCCGCCGCCTCCCTGCTGGGCAAGCCGTCCATCGCCGTTCTTCCCTTCGTCAACCTCAGCAAGGATCCCGACCAGGAATACTTCGCGGACGGCATCGTCGAGGACATCATCGCGGCCCTGTCGCGGTTCCGATCGTTCTTCGTCATCGCCCGCAATTCCACTTTCGCCTACAAAGGTCGGAACGTGAGCGTCCAGCAGATCGGGCGCGAGCTCGGCGTCCGGTATGTGCTCGAAGGCAGCGTCAGGCGCTCTGGCGAGAAGATCCGGATCACCGCGCAGCTGGTCGATGCCATCAGCGGAATGCATCTCTGGGCCGAGCACTACGATGGCGTCATTGCGGACGTGTTCGACCTTCAGGATCAGATCACCACGAGCGTCGTCGGGTCGATCCAACCTTCCATCCGGGCCGCGGAGATCGAGCGGGCGCGGCGCAAACGCCCGGAAAATCTCGATGCCTATGATCTCGTCATGCGCGCCTTGCCTTACGTCTGGGCGCTAGAATTCGAGGCGAACAGGGAGGCGACGCGGCTCATCGACAAGGCGCTTCTGCTCGATCCGGGCTATTCGCTTGCCCTGTCCCTGGCGGCGTGGTGCCACGGACAGAAGATCGTCTACAACTGGTCGAAGAGTGTACCGGAAGACAAGCGCGAGACCCTGCGTCTGGCGCAGGCCGCCGCCGCAATCGCCCATGACGACCCGTTCATTCTGACGGTACTCGGCGCCGCCTTGACGATTACCAGGGAATATCAGCGGGCAGGGTCGATGCTGGAGCGGGCACTCGCTTTGGATCCGAACTCCGCCTGGGCGTGGAACCGGAGCGGATGGCTGCACAACTACCAGCACGACCCGGAGGTCGCGATCCTGCACTTCGAGCGGTCATTGCGTCTGAGCCCCTTCGATCCGATGGCCTTCAACTGCGACGTGGGCATAGGTTGCGCTCACTTCATTGCGAAGCGATACGATCAGGCGGCGCTGTGGCAGGAAAAGGGATGGCGGGCAAAACCGAGTGCCACCTGGGTCCATCGGACCCTCGCGCCATCCTATGCCCTGGCGGGCGATCTTGAGCGCGCACGGGAGAGCGTCGGCGAACTGGTGAAGCATTATCCCGGGATCAGTATTTCCGCCATCATCGAGGCTATGGCCTTCAGCCAGGAAACCATGGCCCGCTTCGCGGAAGGCCTGCGTCTGGCCGGTCTTCCGGAATGATGGTCGAATGGAAACCGGGAGGATTTCTCCTCCCGGTCCATCGTCTTATTGCTGGTTCTGACCCTGCAGCAGCGGTGTGATCCGGCGCATGGCCACGCGGCGGTTCTGCCGCTCGGGCGATTGCGTGTCCACTTTCAGGTACTGTTCGCCGTAGCCTTGGGTCGTCAGGTTCTCGGCTGGGATCTGGAAGCGTTCCGTGAGGATGGTCGCAACGGTTTCCGCCCGTCGATCGGAGAGGGTCAGATTGTCCTCGTCCGCGCCGACGGCATCTGTGTGGCCTTCGATCAGGAAGATCTCGTTGGGGTTTCGAGACAGGGCGGAGCGGATCGCCTGGGCAATGCCCGTCAGAGCTCCGGCCTGATCTCCAGCCAGTTCCCAGGAGCCGAACTCGAAGGTCACGGTATCCACGTCGACCCGACGCATGCGTTCCCTCAGCGGCTGACTGCGGCGAACCTCGTCGAGCGTATAGGACCGCTCGATCCGCTCTACGGGAGGCGCAGTGAATGCCTCGACGAGGTCCTCCTGGGAGGCGTCCTCCACATCCACGATGTACTGCTCGCGGGGGATGCGAACGACCGGCGGCGGCAGCCGCACGACCTCCTCTTCGGTATATCCGTAGCCGGTCGGACGGCGGTCTCCGCGCCTGTTCTCGATCAGCACCACCTCGCGGCCTGCTGATTCGCGCCGCGAGCGGCGGATCAGGTTGCCGTACTCGTCTCGAACCGTGACGATCTCCGAGCCGTCGGGACGGCGGACGATGGTGACCTCCTCGTCGGCACCACGGCGTTCGACGCGGACATCCGCATCGCGATAGGTGCGGCGGAACCGCTCCGTCTCGTCGTGCCGGATGATGACCTGATTACCCTCACGGATGATGGTCCGGTTACCGGGCTCCTCGATGATGACCCGATTGCCGTCGCGCCGCTCGCGGCGCTGGCCGCGCAGATCCTCAATGCGGACCCGCGACGGATCAAGCGGCTCGGCGCGGCCGGGGGCCGCCTGCTGAGGTGCGAGGCGTCCAGGCGCCTGCGGGGCTGGCGCCGCAGGTGGGGGAGCCGTCGGCTGAGCGCGGGTTGCTGGGGCTGGTGCCGTGGGAGCGGCCGGTGCCGATGGCGCCGCAGCGGGCGCGGGCGGGGTTGGCCGGGCGGCCGGAGGCGCTGCGGGAATGCCC